>JAIXUU010000074.1 GCA_027483405.1 Planctomyces sp. | reverse complement strand
TCCCGCAGGTGATTGGAAGATTTGTGCAAGAGTTCGTGCAGATGTGGGAGGAAGTCGTATTTCCGCCTCGCCGTTTGTCGCGCTGAAAGTCGCTGAGCCTTACGTCAAGCTGGAGTTCGCAAAGTCCGCTATCGAGCAAAATGCAGAGATCGATTACCCGGTGAAAGTTGAGCAGGTCACACCTTTTGAGGGGACTGCCAAGGTCGTGTTGATGGGGTTGCCTCATCAAACGACCGCTGAACCACTGGAGATGACTAAAGAGACGCAGGAGCTGGTGTTCAAGATTAAAGCCGGCCCTGAAGCACCGGTCAGCAAAAACAAGAATCTTTTCTGCCAGATTATCATTCAGCAGGAAGGTGAAGAAGTGATTCATCATTTAGGGAGCGGCGAACTGCGGATTGACAAGCCGTTGCCACCCAAAACGACGCCTGCACCCGCTCCCACTCCTCAAGTTGCGGAAGCACCCAAACCTCCGGCAACGAAACCCTTGAGCCGTCTGGAGCAACTACGGTTAGAACAGCAACAAAAGGCGGCTGCAGGGCAGGCGCCTTAAGGCTTGTCTTTGTTCGACTGAGTCAGAGCACATTAACGGTATGAATAGATCTCGCCCTGGATCAGCCAGGGGCGTCGATATGGCAATCAGATAACGGCACAGGTGATTGAGATGGAAGTCAAATTTTCGGAAACGAATGCTCAATCAGGGTCAGGGTGGGTTTTGAATATGAACAGATTGAACTTTAACCGTTGTTGGATGACATGGGGCGTTCTGGGAACATTCCTGTTCGCAACCGGTGATGTATTTGGTGAGTCCAAGCTCACTCAATTGCGTGTCTATCCGGAGCAGGTCAAGCTCGAGACAACAGCAGATCGGCAGCTCCTTGTTGTTCAGGCGGTTCGAGAGGATGGCGTAACTGTCGATGTCAGTCATGAGGCAAAATTCCAGATCGCTGATCAACAGTTTGTCAAGCTGGAGGGGACGACGTTATGTCCTCAGGCTGATGGCAAGACAGAGCTTCGTGTCGAATATGGTGGTTTGACAAAGGCTGTTCCTTTGGAAGTCATCAAAGCGACTGAAGCTCGTCCTGTGAGTTTCAAACTGGATGTGATGCCAGTGATGATGAAGGCGGGCTGTAACAGTGGTAGCTGCCATGGTGCTGCCCGCGGAAAAGATGGTTTCCGACTTTCTCTCTTTGGTTACGACCCGGATGGTGATTACCACCGCATCGTAAGAGAACTCCCCGGTCGCCGAGTCGACCTCGCTGTGCCTGAAGCCAGTCTTCTGGTCGAAAAATCTGTGGGGGCTGTTCCCCATGGCGGCGGTAAACGTTTTGAGATGACTTCGGATCTGAACAAGACCTTCGTGGACTGGGTGGCTGCCAATTGTCCACAAGATCCGGCTGATGTCCCCGTCTGCACAGGGTTATCACTATACCCGCCAGATGGAGTGCTCGATGGCGAAGGTACAAAGCAACAGGTAACAGTTCGTGCGACCTATAGCGATGGTTCTGATCGGGACGTGACAGCCCTGACATTGTTTATGTCGAATAATGACAATTCCGCAACAATTTCTCCCGAAGGTATCATTCAGGCGGGAGCTCGTGGCGAAGCCTTTATCATGGCTCGCTTCGCGACCTTTACTGTGGGTTCCCACTTTGTCGTGTTGCCCAAATGGCATCAGTATGAGGCTAAGGCGATGCCGAGTGCCAACTACATTGATGACCTGGTCAATCAGAAACTCATGAAGCTGCGCATTGAACCCAGTGGCAAAGCGGATGACGAAGCATTTCTGAGGCGTGTTTACCTCGATCTGGTCGGGATTCTCCCGACGGAAGAAGAATATGTCGCTTTCATGACGGATACGAATCCTCAGAAGCGGGATCTGCTGATTGATCAACTTGTCGAGCGGAAAGAATTCACTGAAGTCTGGGTCTCCAAGTGGGCCGAATGGCTGATGATGAGATCATCCAATCAGACCAGCTATAAGTCGATCGTGCTGTACTATAACTGGCTATCAGAGCAGATCGCCGAGAATGTACCGCTCAATGTCATGGTGCGAGATATTCTCTCTGCGAACGGGGGGACATTTAAGAACGCTCCGACAAATTTCTATCAAATCGAGCGGGATACACTCAAAGTATCTGAGAATGTCGCCCAGATCTTCATGGGAATGAGAACACAATGCGCTCAATGTCATAATCATCCTTTTGATCGCTGGACACAGGATGATTACTACGCCTTTGCATCGTTCTTTTCTCAGATTGGACGTAAGGAAGCCGAAGACTATCGCGAAACGATTATTTTCAATAGTGGTGGTGGTGACGTAAGGCATCCTGTCAACGGTAAAGTGATGGAGCCTGTCTTCCTGGGTGGGCCCAAGGCAGATACCAAGGGTAAGGATCGCCGTGAAGTCCTGGCGAATTGGCTGGCTTCGCCGGAGAATCCGTACTTCGCTGAGAACTTCGTCAACCGTGTGTGGCATCACTTCTTCGGGATCGGCATTGTCGATCCGATTGATGATGTCCGCATCTCCAATCCTCCTTCCAATGAACCCCTCTTGAAAGAGTTGGCCAAGAGATTCACGGCTTCTAACTACAACTTCAAGCAGTTGGTAAAGGAAATTGTTCGTTCAGAAGCTTATCAGCGGTCAACACAGCGTAATGAATCGAATGCGACCGATGACAAGAATTTTGCTCATCAATCTCTACGGCGTATTAAAGCCGAATCAATGCTCGATATTATCACGCAGGTGACGAGTGGTCGGGAAAAGTTCCGCGGGTTGCCGCTGGGCGCCCGAGCCGTTCAGATTGCTGACGGACAGACATCAAACTACTTCCTAACGACGTTTGGTCGAGCGACGCGCGAAACGGCTTGCAGTTGTGAGGTGAAGATGGAGCCGACGTTGTCGCAGGCACTGCACCTGCTCAATGGCGATTCTTCCAATCAGAAGATTGCCCAGGGGAACCTGGTTGGTAAGTGGTTGCAGGAGAAAGTGCCTCACGAAGAGATTGTGCAGCGACTCTATATTCGCTGTCTTTCACGCAAAGCGACTCAAGCAGAACTTGACGTTCTGTTGCCAACTTTGGCTGAATCGAAGGATGCGAAGAAAGATCTCGATGATGTTTTCTGGGCACTGCTGAACAGCCGGGAATTTATCTTTAATCACTAAGGCTCAGTCGCGAGCGTTGCCCTGATTCGTGAACTTATGTGATTGGTGTTGTAACTCGGTTGATATCGATGGCCTCTCAACTGATTGGCCTGACATTCGTGGAAGAGTGAGTATCAGTATGGGTCGGTTTCTCCCAATCCTTTTGACCATTGCGATGGCTGTTCCTGGAGCAATTTCTGCTCAGGAAAAATCGTCGGATGATAAACCTCAGGAGAAGAAGATCACTTATGACGAGCACATTCTGCCAATTTTTCGGGAGAAATGTGGTTCGTGCCATAATGCCAATGATAAAAAAGGTGACCTGGTTCTCGATAACTACTCTGCCGCCATGCAGGGTGGGGCCTCTGGCGAAGTCATTAACACCAACGGTGAACCTGCCAATAGTCAGCTTTATCTGGTAATGACTCATGAGTCAGAGCCCATCATGCCGCCGGGGCAACCGCGACTGCCGGATGCTCAGTTGGAACTGGTTCGCAAATGGATTGAGCAGGGGGCACTGCAGAATTCGGGAAGTAAAGCCAAGATCAAAAAGAAGACAGTGGTGACTGCCTCTGCCGCTTCGTCCATGAAGCGGCCCGATGGCCCCGCACCCATGCCTGAAGTTGCTTTGCCGATCGAGCCAGTGGTTGTGACTTCCCGGGCAAATGCGGTTACCGCTTTGGCAGTCAACCCGTGGGCTCCACTCTTGGCGGTATCGGGCTACAAGCAGATTCTGCTTTACCACGCTCAGACATTAGATCTCGTCGGAGTACTCCCTTTTCCTGAAGGGCAACCCCATATTCTGAAGTTTAGCCGGAATGGTTCTGTATTGCTCGCTGGTGGTGGCCGGGGAGGCCAAAGCGGTCTGGTGGTACTGTTTGATATCAAGACGGGGCGAAGGCTCGCTCAGGTCGGTTCTGAGTATGATACCGTACTGGCAGCGGACTTGAGCCCCGATATGTCGCTGGTCGCACTGGGCGGCCCGAAGAAGATGCTGCGAGTCTATGAAGTATCAACCGGTGAATTACTTTACGAGACTAAGAAACACACCGATTGGGTGACCGCGATCGAATTCAGCCCTGATGGAGTGTTGCTCGCCAGCGGTGACCGTAGTAATGGACTTGTTGTGTGGGAAGCCTATACCGGTAGAGAGTTTTACTTTCTGACTGGTCATACCGGCAGTATTAATGATGTCTCGTGGTCGCCAGATAGCAATACGCTGGCCAGTGGCAGCGAAGATGGCACGATTCGATTGTGGGAAATGCAGAACGGCGGCCAGATCAAGAACTTTAATGCTCATGGCGGCGGCGTTCAGGCATTGGATTTTACACTCGATGTTCGGATTGTTTCGACCGGCCGTGATCGCGTGACGAAACTATTTGATGCCAATGGAAACAAGCAGAGAGATTTCCCTGCGACTCAGGATGTGGGCATGGAAGTTTGTTATTCGGGTGAGACCGACCGGGTCTATGCAGGTGATATGGCCGGTCGGGTTTATGCGTGGAATGCTAAAGATGGAGCAGTGATAGGCCAGTGTGTCACGAATCCGGCATCAGTCACGGCTCAATTGGCGGCCGCTCAAGCGGAATTGACAGGGTCACAGCAGAAAGTCACTGCTGCGAATGAGGCTGTGGAATCCTTGCGTAAACAACTCGCAGATCGCCAGAAGGCGGCGGAAGAAGCGGGCAAAATGGTTGGTATTCGAGAGGCTGAACTGAACGCCAAGAATGAGGCAAAAACTGCCAAGCAGAGTGACATGAGCCGGGTGGAACAGCAGTTGGGGGGAATGAAGCAGCAACTCTCCAAACAGCAGCAGGAATTTGACCAGACCACTAAGGCGTTGGAAGTCGCAATGACCAAACTGAATGGTCAAAAGGGAGAACTGCAAAAGGTTCGTGAAGCATTCGATACGACACAAAAAGCTTTGGAAAATGCACGGAACAGTTTGAATGGAGATGCCGAAAACGCAGATCAGAAAAACATTGTTTCTGATCTGGAAGGAAAGCTTAAGTCGGCTAAAGACCAGATGGATCTTGTCGAAGCAGCCGTGAAAGAGCAGGTCACGACTGTCTCGGGGCTTGAAAAACAGACAGATGAGCGTAAGCAGGCATTAGCCGCCATCAAGACAGAGGTAAACACTCTGGAAGGAAAGCTCACATCGGCTCGTGATGAGTTAAAGACTTTGGATGGAGCACGAAATAATGCTGAGCAGGCCCTTAAAAATGCGAGGATGGAAGCTGAGCAGCGAATGAAAACTGCATCGGCAACGGAGGATGAAAAGAAGCAACTGGCTGAGCGGGAAGTAGCCTTGAAGGCTGCCCAGGAAATGCTGGTGCGGTGGCAAGGACGAATCACGACTATTGAAGCTGTTCGAAATCTACCACCACTTTCCACAGCAGTTGTGGAGTAGGAACAAGAGCCTTAATTCTCCAGTTTGATAGATTTTAGAGGGATGGTTTTCGTGAAATCGAAAGCCATCCCTCTTTCTTTTTGGCAGGGCAGATTGGAGGGGGCTGCTTGATTTCTCAAAGATTGATCCCAAAACTTGGCGAGTCCACTGGGGATCGAGAGTCTTTGAGGGCAGTGTCAGATGTTGATCGATGGATCTGAGCAGTCACGAAAACAGTTTCTGGAGGCGAATCGTCAGGCGTGGGATACCCTGGCTCGAAATCGCAGTCCTTTTGCCCATGTGGCCAGTGACGAGGAATGCCGGTATCCCTTAAAGACACTGGACTCTCGGGGCTGGCTGCCTGAGGATGTCCGGGGCCTGAAAGTTCTCTGCCTTGCTGCGGGTGGAGGATGGCAATCTATTCTTTATGCCACTGCCGGTGCCGAGGTGACTGTTGTCGATCTGAGTCCTGAGATGCTCGCATTGGATTCGAGAGAGGCACAGCGCAGAGATCTCAATGTGCGAACTTTGGCGACATCCATGGATGATTTGTCGATGCTGGGAGACGCCACCTTCGATATTGCCCATCAACCTGTCAGTACCTGCTACATTCCCAGCCTCTCGGGAATGTATCGGGAACTGGGTCGAGTGCTCAGAGATGGGGGGCTGTACATCAGTCAGCACAAGCAGCCAGGGAGTCTGCAGATCACCCATCGAGACCACCGTGATCGCTATGTGTTAGGGGTAGAATACTATGAACAGCGCGCCTTACCGGTAGCAGCGGATACGCTCTATCGAGAACAGGGAACAAGCGAGTTTCTGCATCGCTGGGATGAACTGATTGGCGAGCTGTGCCGCAATGGCTTCGTGCTGGAAGATCTGGTGGAACCGAGGCGGGCCGACCTGACGGCATCACCTGGATCGGCAGGGCACAGAGGTCGATTTGTGCCCCCTTATGTGCGGCTCAAAGCACGGCGACATCGCAGGGATTCAGAACAGACCACGCGCATTTTCTCATAGGGCCTTCCTTCGCGAAGAAGCTCTGAGAGCACGAAACACACTTGATGATCATATGGACATGTTTCATTGCGGGTTGTCTACCGTGTGGTGTATGTGTTTGTTTGATGGGATGTCAGAAAATCCACTCAGATTGGCTAGTTATTTACGGCGTCATCGCAAATAATCAATGAAACAGCAAGTCTTGATGGGCCGAGATCCTCGCGATGTTCTTGGCGGTCAGATCGGCTTCAGCTTGTGATCAATTGTTAGGGAGTGACAACAAATGTATGGCATTCGCTTGAGTTTATTGGGGATCGTTCTGGGGATGACTCTTCACGGATGTGGTGGCGGTAGCGAAGTACCAAAAGATCGAGTGCCGACCTTTCCCGTGACAGGTGTGGTAACACTGGATGATAAACCTCTCGATGGCGCGACGGTGACATTTCATGCACCGGCCTCAAGTCCTGATGGTAAGACCATCCCCAGCGCGATTGGAACCACCGATTCATCCGGTCGATTCAAACTGATGACCTGGCAGCCCAATGATGGTGCAGCAGCTGCCAATTACACCGTAAGCGTTTCCAAGTATGAGGCGACACCAGCGGCCGCTTCTACCGGGGGTGAGTATGTGCCACCAGATCCCAAAGTGAAACCAGTGGCTCCGAAAGCTCTGGTACCAGCCAAATACCTCAATCATCAGAAGTCTGGGTTAATGGCTGAGGTGAAATCTTCAGGAAAGAACGAATTCAAGCTGGAGTTGAAGTCACAGCCTTAGGGGTTGCGTAACTTCGGTATTCTCAAGCTCACACTCATTGCGATCCCACTGTCTCTGGGAGTTATTGCAATTGAATTGAAGATCCACTCGGGGTCTGCGTTACGAGTTTCTTGTCAGTTGGATGTTTGTTGCGTCATTAACTGTGCAAGTCTGGCACGCGGCCCTGGGATGCTGTTATTCGGCGATGAGTCTGTTTCGACCCAGGCTTTCTGCCTTGGCTAATGCTCTTCTGGCGCTCTGGATCAGTTCCTCAGGATTGCTTTCCGGTTGTGAACAGGACAATCCTGAGGATGCCGTCACGATGACTTCCTGTTGGCCATTTTCCAACAGGAAGTGATGAGTCCGGATCGAGTCACGAATCATTTCAGCCTGTCTCCAGGCTTGTGCTGGTGTGAGATTCGGAAGCAGGACTGAGATCGTTTGTTCGTCGAACTGACAGATCAGATCCGTATCTCGTGCCGATCGAATGACCAGAGCGATCATCTTTTGTAGCAGTTGACTTGTCTCGCTCGGGCCGTACCGCCGAAGGGCTGAGTCATGCCGATCCATTCTCACCAATAAAAGTGCGCTGGTGGTATGGCAGGCGGTGCCATAATCGAGCATGTGTTTGAGATTGAGATCAAATGTGGTGCGGTCTGGTAGACCAGACGATGCTGAATGAGCGTCAGTCATCCATTCGAACTGGAAAACTGCTGGTGAGCTGTTGTGGCTGCCGCGCAGGTTGGCAAGCCGCTGAAGTGACTCGATGAGACGGGTTTGGACTTTCTCTAACCGGTTTTGTCGATCCGGCGGGAATGGTTTTTGAGATTCGGATAGAGCGAAAGTACAGTTCTTCTCGACTTGTTCCAGTTCAGTCAGCAATCGGTTTTGCCAGAGGGCAGCGTCTTTGAGGGCTCGTGAAAACTGGCGCCGTTGCCACCAGGGCCCCAGCCAGATGCCGCAGATAAATCCTGTAGCGGCAGCAACAAGTAGAGCCAGTCCGCCTGTGGATAATGCGAGCCACAAAGTGAACTGCTCATGCGATTCCATTGAAACGGCCTGTGCTGTTTGAGTTGTCGAGAAGTGAATTCGAGCCAAACATCTGGAGAGATATCTCAGTTAACTGGCATAGAGGGCCGCATTTTCCGGCTGAATTCCAGAATCTCGAAGCGAGACGATGTGTGAAAACCTGTACCACGAGTGAGACTCTCCATCGCCAAGTTTGTCTCATAAACGCTCTTTGTGATCACAAGAATTCATACGCGAGGACGTTGTTGATGATGGATAATCTGGCTGTAGCGAATAAGTGGTGCAGGACTGATTCGAGAGCGTTTTCTCTGAAGATGGAGTGTGCATGCGCTCACTGGATTTTCACTCTATGACGGGAATCCTCGCGTTGTCGACGATCAGCTTTTAGACTGTGGCGAACGTTGGTTAAAAATGATCCAGAAGTCGGGCGGCTCGATGGCCGCCATCGAGAAGGTGATTGCGAAATGTATGACCGTGCCCGTCTGATCGAACTGTTTCACCAGAGAGCATTACGGTTCGGAGACTTCACACTCGCATCGGGCAAAAAATCGAGCTATTACCTGGATGGAAAGCAGATCACGCTGCATTCCGAGGGATTGAAGCTGTTGAGCGAAGGGCTTCTGGATCTCCTCGAAGGGATCGAGTTCGATGCTTTTGGAGGAATGTCGTTAGGGGCCGATCCCATTGTGGGCGGGGTGCTGACAGCCGCCGCTGCCCGCGGAAAAGAACTGGCTGGCTTTCTGGTGCGTAAGGAGTCCAAAGGGCATGGCACACAGAAGTATCTCGAAGGGCCAGTCACTCCGGGGATGCGTGCGGTCATTGTGGACGATGTCGTGACGACCGGGGGGAGTGCATTGCTTTCGGTTGATCGCTCAATCGATTTTGGTCTTAACGTGATTCAGGTTGTCGGAGTGATTGATCGCAAAGAAGGGGGTGCTGCCAACTTTGCCGCTCGCCAATTGCCCTTCAAAAGCCTGCTCAGTATTGAAGACTTTGGGATCAGGCCACCAGTAGTCGGCTAGGAGTTCCAGGGTGAGGCTTCTGGCGAATTCACATTCACCGGGAGCCTTCTGGTCGTGGTTCTGGGCTGGCTGCCCGTGGTTGATTATTTGCAGTGCTGTTGTTTGCAGATGTAGCCCCTGATTGCACAGCCGAAGAGGGGGAGCTCTTTACAGGTGTTTTACTCGTCCGGACAGGGACCGATTCCTGATGGCTGGCAGTGACGACTTTGAATGGGGCAGCCTGAGTTTCCCCGGCAACTGGTTGCACAGGCATTTCGGGTGCAGCAGGTCGCACTTTGCGAATGACCCCATCAGTGGCGGGGAACGGGTCAAACGGATCCTGAGGTGAAGTTCGATTCCGCTCAAGAAGAGGTGGTTGAGTCGCAGGCGTGGGCCGTCCAGTCGGTGACTCACGATTTCTCGTGGAGCTATCAGGCTGCCCGGCACCAGGCAATGGACCTAATGGCGGAAAGTCATCCGGGATCTCGGTAGGCAGTGCCGGAAGTGTGCGCCTGCCTGCAGGCGACTCAGGTTGTCGAAGCGGATCAGGTTGATTGGTTGCAGGATCGGCCTTTTCCAATAAGTCGAGTGGATCGAAACCATTTGAAAAAGGATCCGGTTCTGACGCTGGTTGTGGCGATCTGGAGCGCATTGAACCTTGAGGATTCGCAGCGTCCGTGTCGGGAGCAGCAGTATCCAGAGCGTCGGGAAGCCGGGGTAAATCTCTGTTCATCCGACTGGGGACTGGCTCGTTGAGTTCCGGAAATGGATCCAGCGGCTCATTCGAAATCGAAGGGTTGGGCTTTCCAGGGAGCGTCGGATTCCATCCGGATCGATTGGGGATGGTTTTGTCGATCCGATCTTCGAGGGTTTGATTGATCTCTGGTGATCGCAGGGGATCTCTTGCTGGCACGTCTCGATTGCGGGGAGTCATCTCTGGCAGCAGCGGCAATGGCTGTCGCGGATCAGCAGGTCGGCCAGGTTCTGGTGTCGTGATGGAAGGAAGAGGCTGCCCAGGTAATGGATCTGGAAAAGCGTTATCGAAGGGATCGCTGGAAGGTCTTGTGGTCGAATTGCGTGGCCTGGCTGGTTCAAGAGGTTCAGTGAGGTTATCAAGCCGATCTCGTTCGAGCGGCATCGTGCGAGATGGAAGCCCGGATGGCGGGAGGTCTGTTGGAACCGGGCCGAAATCGTCTGGCAATGGGGGAAAATCGCGAGAGTTTTCTCGTGGCATATCGGTGGTTGATGGAGAGGCTTCTCGATCCAGCAGCGGGCGTCGACCTGGAGCTGGGCCGAAAGGATCTGCAGACGGGGTGTTGTTGCCCCTGTCACGCAGGTTGAGATCTCTTCCGGGATTGGGATCGAGTACCCGATCCAATTCCCGGCCAGTTCGATCCGATCGATTCAATGGATCGTCGACCGGGGGAGAACCAAACGGACGGCTTGAGTCAGGTCGTTCTCGCACGTTGGCTGGAACACGAGGAAGTGGCTGATTGGAATTTCGTAAAGAATTCTCGAGATCTGACGAGGGGTTGGGACGCGGGTTTGCAGGCAATTCCCCCGGTGCCGGGCCAAACAATCCATCATCCGGTATTGGGTTCTGTGGGCGAGCAGCAGGGATTCGCTCACGCGGTGGCAATAGCTCATCACGGGGCATTGAGGGGTCGCGTGGATCGCTTGAAGAATTCTCCGAGCGGCCAGGACGAGGTAAGGGGAAATCTGAAGGCTGGTCACGCGGAGTATTTCGCGCAGGAACAGCAACCGGTGAGTATCCTGTATCGTCGGTCACCAGTAATTGGGAAACTTCCATAGCGATCGGTGTATCTGGTGAGACGGCCCGCAGCACGGCTTTCCCGGCACCGAGCGTCTTGCCCTCAATGATGAAAATCGTCTGGTGATCTTCATTGAGCCGGAGTGAACCCACTTCATATTCCACGGCATTGCCGTAGTAATGCGTGAGTTCAGGAGACAGGTCTGCCAGAATGCGGACATTGTCGAGCGGAATCTCGCCAATATTCTGCACGCGGATGTTCATTTTGAGATTTTTGCCTTTGACAATCCGATCTGTGCTGGAAAGCTGAATTCCCAGGCGGGCATTTTTGCGGGGCGGAGTGACCAGCGTGCGTGAACCAGCGACAGCATCGGCAGTGACCTCAGCGACCGTCTGCACGAGCGAGGGGCTTCCCGTCTGCAGGCGATACTCTCCACTGGTTGCTCCAGCAGGAAACCTCCCCAGGTTGGTTGACAGAAGATCGTTCGCCGTCTGTCGGCTGGAAAGCCAGCGCGTCGTGAGTCGCTCCGATTCACCCGGTGGCAACAGCGAGATGGATCGTTTCAAGCCATCCTGATCGACATAGCCATCTGGAAATGCTCCCACAACCTGCGGCATTCTCGAAAATGGTTCGAGGACTTCAACAAGGGGCAATGTTTCCGAAGAGAGATTTCGTATGGAGACAATCGATTCTCCCCCTTGTTGCAGATCGGATCTGCGAGAAGACTCCATGGCCACTTCGAAGTAGGCTTCTCCTCTTGCGGGGACTGTCGATTTGGGGACGTCGGAAGTCAGGTCGTCTGCAAGGGCTTTCGGAAGGCGGTTACCGAGACCGGTGTAAGGCGTCGCCAGTGAATATGCAGCCATTTGAGAGTCGTGGGGGCGTGATTGTGCCCGGCGCCAGTCATCACGAATTCGATTGAGAATGTCGCTCCAGGCTCTCGAAGACTGACCAGAATCCGAACTGGCTGTGGCTTCATTGCGTGATGCATCCATGGCCGCTAGCGCGGCTTCTGGCACCACACTATGAAGCCAGTCAACACTTAATGAAAGATCAGCAGGCACAGTGAATGTTGATCGGGACAGATAAGGATCGACGACCCGCCGCTCCAATCCCACGAACATAAACTCAGCAGGGTAATCGGCCACCAATAGCTGGGGAGCCAACGAGATTCTGGTATCGACATCAGCCACAGGGAGTTCAGGGATCCGTGGCAGTCGGGCAGCCACAGGTGGTAATTCGATATTCACATTGTAAAGCGTTGGTTCGCGATAGGACGCCAGGAGCATGAATGTGAGGAAGACCCCCAGAAATCCTGCAAACGCGACTGCGTACCATTCTCCTCTTTGTGAGAGATAGCGTTCGAGGTGTTCTAACTCGCTCCGCCACCAACCGGACCATCGCACGAGTGACAGTCCCAGCCATCGACGAGTGGCTACAAATTCACGCTCTATGAAATGCCGATACCGGTATCGCACCTTGGGCCATCCCTGTCCTAGTGCAGGTTTCGAGCCAAAAAAACTCGAACCACAACTGCAGTGTCTTTGACGGAAGTAACTCCTCAATCACACAAGAGTTTATGTCATAGCAGAAATTGCATTTGAGTTGAAGTGCAGTTCTGCCATCGATGCCCAGACTCTCTCTTTTTTCTCAATTGCCAGTTTCTCCCGGAGCCTGAAACATGAGGAACTTTTGTCATTTCTGCTTTGACATGGACCAGGCTTTCCTGACCAGGTTTGGTTTGGGGACAGGATGCCTCGAAACCTGGCATTCCTCAAAGCCAGAATTTCGTTGATTTTTTCATCGAATACGTGATTCGATAGACAAATCGTTCTGGAGAGCAGGTTTCTTGTATCGGATCAGGTTGCAAACTGATGATGCACTATTCGCCTCCAGCTCATGGGCGGTTGAACAGTGGGTGGGGTCTGAGCATGACAATCGAGAATTCACTGGATCAATCCTTCGTCTCCTCAGCCTCGGATGAAATGCGGCAGTCTCTCCATACTCCGTCGGGAGATGTTCATTCGTCTGGCCCAACTCCGCCGGAGAGCAAATCTGCCATTCGACCATTCGAACAAGAATTGATTCAGGCACTTAAGTTGATTGGTGAGGGGCAATGGCAAGTCTGGTCGCGAGTGGTGGGGCTTGTGGGGCCAAGATCTCTGCGATATGCCCGTTTTTTGACGGAACACGACGCTGATGCCGAAGATGTTGTTCAGCAGTCTCTGACCCGATTGGCGGCTTCGCCCGCTCTGTTTCGCGTTGTGCAGCATCCCTGGGCTTACTTTCTGAAAATTGTGCGAAACGAAGCCATTCGTTTCCGCATGAAGCACCAGCGGCCAGGCACCATCTCTGTCAATCTTCTCACGGAGTTGCAGTTTCGTTCTTCGATGGCGATTGATTCACTGGAAGTTGCCGAGCGTCAACAGATGATCCAGGCGGCATTGACCGAACTGCCGGTGGATCAAGCGGAGGTTGTCATTCTCAAATTCTGGGAAGGCATGACATTTCAGGAGATTGCCTCAGTGATGGGGGAAAGCCCCAATACAGTGGCCAGTCGCTATCGCTATGCGATTGCCAAGTTGGCCCGGCTGCTTCGTTCTCTCGAAGGAGAAGCCGCCCATGTCTCATGAAAGAGAATGTCAGTTTCAGGCCGACGAAGAATTCGTCAGGCGATTTTTTTGTTTTGAAGAAATTGAGGAATTGCTGCCCGCTGAAGAATTTGTATCACCTGAAGAATTGCTGCCAGGTGTTGACCAACATTGGCAGGGACCGGACGAGCGAGAATTCTTCGGCTACACAAAGCCTGAGGAATCATTGCCGCTGGTTGATTTTTTCGAGCCGGCACCGTTGGTTCGCCGGGTGCGTGATCGACTGGTGGCTCATGCTGTGGTCACAGAACGCCGGGTCAAGGATCGCAGGCAGCGACAGATTGCAGTGCAAAGTTTTGTATTTGCGATGTTGATGGTGATCTCCCCCTGGGTTTCGTGGAATCTCATCAATCAATCGGCCTTTAAGGAAGTGCAATCCCTGCTGTGCGAGGCTATGGCTCCTCGAAAACGGATGGTTATCGCGAGTCGTTCCGTGACTTCACGCGAGCATGACCCGGAGCAAGAACTGATTGATCGACTGGCTCATCAACGTCGGCAGATTCTGTTCTCGCTACCGGCCATGGCCACACCAGCGCTGGTAACTTCTCGTTGATACTCTCGCTGTGAATATCATACGGGATGCATTCAATGCGATGATCATTATTCACGAATTGGGCGAGGGTTCATTCACTCGATAGAGCGGTAAGAAGCGATAGTAAACTTCGAGGCACAAGGTGGCCATCGCAGTTGAATAGACACGTCCGCCAATCCCTCCCCAGGGATCCTTTGGCTCCCATGTTCCTGCATAAGTTCCGGAACGTGTCTGCATCTGCACGAGACTTTCCCGCATGCCAAGATTCCACATCTCCCACGATTCTCCACCATGCTGGAACATCGTTAATGTCCCGTAGTACCAGTAGTAATCATTGGGTTGGGAGATTCGAGGTAGCGCGCGTTGCAGGTAAGACGTCGCTTCAATACTGGCATCATTGGTCGGGCGAATGCCAAACATCTGCTTGCAGAAATGGGCCTCGGCTGTCATCGCTGGCGAAGGTTGACTTGATCTCCGATAGCCCGCAAGGCCGGATTGAGTCCCTCTACTGCGAGCCTTCAAAAACGTGATCATGCCTTCGCGGGTTTCGTTTGGAATGGTTATCCCGGCGATCTCGGCAGATTTGAGCAGCATCATCTGCCAGCCAAACATGCTCATGTCACTTTCAATGGCACCTTTCTGGTAACGCCACCCACCATCACGATTCTGCATTTGAATTGTAAACTGGACCGCTTTAGCAACGGCGTTCCGTAAGTCAGGATCAGCCTGTGGGTTTTCCTGCATCGCACAAGCTTCTGCTAAGGCGTAGCCTGCGATGCCGTGGCAGTACATGCCATCGTAGTAGTTTGCTTTTCCTCCCAGATAGCCATCCACACGCTGCTGAGAGATCAGC
This sequence comes from Planctomyces sp., assembly GCA_027483405.1. Classification (GTDB taxonomy): domain Bacteria; phylum Planctomycetota; class Planctomycetia; order Planctomycetales; family Planctomycetaceae; genus Planctopirus. The sequence continues at coordinate 5,796 of JAIXUU010000074.1, read as the reverse complement.
CAGGTCATGGCGTTGTCGACTGTTCTTGAATACTGACCTTCGTCTCGGGTGTAGCCTGCCCCGAGAAACGCCAGCAGTGCTAATCCCGTGATTCCTGTATCCGCATTCAGGCCGGAGCCTTTGCGATCAACGAGATCGACAGGGTCTTCCGGAGATCTTTTTACAGCGCCAGCACCCCAGCGGGCAGCGCTCCAGGAGCCATCGTTTTCCTGATGTGAGGCCAGCCATTTTAAGCTGAGTTCGACAGCTTCTTCGCTGGCCTCTGTCCCGCCATTTCGAAGGGCAATCTCCTTGCGTTGGTCAAGCCTGCGTAACTGATAAGTCTCAGGCGTCATCGATGCTGCGGGGCGTCTGGGGAGAATGGCTCCCGTGCCGCGATTCATTTCTGGAGCAGGGGTGATGGCTTCGAGGCTGGGCAGTTCTGTGGCAGATTTGATGGCTGCAATCTGCTCGCCAGCCAATGTGGGAGCTGCTGATGGACTTCCCGAAGCAGGTTCCGCAGGTGTGATGGCGAGCGGTGGCCCTTCTGTGGGCATCATCGATCGATTGGGCACTTGACGTGAGAAGAGAGGCTTGGCCGGTACTGCAGGACGTACCTGGGGATCGTTTCCGATACCATCAGCACCCGGTGAATTTGCCGGGACCGGAGTGGCCAATGGAGCGGTGCGCCTGGCCATGGTTTCGGCGGCGAGCGCATTCGGAGGTGGGGTTTCACTCTCTGGATTGAGTGGAAGTTCAATGCGAGAGGCCACTGTGTTGATCTTTTCATCGGCTCGATCAGCTCCCCCTTCCGCTGGAGGACGCAGGTCGTCCGAATCGAGTGGCGTTTCCTGAGGCGTCATTTTTTGACGGGACATCGCAGCCAGTGAATTGGGAATCACCTGTTGTTGAATGGTTTCCTGCGGTAACGGTGCTGTGGCGGCTGGAGTTCCTGAAAAAATCGGCTGCTGGACTTTCATACCCGGCCGCGGAGTCTCTGGCTTCGACTCCTGCATTGGCAAATCAGGAAAGGCTTCCGGTGCAGCCATTTGTGTGGGTTTATCCCGAGGGGTCAAATCGGGTAATGCACTGGTTTCTGCTTTCTCTGAAGCCGAGATTTCCCTCTGAGTTCGCTCAATCGGCAGGGTCTCCGATGGTGAAAGACGCGAGAGGCTCGCATTGGTGGCCTCTGTGTCTGTCGTATCGGCTTCACTCGAAACGAGTTGAATGGCTCGCCCTTCAGTTTCTCTTTCGCTTCGCTCAATTTCACCAAGCCTGACTGCTTCCAGTTGAGCGACATTAGCCCACGCCAGACCCAGCCAGACATGCAGCACAAGGGAGGCAAAGAACGATTTTCCTGTGGCGTTCTGATCGCCCCAACGGGTGGCCAGTAAGGAAAGTACCTGCACCATGAGCAGAAAAGAGCAGAAGATCAGCGCGAGGCGCAGCGTGATCATTTGCCAGGAGGTTTCTGCGCCTCCCGCATCAATCAACCACGACAAAGATTCAACCAAGCGACTTAGCATTCTGACCTGTCATTCCAGCCTTTGATCATGTGCCTGAGTTTTTTACTAGCAGTCCTTGAGAATCTGTTGACCTGATAAGCTTCAATCAGAGGCCCAAAATTACCGTTGAGCCCGTGGTTGATGTGCCAGAGAGACGTTACGAACACCCGCCTTTTTTGCAACTGACATCACTTCCATCACATTCTGGTATGGGCTGGCGCCATCGCCGCGAATTAATACGCTTTGTGCGGGGAAATTCTGAATCGCTTTCGCCAGTTCTTGTTCCAGTTCTGCGATTGAAATCTGGCGAGAGTTCAAAGTAATCACTCCGTCCCGCGAGACATTGACCACCAGTTCGTCGGGTTGACCACTAAGTGCCTTGGCGTCGGAAACCGTTGGAAGTTGAATTTTGTACTCGCGTTCCTGATTTTTGAACTGTGTACCAATCATGAAAAACATGAGCAGCAGCATCACGATGTCGAGCATCGAGGCCAGGTTCAGCGTTGGTTCTTCCAGCGGTTCTGTTTTCAGTGGCATGGACAGGCATCCTGGCCTGGGTGTTTCATCCGATGAAACCATCATGTCGCAGAGAGCATCAGCAATCGAGTGAATAAACTACTGAGACGACGATTTGAAGTGGTGACAGGAGAAGCATCGGAATGTCGCCTTCTTCAAGGCAAGTGCCGGTTGATTCAAATACGGCATTCCGTAATATCCTATCGACCTGCTGTGGCTTCAAGATGAGGCTTCGGCTGAATTTGCCGATTGGCGGTGATTGCGAAGAGTTTAACACTGAAAACAGGCATTGAGAACAGGTCTCATCAAGTCATTTCCACAGACTCTGCCGTCTCTAGCGATGTTTCCGCGCCTTTTCCCCAGGGTTGGATCGATAGATAACGTGTCTTGGAGATCAATCGTCGCATGGATTTGATAGAAAGCTGCCAGCATGGGGCTCGCCACCACCAATGCCATCAACCCTGCCGTTCGCCAGCAATATGAATGGTTGCCTTATCCCGCGCGCCATCCGCAGGACGAACGCAAAAGGCTGTTGACCACAGCCGTCGATGAACTGGCGACCATTAATCATTATGCCTGGAGCGGGCGGCGAGATCTGACCAAAGGGTTACGAGTGCTGATTGCCGGTGGTGGAACCGGGGATTCAGTCGTCTACCTGGCTCATCAATTAAGAAATACGCCATCGAAGCTTGTTTACGTCGACCTGAGTGAGGCCTCGCAAAGGATTGCCCGCGAACGAATTCTCGTGCGAGGTCTGGGGAAATCTTTCGAGTGGATTCACGGATCGCTCCTTGACCTGAAGCCTGAAAGCATAGGGACCTTTGATTACATCAACTGCTCGGGTGTGCTGCATCATCTCCCCGATCCTGATCATGGATTGCGTGTGCTGTCGGCACTGCTAAATCCTCAGGGAGTCATGGGGCTGATGGTCTATGGTCAATATGGCCGCATGGGCATTTACCAGATGCAGGAAATGCTGCGCAAGGCAATCCCTGCCAGTTTGCCACGGGAAGAAAAACTGGCCATGGCCAGAACTCTTATCGGCCGCCTGCCAGCGACCAACTGGTATGTTCGCGGGAAGGATCTGTTCGATCCGATTGCTGAAATGACAGCCTCAGAGTTTTACGACATTTTTCTGCATTCGCAGGATCGTGCTTATACTGTTCCCCAACTCTTTGACTGGCTGAAGCAGGCGGATCTGCGATTTATTGAGCATACCTTTGAAGGACGTATGCTCTACGAACCGATCCATGCCTTTTCGTCAGATCCCGCTATGCTGGAGCATGTGCTCACTTTGCCTCTGCCTGAGCAGCAGGCCATCTGTGAGCTTTACTGGGGTGTGGCTTCGCGGCATATCTTCTGGGCATCAAAATCCGGGCGACAGCAGGCCTCACTGAATGATCTGGAGCAGATCCCTTGCTTCAGTCATCTGGCAATGATCACGAACCTTCAGACCGCAATTCAGGATTGCACGACACCGGCATGTGATTTCCAGGTTTCGCGTCCGGGTGTCCCCTGCCTGAAAGTTTCCATTTCGTGCGATATCCTGACCAAGAGACTCTTCTCGCTGGTGGACGGTCGGAGAACTGTAGGCAAGATCCGGCAGGAACTCATGCAGCAATTCCAGCAGCCAGCCGAAAACATTGAACGGGTAATCCACCACGTCTTCAAACTGCTCGCAGGCTATGACCTGATCGTACTCAGGCACCACTCCACAAGTCCATGGAGTTTCTAGGGTACTCCTTTTTCGCCAACGCTTATCTTCTGAAGCCGCAGTTTGCGAGCGAGGAATCGAGGCCACCCACTATAGATTAGAGCTAATCGGTCACTCACAGTAATCACCTGAACGGCCTCGCACTTTCATGGTTGTGAACAATGCAATTTCAAAAAATCATTCGATAGCCTCTACTTGTGTCATTCTATGTAGCTCTGAAAGTAATGACACTTTCCTAACTTGAGATATTGTAGTTCAAGGCATATCGGTAATTGCTCCTTCGATTGCCCATAGCAAGTTCAAAGTAGTTGGATGCCCTACTTTTCGTACAGCAAGAAAGCAAACGACTGAACCAAGTCTTCGAAGCTCATCCAAGTTATAGAGACCAGCGTCGGCAAGCATTTGCGCCGATGCGGGACCTAGGTTTCGGAGCTTACTGGCTGGGAGAGGGCTCATCATGATTTGAGAAAGCTGAGTTCATTTGACTGGAGGAGTTTAGCAGGAGTCGCATCGGAACCATCGGCGAGCGTATAAACCCCCGCCGTTCGTAGAATCGCATTGCCTTCGTATTGTCGCAATCGGTCAGCAGAGTCATTCGACGACATCCATCTTGACTTGCCTGCTGTATAGCGGCATCCACCAACAGACCACCCAATCCATGCGATCGTTGTGACGGGTTGACAACCATGTCCTCGAGAATCGCAACTCGGGCACCCAGAGCAGTACTGACAGTGTATAGCAAATTGACCATACCGATGATTTCGCCTTCCATTTCGAATTTCAGTATTCGTCCCACGGAAGGATTCTCGATGATTGCCTTGAGTCCGGCAGATTGGGCTGAAGGGTTTGCGACAAACTCAGCCTCTTGCGTGAAGAGTATTGATAACAGTTCGGATAACGCCGGAATATCATCAGTTGTTGCAAGTGATATCATTGAATGGGTTTCAGAAGTAGAAAAGCATATTCTTGGGTTAAAAAGTCAGAAAGTTACTCTCGCCTTTGCATCGCAGGAAACAATGATTCTTCTGCAGCAGAAGCGACGCCAAACTCGTGATCGAGTATCACGGCTTTGTTTTTTGTCATCTCAGGACATTTTTGATACTCAACGCATATCTTGAGATACATAAACCACCGAACCAACACCATTCCCGGGAATGCTAAGGGGCTGTACCTGCTGGGCATTCATACGCCAAGCTGCGCGATTGGAGATCTAGAGTCTGTTGAATTATTACCGGTAGCAGTGACTCCTACGCCTTACTTCTTGTTTCGTTTGAGAATGAGGTATGACACTCGGCTACCTTTGGCGGATGCAAAAGTCTTGGGCCTTGGATCGCCGGGTGCATTGAAACAGAGCTTCAGCGTGTCGCCGTCGATCTCGTAGATGCCCAGGGATTTTTCCTTATTCTTATAGACAAGATCAATGGTCTGTGGCGTCTGGCTGGGATCGAGGGTGATGATTGCAACATCCTTGGGGTCGTCGTCTGGCGAAATCTCCCTCCCGTCGAACACGAATCCTTTGGGTTGGGTTTCGCCACCGACCTTTTCCCCGCCTACGAGAACCTTTTCAAACGTCCAGCCACCCTGCAGTCTGCGCAAGTCTTTCTCGACTGCATCCACCTGAAGCGACGCCATGCCGAGGTGTGCTGAAAGCAATAAGCAATAGATGGCCGCATGAAGCATGACTTTTCTCCATTTAAACACCGCCGAACAGGTATTCGACCGCTGAAGTGCGGTGAAATTTCAGCGCAGATTGGCGGTGTGGCAGGGACTTGTCAATTTTGATGTAACCTAGTGGCAAAGGAGTTGCGACGGATTGCCAATATAAATTGCATGTTACACCGCAATCGACCGCCATGCGATACGGCTGTTTTCATGGTTGGTTGGGGTGCGGTAAGATTCTTTCCCTATTTGGTACGGGTTGGCCAGCAAGGCCGGCAGGCGGGAGCCTGCCCTACGGTCTACTCGCAGGCTATGACCTGATCGTACTCCGGCATAGTTCCACAAGCTACTGGAGTTTCTGATCGTTATCTGTGCCAAACACAGCAAGGCTATATGGCGTAATTTTGCAGTTCACGCACAAGG
>JAIXUU010000389.1 GCA_027483405.1 Planctomyces sp. | reverse complement strand
ACGGGAGGCGGAGCCGATAGCGATTTGAGAATTGTCAGCGGGACACCGACAGTGCTGCCAGGGGTGTAGATGCAGACATCGGCCGATTCGCGGAAGCGGGCAATTCGTTCGGGAGGCTGGTCCCAGGCCGCCAGACCCTCTTTCCACTGGGTGGCGGTTTTTGCAGCGAGTTCATCGACCGTGAGACCTTTGCGAGTCGCTTCGCCAGGATCGATCCACGGTTTGAAATCGGCAGGCTTCAGTGAGGGAAACGTCAGCAGCAGATTCCCGAGATCGCCTTTGGGATCGATACAGATCGCGGGGAGGCCATCGATCGCCGCTTCTTCCAGAAGTGACAGACACAGGCCCGTTTTGCCGCTCCCTGTCATCCCCACGCAGAGGGCATGGGTGGTGAGATCCTTGGAGTCGTACAGGACAGGAGTATCGCTGAGCTGACCACTTGCCAGGTTGTATTCGCGACCTAAGTAGAACACTCCCAGCTTTTCGTAATCGCTCATGTTTCACCTGAGGTAGAAAATCGTCGGATCATGGAGTTTGAGGGTTCGATCTGGGGACTGGCCAGAACGGCTCATGAATTGTGCTACGATCCAAGCACAAACGGTCATTTCGAGCAAGTGGGGCCTTGATGATGAAGCTGTTTCAAAGAATGAAGGACGATTCTTACTGTAGAAATCAGCCTGCCGGCTGAGAATTCTGACGGGATTGCCGGAAAAGCTCCATCAAACTCCTGATCTTCGAAGTGATCAACAGATAAAATTCTTCGCTGTGGAATCAACTGGAATGTGGTTTCCAACCTGCAAGAGATCCTCCGGGAAAGAAGTCTCGATTTGCCATGCCTGACATGAAGACGTTTGTCAAAATTTGTGGTGTGACAACTCCCGTACAGGCGGCTGCCATTTCGCAATTGGGGCCGACGGCACTGGGTTTGAATTTTTACAGCCGATCGCCTCGAAGCGTGACGTTAGAGCGGGCCCGCGAGATTCGTGCTGCCATGACACCCGGAGTGCTGGCCGTGGGTGTGTTTGTCAATGAGACAGTGGAGTCCATGCTCACGATTTTCCAGGAGGCCCAACTGGATGTGATCCAGCTTCATGGAGATGAACCGGCTCATGTTGTCACTCAAATTCGACAGGAAGCCCGATCGCAAGGATTGCCTCAACCGGGAATTTACCGCGCCTTTCGTGTGGGTGAGGAAGGTCTCGTCGATGTGTCGAAACATCTGGAAGAGTTGTCGCAATTGGGCTTCCAGTACGATGGTGTGTTGATTGATGCCAGAGTCGCGACGATCTCTTCTTCGAATCAAGGCAAAGCTGGTGAAACGATCTATGGTGGAAGTGGACACCATGCCCCCTGGCCCTTGCTGATTGGCTGGCGGGAAATCTTGAGGCAGACGCCACTTTACCTGGCGGGTGGTTTGACCCCTGCGAATGTCGAGGAAGCGATGCGAACCGTTCATCCGACGGGTGTCGATACTGCCAGTGGTGTCGAGACTTCTCCTGGTGTGAAGGATCTCGCGCTCTGCAGGCAATTCATCGAAAGAACAAGAGGCAATGTGGCTTCCTGAATTTATGCTCTAGTGAGGGAACGCAATTCCTTTATTGATGTTTTGGGATTAACATATCAGGCCATGCCACGATGATTGGTTCCATGTGGCGGTGATGTTTTGCCTGATTTTTGAGCGATCGTCGTGATTTCCAGTTGGTCTGCAAAAAGGTTTCCTAACATGCTGAGTTTGTCATCATGGCGTGCGTTGTCTCCGACAACTGCTGCGATACTTTCCGGGCTGCTGCTCATTCCGACAATCTCGGCACAGGCTGACTGGCCGACATTCCGGGGTGCCGATCGTACGGCTGTCGCACCTGATACCGGCTTATTGAAAGAGTGGCCCAAGGAAGGCCCGAAGCTGCTGTGGAAAGCAGAAGGTGCCGGTCGTGGCTATTCGAGCCTGGCAGTCGCTGGCGACAAGGTGTTCACTCTTGGTGATGCTCCATCAGTCGCAGAAGACAAAGATGAGTATCTGCTGGCCTTCAACCGGGCTGATGGCAAGCTGCTGTGGAAAACCAAGACTGGCCCCGCCTGGAATGAGGGGAAAGAGTCGTGGCAGAGTTCCCGCAGTACCCCCACAGTGGCGGGTGACGATGTGTTCGTGCTCTCTCCACAGGGAGTGCTGGTCGCTTGTGAAGCAGCTACTGGCAAGGAAATCTGGCGGAAAGATCTCAAAGCTGAGTTCGGCGGCAAGAAGGCTGACTCATGGGGCTATAGTGAATCAGTATTGGTGGATGGTGACCGTGTGATTGTGACGCCCGGCGGTCCCAAGACGACGATGGCAGCACTCAACCGTACGACCGGTGCCACGATCTGGACGACTGTCCGTGAAGACGACCGTGGAGCAGGGCATGCTTCGATTGTCCCTGTGACTGTGGGTGGCGTGAAAGTTTATGTGCAGACCACAGGTTCCGGCCCACTGGGTGTACGTGCGAATGATGGCCAGTTGCTCTGGTCATACCCCATTGAAAAGACGACAGCCGTCATTCCGACACCGATTGTCAAGAATGACCTCGTCTTTTTCGCTGCTGGTTACAAGCGAGGCGGTGCCCTGCTGAAGCAGGTTGCCGGTGAGAACGAAACAGTGAAGATCGAGGAGGTTTATCCTCTCAATCCACGCCTGGCCAACAAGCATGGCGGGATTATCCTGATGGGTGACTACCTCTATGGTGATTCTGACGATGCGGGGATTCCTTACTGTGCGGATCTCATGACAGGCGAAGTCAAATGGCAAGGTCGCGGTACCGGGAAAGGTTCTGTTTCTGTCGTAGGCGCGGATGGGAAAGCCTATTGGCGATTCAGTGACGGGATGATGGTCCTTTCGGAGACTGGGCCGGAGAAGTACACCGAAATCAGCTCTTTCCAGATTCCTGGCAGTGGCGATCGCCCTAGTTGGTCGCATCCTGTCATTACTGACGGGAAGCTCTATCTGCGTGAGCAGGATTCGATTCTTTGCTATGACCTGAAGCCGTAACTTGTCGCTTGAGAAAACGATGGGTCTGAACTGACAGGCAGACCGATGCTATCATGTAAAATCTTGTGCCCCCGGCTTTCTCATGGAGAGCCGGGGGATTTGCATTCATTGCCCAGTGTTGCTTCACTTGCCTGTGATGTCGTTCACATATTTCTCTGGATCAACGATTCCCTCCATGCCACCAATTCTTGTTGTTGCCGTCCTGCTGACGATCAGCAATCTGTTCATGACGTATGCCTGGTATGGGCACTTGAAGGATCATGCTCATCAGCCTTTGTGGATTGCGGTCCTCGTGAGTTGGGGGGTGGCGTTTTTTGAATACCTGGTGCAGGTTCCTGCCAATCGATTTGGGAATGATCATCACATCAGTCTGGGTCAACTGAAGATTTTGCAGGAAGTGATTACGTTGGCCGTATTTGTCCCCTTTGCCATTTATTACATGAACCGGCCTTTGTCCTGGAATTTTCTCTGGGCGGGTTGCTGCATGCTGGGGGCCGTTTACTTCATCTTTAACGACCCGGCTGCCAAAGCGGAAAAGCATGAGTCCGCTGCTACTTCGCAAGCTGCCAACGAGCCGGTTGCTAATCAAGATACGAGCTCACCACTGCCGGCAGTCACTCACACATCTCGTGAGGATTGAGTTCAGAAAGCCGCCAGACTTTAGGGCATTATCGCCGCCAACGGGATGTGCACGTTAGTGCATATCCCTACGTCGTATCGAAATTGTTCGATCCATCTCAAGACGCACCGACCGCGTGGCAACCGTATGCAGCAACCTGCAACGGATGCAGCAATTTGCTTCGTCACGGCCAGATCGTGGTGTGCTTTTCGGTGGGATTTGACTCGTTTTTTGTAAGGTAACGAGTCTCTTGAGGGATTGGCATGGTCTGTGCATTTCTTAACGAAAAAGATTGCACCGATGGGGATTGAATTTTCGTAAATGGTTGGGAGAGAGAGTCTCGTATCCAACTTTTTGAATCAAGTAGGGATGTCATCGGGATTTCTACTGAGGTTTGGATTTTTTCTTGCCGTCGTGGTCAACAAATCGACGGCATCACTCGTGAATGGTGTGGAAGGTCAGTTATGCTGCCATTTCTCAAATCCCCTGGCTCTGGGACTGGCATGACTTTCTCGTCGCTTGCTTCATTTGAAGATTATCTGGTTCAGCAGCAGTTGGTGTCTCCGCGTGCTTTGGCGGAGGCGGCCCGACATATTCGGGGCAATGATTCGTCGGCCATCAAAGAGTTGATCCGAGAACTGGAACGCCGGATGGAGCTGACGGGTTATCAGTCGGGGATTCTGCTGAAGCACGAGACCGAGGGTTTGCGAGTTGGCAATTACAAATTGCTCTACCGCAATGCTTCAGGGAGTTTTGCCCGGGTCTTCCGTGGCTGCTCTGTGTTGACTGGAGAGATGATTGGCCTGAAGGTACTGCGCCAGCGATATGCCAGTGATCCGCGCGCTGTCAATCTTTTCAAACGGGAGGGCGAACTGGGGCGCCGTCTGAAACATAAGAACATCGTGCCCATTTATGAAGTGGGAAGCGACGGTGGCCAGCATTACCTGACGATGGAGTTCGTCGAAGGTGGCAATCTCAAGGATATCCTGAAAATTCGGGGCAAGTTCACCCCCGAAGAAGCGGTCAAATACATCATCGATCTGGCGGAAGGGCTCGAATATGCATTGTCGATGGGTTTTACTCATCGCGATCTGAAGCTCTCGAATGCCCTGCTTTCCGCACAACGGGTCGCGAAGCTGGTTGACTTTGGTCTGGCGGGAGGCGAAGCCTCCGGTGTGGCTGATGACGCCGACCGTGCAGTGGAATACGGCACGCTGGAAAAATTCACGGGAGCTCCTGATGGTGACCCGCGAAGCGATTTGTTCTTTTTGGGGGTCATGCTCTACGAAATGGTCTCGGGCCAACCCCCTTATGCACCCACAAAAGACATTAACGAGCGGCGGCAAATCAGCAGGTACCGCAACATCCGGCCCATTTCTTCTGTATGCCCGGGTCTTTCGAGGCCGCTGGTGAACATTATCGATCAGTTGCTGCGCAGTAACCCCCATGAGCGCTATCAATCACCGACAGAATTGCTGCGAGATCTGCGGAAACTTCAAGCCAGTTTCAGCTCAACAACAACCAGCAGCGAAGGTTCAGGAAGCACCAGCGGGCCCATGCCAGCAATCAAGAGTTCTGAGGGCGAACCTTCAGCCAGTGCCTCCACAGCGAATCGCACCTCGACCATCCTGTGTATTGAAGGTCGTGCGACTCAACAGGATCGTCTCCGCGAATATCTTTCCAAGCATGGATATCGAGTGCTGATGCTCAGTGATACCGATCGAGCACTGCAGCGCCTCGAAAGCATGGCCGTGTCAGGGATTCTCGTGACCTGTGAAGCGTTGGCCGATGATGTGGTCGGGCGATATGGGCAATTGAAAAAGTACGCCGATCGTACTGAGACTCCTCTGGTGCTGGCATTATCATCAAAACGAGCCGATCTGCTGCCGCAACTGCCGGCTTCTCGCTACAGCCAGGTCATGCCGCAGCCTGTAACACTTCGCGATCTGCGTGATCGGCTGGAAACCATGAAGGCCAGCTAATTCGGGTCAACGCTCCCATCGTGCTTAAGAATTAGTAAGCGAGCTTGCTCCTTTGTGGGCAAGCTTGGCGTTTACACCGGCAATAGATCCTGCAGGTCACATCGGATTTCATTGGAGAGGAGGCTCGCAGGTGTTCGATGAGCCACTCGATCTCTCAGACGCTGCAATTTGCTGTAGAGCTGCTCTCGTTCCCCAGTCAGAAAATCATTCCGGATGCTGGCAGAGGCGTACGAGGACTGAACCGAATATGTCGATGGAGCGGTCGTGAGACAGGCCGAGAGTCGCTGTGATAACGATTCTCGATCAGACATCGTGGTGTCTGAATGAATGCTGTCAGAACTCACTGCGGCGCTGTTTCCTGCAACAGAGTTCCCAATAGCGGAACCCCCAATAGTGTAACTCTGTGCTGACTCATGCCGATTCCCTGCCAGCAGGACATCCAGCAAACTGACGAGCCAGCGATCTCTCAACAAAGTTGAAGGTTCATCCAGCACCTGACGCAGGTCGCCCAGCAGCAGATACTCCAGGTCCGACCAGTAACCTCGCGGTGCGATTGTTGATTGAACCGCGGTGGACATCATGATTACGGGGCCGAATGGGCTTAGGGAAGGTCGGACACTTTTTAACCTCAATGCAAGGGATGTGCCGAGTCAACTGCCGCGATCGAAATTTTGAGAATTCTGCCATTCCCTGCGCTGTTACCAGAATTAAATGTTGAAAATGAACTGAAAACACATCTTTGTCCGCAGTTTTACCGTGCTTTTCGTCAAGTTAATTGATCTTCGTTGGTTTCTGGCTATGCATAGAGCGGCTGGATCTGAACAGAATCTGTTCAGCAATTGCGCCGAAAATGAGCAAATGGCATCTGGCCGGTCCATGAGAACTCTGCACCCATATTCAACAGGAAAACACGATATCATCAGCGTTTCGCCGAAAATTCTCAGCGGGATCATTGATCAGCGGAACACATGTAAATAAGTAACTACTCTGATATCTGGCGGGTGTTTGGGGATGAAGAAAGTTCTGGCGCCGCCTGATACGCAGAGTTCCCTTAACAATCGAATCTGCCCGGTGGCTGGCTGGTTCTGGTTTGGAAAGTGAGTTCGATCGTTCTACTCTTTCGCTTCTGCACGGCTCGTGAGATGATCTGCCACCAACCTGGCAGGAACTGGAATTCAAAAGATTGTTGATCCGGAAGCCACCTGCGGGTCTTTAACGTTCCTCAACCAGCGGCGATGAGTTTCATCAAACCGCAGCCCTACGATCGGAATATCGACGTGGCGACATCTGTCGACCAGCATCCCTCCACTTTTCCTGCTTTGCCAGAGCCCTGGCAGGCTGTTGTCGGCAAGTTCGTGAGTTCGCAACAACCCGTCCTGCAATGGGCCTGGTCGAATATCGATGCCTCGCGACATTTTCAAAAAACGCTATTGGTCCTGACCAGTCAGAATCTGATGGCTTTTGCAGGCTCCCCTGAGTCTCCCCAGATTTCGCAGTGGCCTCTCAGCCAAATTGAGAATCTGACGACCAGTGACCGAGCCGGGCTGGGAACTCTGGAAGCGCGGGCGACCGATTGTCGCCTGGCGATCTGGCATTACACGCTGGATCTGGGCCCTGCCATTCTGCTCTTGATCGAAGCTTTTCAAATGGCTTCGCTGGGAAGGAGGTCGATTTCGCTGGAAGAGCCAGTGCTGGCTCCCGAAGCGGAATCGACCACCACTCCGCCGACCACCAAAGCACTCTGGAGGCTCGCCCGATTTGCCATGCCTCATGCTAGTGCGATTGCTGCAGGTTTTCTCCTGTCGTTTCTGGCGATGATTGCCGGGCTCATCCCGCCCTATCTCACGGTTCCATTGCTGGATGACATTCTCATCCCGTATCAGACAGCGGCGACACTTTCGCGCGAGACGGGCCAGCCGATTCCACCTTCGGTCGACTTTTCGATGTCGCTGGCGGGGATGTATCTGGCGGGCTTGTTGCTGGCGGCTGTGGCCGCCTGGATTCTTGGCTGGCTGCAGGGAGCACTGCTGGCGCGAGTCAGTGAGCGGATTGCGGCCGATCTTCGCAATGCCTCGTATGCCCATCTGCAAAGGCTGTCCCTCGAGTACTTTGGTGGGAAACGGACGGGCGACCTCATGTCGCGTGTCAGTACGGATTCGGATCGCCTGTGCCAGTTCCTCTCGGATGGTGTGGTCGATTTTGCTGCCGATTGTTTTCTGATTGTCGGGACAGCGGTCGTGCTCTTCTGGATCGACCCCTGGCTGGCCATGGTTTCGCTGGTGCCATTTCCTGTGGTGATCTGGCTGATGTATGTCTCGCGCGACCGGCTGCAATCGGGCTTTCAAAAAGGTGGACGTGCCTGGGCCCACATGACAAGTGTCCTGGCGGATACCATCCCGGGGATTCGTGTCGTCAAGGCGTTTGCTCAGGAATCGCGCGAGATTCAGCGGTTTGAACAGGCCAATCGTGAAGTTCTTTCGGCGAACGACAAAGTGAATCGAGTCTGGACGTTCTTCTGGCCCATGATCATTTTCCTCAATCAACTGGGTGTGCTGGTGGTGTGGGGCTACGGGATTTACCGGGTTCATGAGCAGATGATTACCGTCGGTGTGCTGACCGCATTCCTGGCGTATATCGCGAGGTTTTATGGTCGGCTGGAATCGATGAGCCGCATGGTGAATTCATCTCAGCGGGCGGCTGCCAGTGCTCATCGGATCTTTGAAATTCTCGACCGGGTCTCGAGTGTTCCCGAGCCGGCTCAACCAGTCCCGCTCAAAGACTTCAAAGGTGAGATCGAACTGAAGTCGATTGGTTTCCGATATGGAAACCGTAAAGTGCTGGATGGTGTGAATCTGAAAATTGCCGCTGGCGAAATGATCGGGCTGGTCGGCCAGACCGGTGCTGGCAAAAGCACTTTGATCAATCTGGTGTGTCGCTTTTTTGATGTGGCCGAAGGAGCCATCTATGCGGATGGCACAGACATTCGCTCGTTCCGAGTGGAAGACTGGCGGAAGAATGTGGGGATCGTGCTGCAGGATCCTTTCCTCTTCTTTGGAACCATTGCAGAAAACATTGCGTACGGGAAGCCAGGGGCTTCGCGCGATGAAATCATTGAAGCGGCCCGGGCAGCTCGTGCTCACGAGTTCATTCTGCAGTTGCCGGATGGATACGATTCGCTGGTCGGTGAGCGAGGACAATCGCTCTCTGGTGGTGAGAGGCAGCGCATTTCGATTGCGAGGGCTCTGCTGATTAACCCCAGACTGCTGATTCTTGACGAAGCGACCAGTGCCGTCGATACCGAGACCGAGCGGCAGATTCAGGAAGCGTTGCAGAATCTGGTCAAGGGCCGAACGACGATTGCGATTGCTCACCGTCTCAGTACGCTACGCCGAGCCAATCGAATTGTGGTCCTCGATCACGGCCGACTGGTCGAATCAGGAACCCACGAAGAGTTGTTGAAACTGTCCGGCGGGCATTACGCCAAACTGGTCGAAGCTCAACAGGCACTCACAAAAGACATCGGCTGGTAATTTGTTCTTACTATCCCTTTGAAGGCAATCGACGAACATGCAGCACAACCCGCGATTTTTGCAACTGGTCGAGTCGGTTCGTACCAACATTCGGGAATGCAGTATTGCCGATCTGAAAACACTGCTCGAAAAGAAATCTCCCGTCCTGCTCTTTGACGTGCGTGAAGATCACGAATGGGCCAAGGGCCATATTCCGACGGCAAAGCATCTGGGCCGGGGCATTATTGAGCGGGATATTGAAACATTGATCCCTGATGCAGAAACCGAGATCTACCTGTATTGCGGCGGTGGGTTTCGCTCAGCTCTGGCAGCCGACACGCTGCAAAAAATGGGCTACATGCATGTGATCTCGGTCGATGGTGGCTTCCGCGGCTGGAAAGAATCCGGGGGTGAGATTGTCACCCCCGGTGCATAGCCCTGAAGCGGATGAGGCAGTTCTCCACTAGAGAACATGCATGGCCTCAGCACAAATCAAGAGATTTCGTGGGCGAACGAGTGATCAACGGCGGTGAACTCGGGATCGAGTGCCGGAGCGGGTTGTCGATTGAGGCGATGCAGCCGATGGGGCTGCAGATCGTGAAAGAAGGCACAACCGCTGATCCCACCGAAGACAGCCAAGACCCAAAGTGCCAGCCAGAACCTGCGTTGCATGTTGGTGCTCATCCTTTCGTTCATCGATCCGGTTCCGGACATCTGGGGTGGCGGTGTGGGAAGGTTGGTGTTCAATCCAGCCAATTCAGGTTTGTTCCAGGTACAGGTCTTCCCACAGGACGGCTGGATCGTCAAGGTGTGGTTGAGATGCAGTTTCGGCAGGAATCGCCAGATGTCTCAGGGACTCTGGGCGTAGCAGATTCAGTAGAAATGCCCCGGCAAAGATTGCCGCCGGAATCGAGGTGCGTGCTCTGAATGGCCGCTTTTGCCGGTGAACCGTGATCGACTTTTTCGATGACAGAGAATCATCCAGCAGCGATGACTCTTGCGCCGATAGGAGTTTTGTAGAAGTGTTGCTTCGCCTCAGGGGTTGAATCAAAACTTGCGACCTCTGATGCGACTCCATTTGGTGGTGTGGTTCCCTGCTATCGAGAATACTCATGTCTGAATCTGCAGAACCCAACCCCGCGACAGATCGTTCACCCAGTTCTCCCGAAAGTTCTGCTGGAGGAGAGCAACAGCTCACTTCTGCCGGCATCGAGCAGTTCGAGAAGCTCAAATCGACGTGGCTGAGCCACCTGACGGAGAACCTCGAAGCTCTGGTCACGTCGTTTCAACAGGCGACGGATCTGGCCACTCAGTTTCGGGTGAAGGAACTTTCTGCCGAATGGGTGACACAGCATTTAGCAGTTCAACATGAGCCGTGGCCTGCTGGTGAAGCGGCAGGTCTGGTTGTTGAACTTGCCTGTGATGAGACATTTTTTGTGGCGTTATTGCCTGAAATCATTGGCCTGCCCGGCTGGTATACGACGCCGGATGCCAGTCAGGAATCACGACTGCAAACTTTGGCACAGGAATGGAGCATTCTTCTGCTGCCTGAGTCAATCGAGATAGGTGCCTCAAAAACGATTACTATCTCGCGCATCGCGGGTCATGTCGAAAACCTGCCACTGCATGCCCGCCTGCTGGCTTATGCTCTGGAAGTGACGACTCTCGAGAATCCGCCAGAAGAAGGTGAAACACCCGCGATCATCGTGTTGGGGCCATTTCCTCTAACAGCAAAGGATGGTCAGTCATCGGGATCCAGCCAGACAGGAATGACGGGAGTCACTCCCCAGGATTTCGAGGATGAATGGGAAGAGGCCTCAGCAAACCTGGAGACCGAACGTCGTCAGAATTCCAGTGCCGAACAACAACTGCCCGATTCACAGGCTGCAGTAGCGCCAGTCGATGGCCCGGTTGATGATCTGCTATCGAACTATGAGGGACTGGCCGCTCAAGATCCTATGGAATCTGCGGCACCATTGGCTCAAGAGACGATGCCTCAGCAATCGGTCACGAGCCAATTGATGCTGCAAAGGCTCTCTGGAGTGCGGGTGCAATTGAGTGTGCGCCTGGCAGAAAAGCGCATGCCCTTGGCTGCGCTGTTGCAATTGTCACCCGGGGCTCTGGTGACGTTTAGTAAACCTTGTGAAGACCTGCTCGATATCTATATTGGGAATCGGCAGTACGCACAGGGTGAAGCCGTCAAAATTGGTGAGCATTTTGGCGTGAAGGTCAATCGCTTAGGGCCACCCCCTGAGAAGCCCAGTAGCCTGATTCTGGACTGATGGCCATTGACCTCACTCATCAGGTTTTCGGCGACCCAATCACATCGATGACTGGCAGTCAGGCGATGATGAAAAATCTATAAAGTCAGCCAGTGCAGAAACTCCCTGTAGAGAACTGTTGAACATCTTGAGCATAATGGGCCGAGTTGATGAAGGCTTTGAAGTGGCCTTTGTCTGACATCGAGCGTTGATGCGAGACAGCATTTCGCAGGTCTATCTGACAGGTTGGCTCCCATGAGTTCTGCAGGCACGCCCCAAGATCCTTCTGCTGATCCCGAGAAAACATTCATCGCATCGGATGTCTCTGATGGTGCTTTGGCAGCCACGAACATTGCGCCGGATACAGTTCTGACCGGCTCAACAGATGCTGGAGAACCGACAGGGAAGAGTTCATCTCCTGCAGCCCCTCAGCGAATTTCTCAGTTGGGCGACTTCCGTTTAATTCGCAAGCTTGGTGAAGGGGGCATGGGAGAGGTGTTCCTGGCACATCAGGACAGTCTCGATCGGAAAGCGGCGATTAAAGTTCTCTCTAAAAAACTTGCTGGCAAAGAAGACTTCGTCAAGCGGTTCTATCGAGAAGCGCGGGCGATGGCGAAGATCGATCATCCGAATGCCGTGCGCGTTTATGCCGTTGATCAGGATCATGGTGTGCACTTTGTGGCGATGGAATTCATCGACGGCAAGAGCATGCAGCATTGGATCGAGACTCTGGGCCGACTCTCTGTTGGTGATGCCGTGCATGTGACATTGCGATGCGCCGAGGCATTGCAGCATGCCCACGCCATGAACATGGTGCATCGCGATATTAAACCTGACAACATCATGCTGACTGCCCGCGGGCAGGTGAAGGTCGCAGATTTTGGCCTCGCCAAAGCCATCGACGATGAAGACAACTCGCTGACACAGAGTGGAACCGGGCTGGGAACACCGTACTATATGGCTCCCGAGCAGGCGCGCAACGCCAAACATGTGGATGGCCGATGCGATATCTATGCCCTGGGGGTGACGCTCTATCACTTTCTTACGGGGAAGCTGCCATTCACTGGCAATACCACTGTCGAACTGATCATGAACAAAGAGCAGGGAAAGTTTCCACCCGCTCGAAAGGCGAATCCCGAGATCCCGGAAAAACTGGATCTGATCATCGATAAAATGGTGGCTGTCTCACCCGAACAGCGATTCAAGGATTTTGGCGAAGTCATTCGTTATCTGGCGATGCTGGGCCTCGAAAACCCTTCACTCAGCTTTATTCAGGCTCCCGATAAAGTGGTGGCAACAGCTAATACGGCCACTGTCAAAAGTCCTGCTGCCGCCACGCGAAGTCTACCTGCATTACCGAAGTCTTCCGCTGAAGATGCCGCTCAGCAGAAGCAGGCAGCAGCCAAAGAGATCACCTATGCGATCCAGTTCATCGACGCTCAAGGGAAGCCGTCGGCCGCAAAGATGACGGCTCCCGCGATAATCAAAGGGATCAAAGCGGGCATCATTGACCAGCGGGCCAAAGTCAAAAAACCGGGTGCGACATCCGCCCTTCCGATTGCTCAACTTCCAGAGTTTGAAAATGCCATTCAAGCTCTTATTGTTCGCCAGGAAGCGGAGAAGAGAGGCCGGGATATGAAGTCGCTGTATGCCCAGATTGATCGGCAGGAGCGCTGGCGCAAGTTCACCCGCAAGATTCGTGCCGCCTTTTCAGGAGCCTTGGGCTGGGTCAGTCTGCTGATCTGGCTGGGACTGATTGCCGGTGCGATTTACGGGGTCTACCTGCTCCTGCCACTCCTCCGACAGAACATTCCGTTTCTTGAAAAGCTGGGTGGAAGCTGATAGGTCCACTCTCGTCATGCACTCAATCAGTGGATTGCAGAGCCTGACGGCTTCTTGAATCTGTCTCGAAAGGCTTTGTTACCCAATTGCTGAGCTGTTCCAACTGGCCTGAGTCGCCAGGACAACCAGCAAAGTACACAGACCTGCGACACCGAGGCCAGCCAGAAGGGCGAGCAGAGATGGGAGAGTCAGTGCTGCAATCGTGAGGATGATAATCAACAGGAGTGTGGTGAGCTGGAGCCAGCGCTGCTTCTTGTCCGGGGTCACAATTGCCACCATCCAGGCCGCCAGAATGATGGAAGCCAGCAGCCATAACCATCCCCAGAGTGATCCCTTCCTGCCAGAGGGGACAAATTCGAGTGCCAGGCGGGCGTCGCCACCGGCTTTCGAGAATCGCACGGTCTGGCCACTTTGAGGAAGTTCTGCCACAACGGAAAGTCCTTGAGAGACAGCACCTCGACTGGCGGGCAATTCGAAATCGACCATATCACCCAGACCACCACCTAAGCCGCCCGTGGCAACACTCGTCCCGCCAGAACTGGGAGCCATTTCAGAGAGGACGAAGAAATCGTCGCGTGCAGCTGCGTCACGGGCTTTATCCACGCCGAGCTTTGCTCTCTGCAGGCCATCTTCATCCCACTGAGATGATGTTGACTGAGACGACGTTGACTGTGCTTTGTTTTCTCCCAGAGCACGCTGCTGCAGTGCAATCGAATCGGCCGCGTTGCGTCTCACGGCTCGACCAAGTTCCACAGCTTGACTTCCTCGATCAAACTCCTGTTTTCGAGCTGCGGAATCTTCTGACGATGACAAATAGCGTTCCAGCGACTCGCCCGATTTGGATTTTGCCAGATCCAACTGCTGGCGCTGCTGTGACTCTTCCATCCGGTTCCGCACGGCACTGTTCAAGGAATCGAGCTGCTGATCGTTGAAGGCCTGGTACTGACGACGGGCATCGAGTTGTTCCCGTGCGTCCTGACGATCTTTCTTGGATGGTGCGGACTCTTGAACAAATTCGTTTTCCACGAGTTCGGACTTAAACCAGAAAGTTTCTCCTTGAGAGAGATGATCGGCCTGAGACTGGCTGCGGTTATCGGTCAGGATCTGTAAAGCATTCGACTGTGCTTCGAGAGCACCTTCGGAAGGTTGCCCCAGGATGATGCCGTTGACTGCGAGCCCAGAGTCAGCCAGTGACTGGTTTTGCAGGCTCAGCTTTTCACCTTTTTGTTCGACCTTGCGTTGTAATTCCTGAAGTTGCTTTTGCGTGGCATTCAAACTGGTTTCGTACTCATCCACAGCGGCTAAATCTTTGCCTGAAGCACGACTGCGGTAGCTGGAACCATCAGAAAGTAATGACTTCAGTGCGATGCCATTTCCCAGAGCCTGTGCCTGAAGTGAGAAATTGGTCGAATTGTCGGCAATCGAAATCAGATAAGAGAGCTCCTGCAGGCGAGCCTGTTGCAGTGATAACTCGGATTGTACCAATGAGGCGCTATTCAGATTGTTGCGCGTGAGGTCGGCCAGCCCAGTTGCCTGCAGATCATCGGGAATGGAAACCGCCCAGCGTGTGCGGGAAACCGGAATCCCGAGAGCTTCATCTTTTTCGGGGCTGATGACTTGTGGTGCCGGAATATCGAGTTGGCGGGTTGTCCAACCACCTCGGGCCGGCAATCGGCCATTCAGCTTCCCGGCAATAGTGATCTGCACGGTAATCGAAAGGTCGGCAGCACTTGTACGGGGTAAAGCCACCAGTTGAATAATCTGGCCGTCTTTCGACGATTGCACCGCTCGGGAAGGGGCACCATCGATCAAGACCGTGAGGAGTCTGGCTTCAGCAGGGATGACCAGGGGCAGGAACTGACGCGAGCGATTTTTAATCAGGTAGGTGGCACTGGTTCGATAAGTCCCATCGCGAGAGAGAATCGTCACCAGATCGGCCAGATTCACACTGGCAGCGGCCAGTCGAGCCTGCGTTAACGCTACCGCTTTCCACTTCAAACTGACACCTGAGGTTTTCACCCGCAGAAGTTCGGCAGCCCGTTTGATGAGATCATCATTCAGTGCAATACGCAGGTCATCGCGAGTAACGGCATCGGCTTGTTCGGGAGCTTCGCGAGTCAGCACGCTGCGTGAAGGATTCAGCAAGAGGACATAATGAGCTTGTGGAATCGATTCGACTGATCCTGCGTTGATGCGATCCGCCTCAATCGTTTCAAAGCGTAAGCCGGGCGAATGCACCTGGAGGTCACGAAACTCCGTCGTCGCGACAGCGGCCAGCGAAAGGCTGCCCAGTACGGGTGTTCGCAAAGAAATCGTCCAGTGAGGGCGACCATCTTTCCCTTTGGAAGTAGCAATCGACCGGATTTCAGAACCTGAAAATTCGAGTTTGCCAGCAAATTCAGGGCTCGCAGAAACCTCAACCACATCGGCAGCAGCACGAGCAATCTGCCAGTTCAAAAGGAGTGAATGAGCAATCGCACCATCAGTCACACTGACGATCGATAACGATTCAGCTGCCAGTTGTGGCTCGAGTCTCGACAGAGAAAGCGAAATGGGACGGGTGGTCTGACTTTCTGAAGAAAACGCGAGTTGAGGAGCCTGACCATTTTTAAGTTGAGTCAACCCGGGAGAGAGGGTGGCGGGATCGATGGATCTCCAGCCTTCCAGGTTGGAAAAATTCGCGGTAATGGCAGAATCTGTCCAGAGACCGACTTGTGAACTCAATCGATCCACATCGGTTAACTCGGGAAGTTCCAGGGCCATGGACCAGCGGTTCTGACCATTGCGGCTGAAGGGGACTGCCCCAGCCAGAAGAATCTCCAGAGTCCCTTCACGCGGCGATTTCCATTCGAGAGTCAACAGATGCTGGCCTTCTGTGCGGGTTTCGTACCAGTCCTGTAAGCCTGCACTTTCGACCCTGAGTGGCTGCCAATCTTTAGGAAGTCGCAGCGTCAATGTCGCGCGAGGCACACCCGAGACCTGGGCGGTGAGCCGCGTGGTTTGCTGCTGGCGCGTGGGAGTCATGAGCACGCCATGCTGAGCCTGGGCGGTGATGCGGGACAGTTGCCTTTGAACCCGCAACTCGAGTGCATAAGGCCTGGCCGAGAATCGATAGGCGAACTGTGGAGCGGCAGCCGGGCGACTGACAGGGACTGAGCCACTGAAGCGAGAAGTATCAATTTGTGTCAGTAACTCGGTTTTATTGACTCGCACGTTGAACTGCCGAGCCGCGAAGACACCTAAGGTTCCCGTTTCATGCGTCACACCGACAGGGATCAACTGAGGCGCTTTCAAAACAGTGGGTTCCTGCGAGACGGGAAGTTCGAAATAGGCATCGATCGTGAGGCGAGTGGTGTCATCGACGTTTCGTCGCAGATAGACTTTCAGCTTTCGTGCGGGGTCTTCGCCAGAGAGTTCCCAACTGCCGACATCGGGGCCTGTGACCGATTGAATTTTGAGTGCTGGTGGAACCTGAAGATCGAGTTCAATGACACTTCCCTGCCGGATCAGATACTCAAGCCCGGTGCTCACCTTCAGGCCGGTGTCATCAAACGAGAGAGCGGTCAGTGAGTTCAACGAGACCGTGCGATTGGCCACATTGAGTTCACCTTCGGGTTGCCAGGAGATTGACACCTCATTGTAAGAGCTGAGTGAGACTTCGACCTTTCGCGGCTGGTCGTTACGGGCAGGTGTCTGCCGGAAGCCTGTGGTAGCGCCATTCAGCCGGACGAGTAGACCCTCTTTGGGGAGATTCCAGATCAGTTTTCCACCGGTCAAAGGTTCGAGGAGGATCTGGAACTGGCCAGCCGAGGGGGAAGAATTGCGATCAATAATCGTTTCCAGATCGAGGACATGCAGCCCTTCTCCAGTGATCAGGATTTGCTGCTGCGAACCTTTAGAAACCAGCGGGGCCGCTTTGCCATCCAGTTCCGCCCGGTTCCACGCCAGTTGTTTGAGCGGTAAAGCCATCAATTGAGGAGCGCTGGTTCTCGACAGATAGACCAGCCTCGCTTTTAAGCGAACATCGTGTGTCCACTGGCTCTGGGCGGGTGTGGCTTTTTCGTCTGCAGGATCTGGTTGTGCAGCTTGTGCGGTATCGGGTGCGGGTTTGACCTGTGGTTTAGGAATGAGATCGACCACTAATGTCGTTTCCGCCAGCCCGCCGGCATGAGGGGCTGCGGCCTTGGGTCGTTTGTCGGGGTTGGCCTTCAAATACAGTTCGAGGTACTTTTCGTAAGGGATGAAGACCTGCTGACTCCCTTCGAGAATCGCAGGGTCGGTGAGATCACCATTCGCCACCGGAATGACTGTCTGATTCACAGGAGGCGATGGGGGAAGAGGGGCCAGGGCCTTCTGAGCTTCCTGGTCGATCTTTTGAACCTCTTCCTGTGCTAAAAGCGGAGTGGCGCAAGCTGACCAGAGGCATAGCCCGAACACAAGGCTTGCCAGTTGACCAGGGCCAGACCATCGAGTTTTGCAGCAACGTGAGAGGCAGCACGTCAGGCAGAGATCGATCAGCGAGTACAGCGCGACACCCAGCCACACCATCAGTCCCCCGATCATGGCGGCAAACAAACCATCGAGCCAAAGCTGTGCACTGGCGGGAAGCACACCACTTAGGCCAATCACGAGGGGAAGACCAATCCCGAGAATCAGCCATTTGCGTGTGGCAGGAAGTTTACGGCAGAACCACGCAATGAGTGCTCCCATGCAGAAGAGCCAGCGTCCCCAGAGTGTGATCTCCTGACGGTCAAGATAGGTCAGTTTCAATGAGGCGACTTCTCCTCCATCCAGGCTTTCGCCAGTTCCGACATAGCGAAACTCTCGGCTGCGTGTACCGGCAGGTGCCTGCCAGTTCAAAGCCAGTGAGAGCCGCGATGTACCAGACTTTATCCTCCACGATTGATCAGCACGGCCTGTCAATGTTTCAGCCCCTTCGCCAGCAAGCGCAGGACGTACCTCAGGAGTGGGGGTTGCTGGCGTTTTACCATCGATCACTTCCTTGCCAGCTTCTGCAGGAACCGGCATGCCGGCAGCAACCTGCTGCGGCTGGTTCAAAGCCACGGCAGAATCGGTTACGGTGCCGAAAGGGTCACTCAGTTTTGGTAAACCAGGTTCAGCAGCGGGAGCAGGGCCACTTTTGGGCGCGGCTGGCTTGGCTCCCGCCGGTGGTGTTAAGGGAGGATCAATCACATACAAGGCATCTCGACCTGGAACATCAAGAACAGGGACTGGTGCATTGCCATCCAGGACAATTTCATCTCCCAAACCCTTGATACGCTTCATCGATTTCTCGACAGGTTCCCCAGCGAAATTTCCCACAGCATTGTCGGAATAAAAGGAGGTTGCAGGAGCAGCGGTGCGGGAAGCGACCGTTCGTCGTTCAGCCAGGCCACCCAGAAAGAACCAGGGTCCTACGCAGACGACCAGCACCAATCCCAAAGCAAGAAGACCACCGGCACCGGCACAACCCCAGAAACCAGCCTTGAACCGGAGATAACAGGCTCCCGCAGTGAAGAGAATGATGAACCCGGCGACCAGCAATAAGGGAATCAGGCGATCCCAGCTCGGTTGTTGGAAGAGTTCTTTCAGTCTGGCCAGTTCTCCCGGCTGATCGAGCGGAGCGGTCGCTTCCAGTAAACCATTCTGCCTGACGAGTAACAGTTTCTCGGGATAGTGGACTTCCCACGTCTGCTCGAGCACTTCCACGGTTTCGAGAGCGCTCGATGATGTCACCACATTCAGCACAGGGGTTGTCCCCTCAAATTGGCTGGCCTGTGCCGCTCGACCAGCCGTTGCATGATCTGTCTCATAATAGACGACCACCGACCGTTCCATGCCGCCGACAGCTGAACCTTGAGATGTATTGTTCGCCCCCTCACTTCGACTGCTGAGAGGAACGAGAAAGCCTCGTGAGGCAAGCCTGGCTTCCACGGCCCGGCCATCAACCATCACCGCCCACAAGCGACTCCCCTGACCAGGCTGACCTGCATCTCCGGGCAATTGAACACTGAGATTCTGCACATTGGCGACCTGCAACAGGAATTCGGCCCGATGCTGCGCAGCACCGACCAGAGGCAGGTGAGTATCGACTTTCAGGCGGCGGCAGATCGCGCTGGGAAGTGCCGAGCGGTCAAATCGTTGCTCACTCACAACAACCTTGGCTCCTTCGGCCAAAGTTTCGAACAAAGCCACCAGTCGCTCACGAGGAACCCAGTTCGATGGGGGGAGCTCTAACAGATCGGCTTCTTTGAGAGGCGATCCATCAGCCGCCAGGGCATCAATCGATAACTTCTGATCCGGGCTGGCTTCGAGAGCGATAAACCCGCTGTGGAGTTGAGAGTCGAGCACCAGCAGTTCGGGAACTTCAAACTTCTCGGCCTCAGGTCTGGGTTGCTCAATCGTCGCCCAGAGCGTCAAAGCTCCCCGGGCACGTTCCGCGAACCGCAGGATCCACAATCTGCGACCTTTCACAACCGGGCCGTCCTGTTGCTGGACGATCCGTCCGCCAGCACCTGCCAGTGAGAAGCGCAGATCGGTTCCGACACTTTCCGGCAACGTCAGCATCAGTCCGCGAACACCACCACCTTGAACTTCAACTCGCACCGAAACAAATGAGGAGATCGACTGCTGATCGAGTCTCCAGCCGGTGAGGCCTTTCGTGATCCAGCGGGAAGGCTGCCTCGAAATGTTCAGGCCAGCTTTCCAGTTGTTGACCTGCGACTGCAGCCTGAGTCGCTCGTCTTCCGCTTTGAGTGGTGCCAGATCAATCGCCACGAGATCGCGAGCAGTGACATCAAGATCTTCATCCGCACGAACCACGACAGCCGTCTCTGTGAGAGTGGCTTCGGCGATTGGTAACGAAGGTAAGACCAGCGAGACGGGAGCGTTTTCTTCCACCGGCCAGTTTTCGACAAGCTGCCTGGCTGAGAAACGGATCGACCTTCTCTCACCCGGAAGTAATGGTTTATCGAGGGCCATACGAATGCGATTGATCCCTGCATCACCAGGGATCGTCTGCCAGGTTAACCCCTGACCTTCGGCAGTGCTGGCCTGCAGTAATTTCCATTCAGCAGGAAGATCGAATTCGAGATCAAACAGCGAGACATACCGGGTTTCAACCATCGTACTGGCGGTGAGTTCAATGCCACGGGAAGTGATTTCGACAACCATGGCGACCGCTGTGTTGAGTTCGCGGGCTTTGGG
The DNA here is from genome assembly GCA_027483405.1 of Planctomyces sp. Classification (GTDB taxonomy): domain Bacteria; phylum Planctomycetota; class Planctomycetia; order Planctomycetales; family Planctomycetaceae; genus Planctopirus. The sequence goes on along the minus strand of JAIXUU010000389.1, from coordinate 2,902 downwards.
TTCAGTCATGAGGTTTAACTCAAAATCTTCCCGCCAGACTTCAAACTCGATGGATGAAAAGGCGTTGTTATCGACGGGCGAGTTATTGGCGGCTGGGGCGGGGCTTCGGGGAGTGGCAGCAACACCTTCCGAGCGGCGCACTCCGTTTTCTTCTAATGTTCGTAAGCGGACTTCCTGCGGATGACGCACGATGAGTTGCCCGATATGACTGGTGGCTCCATCGATCTTAAGTGGTGGCACCGACCAGGCTTCACCCACTTGTGTGGGCATGACGCCACGAACGGTCAATGTTCGCTGACCTTCAAATGGTTGCGAGAAGACGAGCGACATTTTCGTGCGTTCGGGATTCGCCGGGTCATCGGAGAGTGTCCAGGCTTCGAGGCCTGTCGATTCGATGGCAGCGACTTCAAGTTTCGATGGGACCGACAATTCAAGTCGATCAATCGAGCGACCAAACACCTGCAAGTTGGTCAAAGCCTGCCAGGAGACTTCACCGGGACTGCTGACAAGACCATAGGCTGTGCTGGCAAAGAGCAGAGCGTCGGTCGCTTTGGCTTCGGCTCGTTCGGTAAGACGCCATTGAAAGCGGCCCTGCCCGCCAAAGGGGAGGCGATACTCATTCGCTTCGGTGAGTGGTTTCAGGCGATCCAGGGTCATGCCAGAAGAAACGAGTTGTTTCTTCGGTGGAACAGTCACCAAGATTTCCCCGGCAGGGACAGATGGCAGCACAAAGGCTGCGACCTGATCACTTCCTGCATTGACCAGAGGTGTCGTTAACTGCAGCTCTAAATGATGAGTGCCGACTTCATTGGTCAGGAGCTGCAGAGGTGGAGTGGGCAGTCGAACCGATTTTTGTTGAGCACTCACCATGGGCTGAATTTCAAACGCGGGCCGATAGAGTGGTGCAGGTTCTCCATCCAGCCGAGCGGAGTCGATGGAAAGACGTTCAAGCCCGGGAATCTTCCATTCAGCCCAACCGGGGGTCAGTTGTTCGAGTTCGAGCTTCAGGTTGATGACGAGGACAGTCCCTTCGATCGTGGCCACAGCCGTGCCGCTGGTAATCACCTGATGAACCGGCGGAGTGGGGGAGTTGTTTTTGATCTGTGCTTTTTTGAGCAGTGCTTCGTAGTCATCGCGTGAGAGCAGGACACCTCGCTTTTGAGATTCAAGCACGGCCTGCAGATCGGCCAGAGGGACAAACACTTCTCGTCGAATGCGGGGCGATTCGCCACTTTCGACAGAAACGTCCTGTGCCAGTCGATTGGTGGCGGGCTGTGCCTGTGCCTGCTGTGGTGAATTCAAGCCACACATAATGCACAGCAGAGCAGCCATGAGCCGACAGATATCGTTCATGAAGAAGTATCGACCCTGCTCAACAGGCGAAGACTTCGTGCGGAGATTGAAGGTGATGAGTGACATCAGTTTGTTCCTGCCAGAATCTGGCTCAGTCATTTCGCAGAATCAACAACATCGCTGGAAGCATCGGTATCGATTATCGCTGGTCAATCGGAGTTCTCTGCCCAGCGGAAACTGCTCTCTTTCGTTCACGGCATTCGACGAAGTACGACTCTGAACCTCGGAGAGCGATATGAACTGAGGAGTTAGCTCTGATTTTCGCCCGTTGGGTTCTGTGAAGGTGGCTCCTCCGGCTTGCTGGATGTCGCGGATGAGGCATCTCCAGTGGACACGGCGAGTGGCTCTTCGACTTTGGTCTTTACAACAGGCTGCTCAAGTGGAACCTCGACCGGTTTTGGCTTTCCAGGACGACAGCAGTTGACAATGCTCGCGACCAGCCAGATCAGCACCATGGCCACGAGGCCGAAGAACATGGCTGCGACGATGTGTAAGACCAGATCGGCATCGGCAATGGCACTGGCGGCAGCAATGGTGGCCGCCAGAAGGAGCACTGTCAGTTTGTTTTCCAGCGGCGTTCGCCTGAGGAGCAAAGCGACCACAATCAGCACGATGGTGGCGATCCAGGTGTAGAATGGTAGTCGCCACCAGACGACGGTGATTTCGTTTCCGCTACCGAGTCGACTGTAAAGTGTGCCGCGACCTTCCCGTGGAAAATCGAACATGCCACTGGCGGTCTGCCCAATCCATTCATCCAGCCCTTCGAGGCTGCCTCGTGAGGTGGTTGGCGACGCAAAGATGAGGTCGTTGAATTTCCTGCGTGTTTCGAGTGTGTAGCCAGTCGGCGAGCCAACCAGCGAAAATTCATCGGGCACCCAGACAGCGACTCGCGATTGCTGAGTAACAATTCCCTGGGCATCGAGGCCTCCCCAGACAGGCATTCTCAAGAGGAGTTTGCCTCCATTGCTGCCGAATGGTGCCGGTGAGAGTGGTAAGCGGTAGAGAATCGTCACATGAAATAACTCATCTGCACCGCTAGCGCGTGCCACGTTGATAAAGTGAGTCGTGTAAGGTCCTTTGTCGCTGGCACCTGGTGTTTTTTCGAGAGCGACAGGCCGATCACCCATGGCTGCTCCCAGAGGCTGGGCATCGCCTGGTAAATCGATCCGCAGTCGCTGACGTTCACTGCTTTTAATAGCGTAGCGGGCCCGGCCCGTGACGACACCGGCTTTATCCACGACGATTTCGACCAGGCTGCGAGAGATGACCGTTTGAACCACACCCTGCACATCGAGTTTGCTGGCTTTCAAACTGACTTCCACAGGCTGGCGGAAGTACCGGAAAGCAGCAAAGCCTTCGGGAACAGGTGTGGTCAATTCGCGGGTATCAATACTTTCGACATCGCCACCGGTGGCGACGGCATCGACAGCCAGAGCCCGGTCTTTTGTCACGACCACCTCACCCACAATCCGCGTGAGTGGAACTGTCGTCGCGACAGTCGGCATAGCCGGTTTGTTCTCGACTTCTTCGGTTTTGGCAGCTTCTGCTT
>JAIXUU010000188.1 GCA_027483405.1 Planctomyces sp. | reverse complement strand
TTCATCCACCTGTTCATGGAGTCCCGGGTTACCTTGCAGCAGGTCTCTTCTGCGGTCGTAAAGAGCGCTGAGAGCGACTTGCGAAACATAGGTGGGATTGGTCAGAATCTGTTCGGTGGTTGTCAGCCAGGCTGGATTCCAGCCACTGACACGCTGAGCGATCGCAGGCATCGCCCAGCGCCACCAATCTCCTTCTATGCCGGGCTGCTCAAAGAGCGGCCGCAGGTCGTGAAGAGTTTCAATCATCACTTCACGTCCTCTGTCTGGCTTTAAGAACCATCCGGCCGAACAAGCGGCCAATGAGTTCGTGCCGAATAACTTCATGTTTTCTCTTACGGCATTGCGGGCCAATGCCTGCCTTGTGGCTGCGATCGCTGGTCAGCCGCCGACCGCAGACTGGGCAGTACTTCACTGGCAACTCGCCCAGTAGAGACAGCTGCCCGGCGAGTGGTTTGACCTTGTGGTGCCTCATGTTGTTGGCCCTTGAGTCAGTCTCAGCGGGCCACGGCTTTTGCCAACTTCCAGATATCGCTTTTCGAGTTCGGGAAGGATGGTTTCACCGACTGTCCTATTACTTGTGGGATCTACCAGGAATGAGAGGAACTCGCTGTCGAAGTCACTGATTCCGACCTCGATCGCTTCGAGCTTCGCCTTGATGGCCAGGAGAAGTGCCCGCCATCTTGAGCGGCAAGCCTGCTCCCACAACGACAGCCTTTTGGTGTCAATGCGGGGTTTTCCCGTCTTAGGAAGCAAGGCGAACTCAGGGTCGTCTGCCGATGGAAGTGGCAGCACGAATCGGACATGACGATTGCCAACAATGAATTGGATCACGGCTTCATGAGGTCCGGTCTCATAACCAAATCGACTGGCTCCATATCTTTTGAGTACAGCCTCAATCTCAGCACGCGACTTGTCGACCGAAACGTCGGTTTTGGATGCATAGGTCATTCGAACAGGCTCCTTTGAGCGACTTTCTTGGCAGGCTTCACTGGCTCGGGAGCGGCCGCCGGCACAACTTGCGATTGTTGAAGAGAGATCGGGCCTGAGCGGAAGCCAGCCAGGTTGATTGCTGGCTCTGGATGGTCGCTTTCAACGATAGCCATCTGGTCGCGTGGCATGACTGTGATGAACTCACCGGCGACGATCACGACCAGGTAAGCCGGTGGACCCGACTTGCCTTCGTTCAGCTTGCGGGCCTTCTTCATCTCCTCGGCCAGCCACTTCAGGTCGAGGTGCTGGTTGTGATCAATCGCCGAATAGACAATGCAGATCGTGCCTGCAGGGTAGGTCTTGGAATATCCCGCCCGAGAGAAGCCCGTGGCGTTTTTGAGGGTGAGGTGCTTCATCATGCCACCTCCAGTTCGATCAGGCCTAACTCTTCCAGTTCCTTAGCGATCGATCGGCATTTGCTCCATTCCCGACATCTCATTGCATCCATGAGACGGTTAATCTCGTAGATCGGACGGTAGTCATCATAGTTGCCCAAGGCTCTATAGTAGTCCTCTTGCTTGATGGCGACTTGCCGCAACTTTCCATCGGCACAGATCCAACAGTGATCGCCCAGCCATTCGTCACGCAGATAGCATTCACCAACGACAATGATTCGTTGGCATCTCTCACAAAGCCTGCTGAGCTTTAGATGGCTGGTACACTCCTCACAAGTCACTGGGGAAAATGTGCCAGGCGGTCGAATGCCAAAGGAGATCTCGCATTCAATGCAGGTGCAGCGTTTCTTGGTCGCGGTAGTCATCGGGGCACCTCCCGCCGGTGTTTCTTCTCCCACTGCCGGCAGGCTGCCCATCCGGCCCGGATGTCGGTCCCTGCTCCGTGAGTCCAGGCATGCTTCATCTTCCCGCACTTGAGATAGACGTAATCGTTGTGGCGGACTCGGCAGAGATGCCTGCAGCTCCTGCAGGTTTCACCCGCTGGCCCAGTCCCCGATGGTGCAGGGGTGCAGGGTGGCAGCTTTCGGCTTTTTGGCTTTGGTTTGACCGAGTCATCCTCAAAGAGTTGAGGGGCTTCGTTGATTGAGGTGTTCTTCATCGTGGCTTCTCCTGCAGGAGCCTGCTGCCCGTCGTTGGATTGGCCTGCCGTTTGAAGAACTGCTCGACGCAATCCTTCTCCGGAACAACTCCCTTCTGGCGTGCGAGCTTGATCAGCCTTTCACAGCGGCCAACGTCGATGTCGGGGCATCCGGCAATGAGGCCATAACATTGAGCAGCATGGATATGCAGCAATGCCTCGGCCGCGTTGGCTGCCTCCTGCCATTCGCGATTGTTCTTAGGGTCGCGGCCCTTGCGTGTTGTTCGCATGGAGGTCTCCTTAGAAAGGAACATGTTCTCGGTCGCAGTCCAATGAGCAGCAAAACTCGTTGCCGCCTGGGCCAGGTACCCAGTACCGCTTCCCGCAGTGGCAGCACTTGCGGCCCTGCAGCTTCGTTGCCATCCAGTTCCAGCAGCTGTTCAACGTTCGAACCAACCAGCAAGGCTGCTGAATGAAGTCCGAATCGTGGAGATTGGCACCGCATTCATCGCAGCAGGCGTCGTGGCGTCGATAGACTTCACACCCAAAGATCCAGCACAAGAGGCGTCTCATCTGGCCACCTCACGGAATCAGAGGGGATGGTTCGGGTTTGTGTTCCAGGCGGAGCAGGCCTGGCGGCTTACTGGCGAGCCTCTTTTGTTGCTTTGGTGATGGCACTTCCAGCCTGGCCCCCTTCAGCAAGGGGATTGCCTGGCGAGTGACCCAGAGGCCAGCGTCATCGAGCGTGTGAAATGACTTGCACAACAGGTCCCGGATAGCGGTCGGTCGATTACTGCCATAGTCGTTGAAATCGACTTCGAACTTTGTTGTGGAGTAGAGACGTCCCTTTTCTTTGTGGTGGTATAGATTCACTTGAAAACGCACTGGCGTTCCATCGGGGACAGCCCGGCAGATCCACTCGTAAAAGCCATCGATCGTTTTGGGAGCCTTGGTGCTCATGTCATACCTCTGGAATCTGTGAGAGAACCGCATCCATGCGGGAAGGGTCATCCGTGGGAGTTCGCCTGGCGGCGACCGCTTGCCGCAACACATCGAATTTGTCCGGCCCTGGCTTCGCCGCTGTTGGGCGGGGGGGCGTTCCCTCGATGTTCTTGGCCTCTTGAGCGATTGGCGGTCTGGGGGCCGTCCTGGCCTGCATGGCGGCTTCATGGGCAAAGATGTTTTTGGCCTGTTGCCGATCGATGGGCTCAGGCCGATCGAGGCAGATGTTGCCCAACTGGTCGCGTTCGTTGGTCAGCAGGTAATGCAACATCCCGGCCGGGTTGTCCGTGGACTTCACGCAGATCCGGCCCACGTAGCAGCACAGGGCGGCGAACTGTTCCAGGGGAACTTCGAAGCCACTCCTGGCGGCCGCCTGCTGCAGCTTCCTGATCAAGGGGGGATTCGTCTTCAGCGCTGAAGCGGTGATCGGTACCACACCCCACTCGATCCGGGGTTTCTTCTCTAATAGAGAGATAGAAGGATTCTTCTTT
>JAIXUU010000136.1 GCA_027483405.1 Planctomyces sp. | reverse complement strand
TGATGAGCAGCATTTTTCAACAGACGGCAGAAATTCGAGTGCGATTGGATCGCATTCCGCCGGTGCATGATCTGACCAAACGCGATCTGCACAGGCAGTATCAATGGCTGTTTACACCAGGATTTCTGACGCAGACGCCATGGTTCTGGCTGGCACAATTCCCGAGATATCTGAAAGCGGTGCTGCTGCGAATGGATCGACTGACGGGCAACGCTGCCAAAGATCGCGATCGAATCATGAATCTGGAGCCCTGGATTGTGCGTTATGCCCAAAGATGGAATGAACACAAGCGGAGAAAATTCGTCGATGTTGAGTTAGAAACCTTCCGCTGGATGATTGAAGAATATCGGATTCATCTGTTTGTTCAGGAAATGGCGACCGCTGTGCCCGTTTCGGATAAACGGCTGGAGAAACAGTGGCTGGCGACCACCCCTTAGTTCGATTTTGAGTTTGGAAAAGAGATCGATCCGTGAGAGAGATTGGTGTTCTCGATAACGTTCAGCAGGCCGATCTACTGGCAGATTTTCTGCTGTCAAAAGGCATCAAATGTCATATCGATAACGACAAATCTCAGTTCGTGCTGTGGGCGCTGGATGATGATCTCGTGGCGGCAGCCAAAGAACATCTGCTGGCCTTTAAAGCCAACCCTCTCGATCCGGTTTATGCCGATGGGGCCAAAGCGGCCCGGCAGATTCGCAAAGAGGAACTCGCCAGACGAAAACAATATCGCAAGAACGTCAAAGACATCCGCTCATCATGGAGTCTTGCTCCCACGACCGGCCCGACATTTGTTTCTGCACTGTTGCTCTCAACCTGCCTGATTGTGGGTTATCTGACATGGTTAGGTCAGGCGGGAAACACCATCACGCCCTGGTTGCTCTTCTCGACGGACACGAACTGGACGGAACTGAAAGAGGGCGAACTCTGGCGGCTGATTACTCCCATTTTCCTGCATTTTGGATTGATGCATATTCTCTTCAATGCCATGTGGCTGATCAGTCTGGGCCCCATGATCGAAAGAAGCAAAGGATCGTTGTGGCTGCTGGGATTTGTGCTGATCACCGCCATTGTTTCGAACTTTGCACAGGCTTATTTCGTCAGCCCGGCATTTGGTGGCTTCAGCGGAGTGAATTATGGACTGATTGGCTATGCCTGGATCATGGGACGGAGAGCACCCTGTTCTGGCATCAGGCTCTCCCCGCAATCGGCAGGGTTAGCGATTGCCTGGGGTCTACTAGGGATTGCGGGTGAGTTTGTTCATCATGAATCGTGGATGGCCAACTGGGCACATGGTGTAGGCTTTGCAGTCGGTTGTTTCTGGGCATGGGCTGAAACTGAAAAGAGCAGGTAATGAATCCCGATGGTCGAGCCTCTGGAACATTTGAATCAACGCATTGTGACCTGTGAACGCTGCCCGCGATTACGCGCATGGTGCGAGGACATTGCCCGCGAAAAGAAACGCGAGTTTATGGCCGACAGCTATTGGGGGCGGCCGGTACCCAATCTGTTACCTGTACCAACACAAACCCATGATCGTAAGCTGCTGATTATCGGGCTGGCACCAGCGGCCCATGGTGCCAATCGCACCGGTAGAATGTTTACCGGAGACCGCAGTGGCGAGTGGTTATATCGCGCTCTGCACAAGGCGGGTTTTGCGAATCAGCCCGCCAGCCGACATCTCGATGATGGCTTAACTCTCTCCCGCTGCGCAATAACAGCCGTCTGTCATTGTGCACCACCTGATAACAAGCCCGACAAATTCGAGATTGCGAACTGCCAGGAGTATCTCACCCAGGCGATCGAGTTCTTCAAACCGCAGGTTTTTCTGGCACTTGGGCAGATTGCCTGGAAAAGTCTAATGGACCACGCCAAAACTCATGAGTTGCTTTCCAGTCAGCCAGTCAAGTTCGCTCATGGCGCCTCAATCACTTTCAATGACGGGCGAAGTGGCCTGGGCAGTTATCATCCCAGTCAGCAGAACACCTTCACAGGCAGGCTCACCGAACCAATGTTCGACAGCATCTTTGCGGAGGCCCAGCGCCTTCTGAATATCACTGACAGCCAGGGATGATCGAGCCGCTATTGCAAACCTAAAGTTTTGAGCAGTTCGGTTTGCGAAAGGTAGTTTGGTGTCAGGAGTTGGACTCCAGCGGGCTTTAACTGTGCTGACTTCTCGTGATCCATGACGAAAGGATTGAGTTCTTCACCCACAATTCCTATGGGATAACCACCTAACTGACGGCACGCACGAATTTCTGTCACGCCATCTCCAAAGGCGACCATTTCCTGCGGCGAACAGTTCGTCTTTGCCAACCATTCGGCCATGACAGCCTGCTTGCTGAAAACGACAGGCCCGTCATCTGGTGCGTAAACTCGATCTTCGAAAAAATGACTCAGCCCCAGTTGCCCCAGTTCATGAACGACATCCGGTCGATAAGTGCCGCTTGCCAGCACGAGAGTCACATTTTGATGGGCTAAGGCTTCCAGAAACTGATGAGCCCCCGGCAAGGCGAGATCAGCAATGGTCTTCTCACCACGACTCAGCTTTTCGAGACGATTATCAATCGTTTGTCTCAAATCGTGAGCGAACTCATCGAAGTAGTATCTGGGATGCTCTGGTGTTCCACCACGGGTGAGAATTGAGTTGGCCAGCCGTTCCATCTGCAGGATCGTGGGCTGCCCATTGAGCGAGAGAATCTCTGTGCGCAAATGAGGAATGAGATGTTCCCGCTGCTCCTGCGGAGTGAATGTGGGTGCAAGATGCTTGAGCATCATTTCGAGCATGATCGGCAGCCAGCCAGCCCGGACGAGGCTTAATGTCCCATCGAAGTCGAAGACTGCCAGACGAACTGGTAAATCGACCGATCGTGATGAAACGACTTCCAGCACAGATTCCACTCCACAAGATTCCGGAAAAGATTTTCTTGATGAATTGAATCCGAGTAAAGTTCAATACGCCAGCCACAATCCGCCGGGATCACGGACTTAAGTCACTTGAAGGATTCGAAAATGTACCAGATGGGGATTGAAATCGGAGGAACCAAACTTCAATTGGCCGTCGGTCAAGCTGGCGAAACCAGCTTTGTAGAAACAATACGGCATGAGATCGACCGGTCATTAGGAGCCACCAGTATTCTGAGTCTGCTGGAAAATGAAGTTCCCCGGCTTTGTCAACAGTATCAGATCAGTGGTGTGGGCGTGGGTTTTGGCGGCCCAGTCTGGTCTGATCAAGGGATTGTGCAGACTTCACATCAGGTTCGCGGCTGGGATCACTTTCCATTGGGAAACTGGCTTCATGAACGATCGGGTTGCCCCGTTATCCTGGCCAATGACTGTGACACGGCTGGTCTGGCTGAAGCTCGATTTGGAGCCGGGGTGGGCAAATCGTCGATGTTCTATATTACTGTAGGGACAGGAATTGGTGGCGGGCTGATTCTCAATGGCCGCATTCATGGCACATCGCGACCGGCTGCAGCAGAGATCGGGCATTTGCGACCCGGCCTCGATGCCTGCAGCCCGAGCCAGACAATTGAAGCTTTGGCAGCAGGGCCGGCGATTAGCGAGTTCACAGCTCGCCAGTTGCGTGTGCTGACTGAAACCGAGACGCTCTCTTCGGATGCTCGAGAAATTCTGGACAGTTGCGAAGGAGATCTTGATCGCCTCACAACCCGGCTGTTGGGAATTCACGCTGGCAATGGCAACAGCATTGCCCTGCGAGCGTTTGCCGAGGCGGCTCATGCTCTCGGCTGGGGCATTGCTCAGATGATCACCTTGATTGCCCCAGAGAGAGTGGTCATCGGCGGAGGTGTGTCTCTCACGAAACCGCACGTCTTTCTCGAACCACTCGCCAAGTTCACGGAAACATACGTCTTCGGCCAACTGAAAGACTCTTATGACATTGTTCCCGCTGCACTGGGGGAAACCGTCGTCCTGCACGGAGCTTTGGCACTGGCCCAGAATGCCTGAAGAGGATGTCTGGCTCTTGAGATGAAACAACTGGTGAGACGGCGCAACTGGTGAGATGAAGCAACTGGCAACGCCATCAATGACAATCACGGCCTTGCTAAAGAGTTAGCGACGTGTGGTCATCAACTCTTGAGAAAAGCCGTGATGGATTTGACTGGAAAGATCGGGCTTTACTCAATCAGGTGCTTCTCAACCTGTGCACCGATCAATTCTGTTTGCGTGAGAATTACTTGGCGGCTTCAAGCTGACGAAGTGTTTCACTCATGACAGCCACTTGATTATTAAAGCGGTTGGAGTGAAACATGAAGGTTGCCCGCTTGACAGAGCTACCAGCAATATTGGCAAGGTTCGAATACTTGGCAGCCAGAGCCTTCTTGACTTCGATCTTGTTCTTCAAAACTTTCAGAGACATGTTCAATCATCCATTCAGCAAAGCAACGATCATCAATAAAGAGACACACTTCCGGGGTGGCTCTGTAAGTTGTGGGAGAATAACACGTTGCTTCCGCTTTGTCACGTCTGACGAGGTGATCCTCCAACTGACTCACGAGAGCTGGCCAACGGCAGGCCTCGTCATGTCCGAATTTTGTTCAGAACCATTTCAAGTTCAGATTTCGGACGTGGTCAGGAAGCTACTGTGATTGACTTAACCTCAAACATTGGAAGGAGATTCGTCAGTCGGAGGACCTGCTGGATATCTTCGCTCGGGTTATAAAGTTCGATCCTGTCAACCTGCTTTCGCAGGGTTGTGAGCAAGCCGAGCATGCCACTCGGCATTAATTTGACGCCACTGCAGTCAAATGCGAGGACTGAACAAGTGTTGTCTTCGAGTAGTTTTCGCAATTGCTCGCGATAGGAAGCAATGCAGACTTCATCAGGGACATCCTGCCCGCCAAAACCCACCACAGTCAATGCCCCAGTCTGATAAACCTGGAGGACGTCATTTCGGACGGCCGGTTTTTGACGTGGTTTGTATGGGGGACAGGCAGTATCTCCATCATCAAAGATGCTGCCAGTATTTGCACTGGTAGCGGATGATTTTTCGTGGAGTGAATCACCAGAAAGATCTGCCGTATCTGCCATTTCGGAGTCTCCAGACATCTCAGGGACTCAAACTTGCCTGACCAAAGGCATTTTGCCGGATGAACAGTAAACAATCTCGGTCAACCCTAACAACATCCTGCCAATCCAACCTGACAACCGCAAGGAGTTGTTCGCCGTTCTGTATATGAAATCTCCAAACATTCGGGTTTGAGCAACTTCGATCCCGAATATTCATTTCTCGCTTAGGAACGACCTGGGGCCTTACTTGAGGTTTCGAGGAGGCTTTCGACCGGTGATTTTGTAAACGTATGCCAGAATTTCTGCGAAGACAGCATAGAGGTCTGAAGGGATGGGGTCACCCACACGCGTCAGTTTGTAAAGTGCCCGCGCGACAGGTTTTCGCTCAATGATCGGCACGCCGTTCTCTGCTGCCAGCCTTCGAATCTGAGCAGCCAATTCTCCTGCCCCTTTGGCGACAACAATCGGTGCAGGCATTGTGGCAACGTCGTATTTGATCGCAATGGCAATTTCTGTTGGGTTAGTGATGACGACGTCGGCTGTCTTGACCGACTGAAGCTCACGCCCTTGAGTCAATTTGCGATGAGCTTCGCGCCGGCGCATGCGAATTAAGGGATCCCCATCCATCTCCTTGTATTCGTCCCGGATTTCCTGCTTGCTCATCTTCAGATCCTGCTCATACTTCCACCACTGAAAGGCAAAATCAGCAAGAGCAGCCACGAAAATCGCCAAAGCCATCCAGAAAATGAGTGAGATCAGTTCTGAGCCTGCCACCACCGCGACAACTGTCAAAGGTTGATGTGCCAGGGCGGCAAAGCGGTGTAGCCCATCGTACACAAACCAGGTCGCCACAGAGCCCAGTAAGGCGAGTTTTGCCAGATTGGCACCCAGCCTCGCAACAGAAGTAATCGAGAACAACCGCTGAATTCCCGAAAGCGGATTGATCCTCTCCCATTTGGGTTGCAGGACTTCCGGTGAAAATAAAAATCCGACCTGCAGGAGATTAATCGCAATCGCAGCCAGAGCCAGAAGTATGAGTAGTGGCGCTACCTGCCAGCCCGATTCGCCCAGGTGTGCCCATGCCAGAGAGACCAGATCATTCTGGTCAAACGTCGTCCAGGGAGCAGCGGAAAGGCTGTTTCTCATCAAGCGGGCCATGTATTCGGCCACATTCCGACCATGCCACCAGAGGACACCAGCCGACCCCAGCATCAGTGCAGCGGCGGTGAGATCCTGGCTTTTGACAACGTTCCCCTGCTCGCGCGCTTCGCTACGCCTGCGCTCGGTCGGGTCTTCGGTTTTGTCGCCGGATTCATCTTCGGCCATGGCCTGAGGCACCTCCTGTCGAGGTGATCATGCCAAAGAAAGGGTATTTCCAGAAAGATCAGTTTGTTGATGGATCTCCTGGAGACTAGGCCATCAAATCAATCCGGGAGAATTCGTCGCAAATTTGGAAGAGATCACTCGTGTGGCAATTTACCCAGATTCTCATTCGCCCCAATCAGCATGAGAATATCCTGCTCCTCGATAACTTCGTCGGGTTGGGGCACGCCGATCATTTTCCGAGTCTCTTCGAGTTCGCTCCCTGCCGGGGCCGGGATTGACCGACGGATGGCGACCAGATTGACGCCATATTTGGCTCGCAGATTCAGCTCGCGAAGTGTCTTGCCACGAAAAGCACTGGGGGCTCTCAATTCAATCAGCGTGTAACCTTCACCCAGATCGACGAAATCCTCGAGTGAAGGGTTGGCCAGCCTTCTGGCCAGTGCAATACCAGCTTCCGATTCGGGCTGAATCACTTCGTCAGCACCGATCTTGAGAAAAATCTGTGCGTGCATCGAAGTGGTGGCTCGCACAATCACCTTGGGAATGCCAAGTTTCTTGGCCAGCACTGCTGTCAGAAGTGCTGCCTCAAAATTCTCGCCAATCGCCACAACCAGATAATCACATTTATGAACGTCCTGCCCCCTCAAGGCCCGTTCATCGGTGGCGTCGAGCACAACAGCCACATCCACCAGATCTTTGACATCAGCCACCGCATCTGCCGACGTATCAATGGCAATGACTTGTGCCCGTGTCGAGGCCAGTTGCTCGATGACAGCGATGCCAAATCGACCAAGACCAACAATTGCGACTCTTTGCACTTGGCCTGTTCCCCAGTGAAATACTCTTCATGGCACGTTCGAAAACATCAGCATCGCAAAATTGACCTACAAAATAGAGAGTCAACTTTTGACACGATAATTTTCCTGTCCGTCGAAACAATAATGGATTTCGTGGCTTGTGAGAAACATGAGCACTGCGAAAGATGTGTTGGCACTTGTTTGTTAATTACAACATACCGGTTTTCGAGATTCATCAAGTGGCAAGATTCTGAATGATGGCACTCCAGTTAAATCGTTTGGAGCATGCGGAGATGTTGGAGAGAATCTGGCAGCCCGTCAGACTTTGTCAGGTGGCGACCGAAGTCGAGGCTCAATTGATCGTTTCCATCTTGGATCAGGCTGGAATCCATGCTCGAGCACTCGGAGGTTATATTTCGGGCTTTCGAGCGGAAGTTCCCGGCGTGGTCTCAATACTGGTTGATCAGCTCGACTATCAGGCAGCCCAGCAGATTTACGCACAACAGCAGAAACTGGCTAAACAAATCGACTGGGACCGAATTGATGTGGGCAATCCGGAGGAAGAATAGTTCACTTCAAAATTTCTCTTTCAAATTCCCCACATCATTTACGACCATCTCCATATTCTTGATCCGGCTCTGAAAGAAAGACAACACATGGAAGAACTCATTTCAAAAGGAGCCGATTTCCTCCTCGCTGCCGGAAATCTGCTGCTGGCTTTAGCGGATGTTGGCCGAACCTGGTTACCCTGGATTTGCTGGTGCGGATTCAGTTTGTTCTGTATCGACTGGCACAGCGCTTATCGCCTGCTGAGTCGGCAAACGGCACTTCCATTACTCCTGCTGTTCGGATTGATCTGTACGGTGACGACATTTCTGCAGAGCACATCGGGCGTCGTGCCGACAACACCCATGGCTGGCGGATGGCAACTTTCTCCCTGGACGATGTCGATCATACAGGTTTCATTCGCAGCCGGTTTGGCCATGTTCATGGGCACAATTCAGCTGCTGGTGGCTTCCCCAAGAATCGCTGGCCAGCAAATGAATGATCAGCGAAACCCTTAATCAGAACGATTTCGTTACCTGGCCCTCCTTTGGTGACGGGCAATCTTTTGCCTTGCCATGATTGAAAACCACGTCTGGATTCACTCAAACTCTTAACCAAACAACTTTGTCGAGTGCTGAGAGTTCTTCAGAGAGAGACCGATGACTGCCAATGCCCGACGCCATGAACTCGATCCGCAAGTCCGAATCGAGCACGATTTAATCGGCCCCAAAGAAGTTCCTGCGGATGCCTATTTTGGCGTACAAACTGTCCGAGCGATCGAAAACTTTTCGATCTCAGGTGTGCCGATCAATCATTACCCGCATCTGATTCGAGCGCTGGCCATGGTGAAAATGGCTTGTGCGAGAGCCAATTTTGATGTCGGTAAACTCTCTCCCGAAATTCTGGCTGGCATCGAGAAAGCCTGCGAAGATCTCATTGAGGGCAAACTTCACGAACACTTCGTACTGGATGTCCTTCAGGGCGGGGCTGGCACATCGACCAATATGAATGCCAACGAAGTCATTGCCAACCGGGCACTGGAGCATATGGGTTACACCAAAGGTGAGTATCGCTTCTGCGATCCCCACGACCATGTCAACAAATCTCAATCCACCAATGATGTCTATCCTTCAGCACTCCATCTGGCATTGCTTCTGGGCAACGCTGACCTGATTGGCGAATTTCGACGGCTGATTGATTCTTTTCGTGCCAAAGCTGATGAATTCTCTGACATCGTCAAGATGGGGCGCACCCAGCTTCAAGATGCTGTCCCCATGACTTTGGGTCAGGAATTTCTGGGCTGGGCCAACAGTCTCGAAGATGAGCTTGATGCGCTCCAGTTCGTCGAACAGGTGCTGTATGAGGTGAACCTGGGCGGTACTGCCATTGGTACCGGCCTCAATGCTCCACGCGGATATGCCGCCAAATGTGTGGAACATCTCGCTGTCATTTCAAAAAAGCCGATTCATCTGGCTCGAAATCTCGTTGAAGCCACGCAGGATACTCAGGCCTTCGTGCTCTACTCAGCCACACTCAAAAGTCTGGCCATTAAACTCTCCAAAATCTGTAATGATCTGAGATTACTCTCTTCCGGCCCACGAACTGGTATTAACGAAATCAACCTGCCAGCGTTACAGCCAGGCTCAACAATCATGCCGGGGAAGGTTAATCCGGTGATGCCGGAAGTGGTCAACATGGTCTGTTTTCGGGTAATTGGCAACGACCTGACAGTCACGATGGGTGCCGAGGCTGGCCAATTACAGCTCAATGTGATGGAGCCTGTGATGGCAGCCTGTCTGCTCGAATCACAAACGCTCTTTATGAATGCTGCCCGATCGTTGCGAACTTTCTGTATTGATGGAATTACCGCCAACCGCGATGTTTGCCAGCGGTACATCGAACAGAGTGTTGGCGTGGTCACGGCATTGAATCCTCTGCTCGGATACGAGAAAGCGACTGTTCTTGCTGCCGAAGCCATGCGAACAGGCAAGGGGATTGTGCAACTTGTTCG
>JAIXUU010000025.1 GCA_027483405.1 Planctomyces sp. | reverse complement strand
CAACCATCGCAAAAAACATGGCCGAAAAAGGAGCGAGCAGCATGAGCAATCCGCCGCTGATCAAGGCAAAATAAAAGCCCTGCCACATGGTGGCGGCGACTCGATCCGGCCTGACAGCACCTTCGTACTGCGCCACGAACGTATTCACATAGGAGCCCATACCATGAAAAATCGAGAGGACGGCCCAGAATATGATCCCTGCAGGAAGAGCCGCAGCAACTTCATCAACGTGGTGCCACGTTAAATAAATGCGGTCAATGATGTGCATCAGCGATTGAGAACCGGCACTGATCACCATTGGGATGGCAATCGTCAACAGTTCGCGCATTGAGCCGGGCTGAGGCTGGCTGACCAGACGTTCGGTGCTGGCCACTCGCTGCTCTTCACTCTTCGCTGGATGGCCCTCAGGTGGGTTTGTCATACAGTCCGTGGTTGTCGCCATGAAGATGATTACTCAGGAAAATCTGCTCTTAGAAGTACGGCATAGGGGACGGACTGACAAGGTTGCCGTCCATTGGTTCGATCAGATCTGAAAAAAGCTCATCATTTTCTCGAAATTGCGTTCTTCAGATCGAGCCAGACTTCGACCTTGCCTGAAGACTTCAATTGTCAGACGATTTGAAGCGATGGATCTCGTCTGTGTGTTCGTCCAGAACTGTGCCAGTATGAACAGATGAGACTCCCGCCCCATCGTGAGTGTTCAATCCCTTTTGTGAAAGACTTTTCTGCGATGAACCCCTTTGGAGAATTCTGGCTGATCACACTTTGTCTGGCGATCGCGACATTAATCTGCCTGATTGTCTGGACTCGGCATCGAGGAAAAATCGCAGCTACGTTGGCTTTAATTCTTGGTGTACTGACAGTCGTTGTTCTGGCAATTGATTTGTCGATCACGACAGAAAGTGAAGTCGTTGCCAGGCGACTTACCCAGTTAACGAGCCTCTTCGAGGCCAAACGTCCGGAAACTCTGGGGATGATCTCAGCCAAATCGCCCGAACTTCGAGAACTGGTAAATTCGGGGATGAAGATTGCGACAGTACGCGATCTTCGGATCTCGGATCTCACTACCCGCTTCACGACCGATGGGAGCCGGGCCATGGTCGAGTTCCGCATTTCGGGAGACATGGATCTGGTTGGCTTCGGGAATGTGGGTCGTCAACCCGCTAAGTTTGACACAGTCTGGGTGAAAGAGGAGGGGCTCTGGAAACTTTTGAGAGTCGTTCGCAAGAACCCTTTGAACGACAGCCCCATGGAATTGATGCGTCCTTCAGCCTCATAGTCATTCGATGAACAACCACCATCGTGATGTCACATTGAGCGATCCAGAGGCGATTGATCTTGGCGGGCCGAATTCAAAAAGGTACTTTTGAGAGGCTTGAATCACAGGGCATTGAGCTGGTGTCGCTGTTCTTATGCATCTGAAGGTTTGGCAGGGAGGCTGAACAATATGCAGGAAATACTTGTTGTCGGTTCTGAGACAATGGTCGGTCATAACTGGCTCAAAGGATCAAAGATTCATGATCCTGAGGGATCGCATGAAGTCTCAGTGGTGGGCCTGCCATTAAATGCTCCTGCCAGCCGCCTGCAGGAAATCATCCGTGAGAGCAATTCGCGAAATCCCGGGACAAGCATCGTTCGGCGTGTCGTGCATTGCGGTGGTGCAGGAGAAAATGGCTGGGCGATTGGCACCAGCACGCCGTTCATAAGTACACAGCATGTCAGTGACTGGGCCAGAGTCTGCCATGAATTGCATCTGCCAATGACCTTGATCTCTTCAGATGCCATCTTCACAGGCCCGTGGATGTTTCATCCAGAGAACAGTGAGTCGATTTGCCCGTCACCAGCAGCAGCTCACCTGCGTGAGTTGGAAGCCGCCGTCCTCGACGCATCAGCTGGCCACCTGGTTGTACGCACTCATCCTTTTGGGTGGCACCATGAAAAAGGCTGGCTGGAACAATGCCTGGGAGCTTTATCGAAGCAGTCTCCCATCGACATGGAAACCACAAGACATGCCTCGCCAATCTATGTCCGCGATCTGATCTCGATGATTCATCGTGCCTGGGCTGGCGGACTAAGTGGCACATACCATATTTCCGGAGCCGAGCGGATCAGTTGTGCCCAGTTTGTCCATCGGCTGGCACAGGTCTTCCACCTGGAATTGCACCGCATGCGGGCCCTTCATCCCCTGGAAGTTCGGGTATCGCGATTTGCAGCTGGCGAGACTTCCCTACAGACGCGAAAAATTCGTCGGGCTCTGGGAATCTCCATGCCAATGTTCATGGACAGCCTCTATACCCTTCGTGATGAAGCAGAAGCTCAGAATTTCCTGAATCAGGAGATGATTGCCGCCTGAAAACCAGAGGCCTCTCTTGATCGCCTGGGGCCGATTGATCTGTAGGGAAAACGGCGACTTTTCACGATAATTCAGCTGAGAACCTGCCAAAATCACTTCGTGGCGAACTCACCTCTTTCCATCGTCTCCAGTGACCAGTAAGCTGCATGGGTGGGAGGTACATCCAGTGCAGTATTACAAGCGTTACCGCATGGAACTGGATCTGGTTCAGCAGCCAATTGAATCACCGGTATTGCCAGAGAATTATCGATGGCTACCGTGGCAGGCTGATCGACTGGAAATCCATGCCAGTGTGAAGTCGCAATCCTTTCGACATGAAGTCGACTCTCACGTTTTTCCTTGCCTGGCGGATTATTACGGCTGCCTGCGACTAATGCAGGAGATTGCACTTCAACGAACTTTCTGCCCTCAGGCAACGTGGCTGGTCGGTTATCAATCGGTCGATCACGGGATCATCGAATGCGGCACGATTCAGGGAATCTGCCCGTCCGATTATCTGGGTTCGATTCAGAATGTGGGAGTGATTCCCGGACATCGCCGCGTGGGGATTGGCAAGGCTCTGGTACTCAAGAGTATTGAAGGCTTTCGCGCAGCTGGGCGTAAACGCGCGACTCTGGAAGTGACTGCCACCAATTTCTCTGCAGTCGAACTTTACCGTTCTCTGGGCTTTTGTATTACTCGCACCATGTATCGGGAAGCGGTCGACGACTCTCTCTTAAGCACATGACGATCGATCTTTGTGCGTCAGGAAAGTGCTTCGCGATATTGTGCAGCAGCGATTTCCGGGGGAACAGCGTTGATGAATGCGCCAGTTCCCCATTCAAAGCCCGCAATTCCTCCCATACGCGGCAAAATCTCGAGCCGCCAGTGAAAAGCTGATTGTTCTTGTTCACGAAGTGGTGCCGTATGAATCACCAGATTGTAATCCGGATCATGGGCCACTTTTTCCAGCGCAATCAACAATCGTTTGAGCAGGCTGGCAAGTTCCTGGCAGTCATCGTCGGTGATGGAACTGAAATGTGCTTGCGCCTTTAGTGGCAGAATACGCAGTTCAAACGGAAAGCGGCTGGCGTAAGGCGCCACCACCAAAAATCGAGAGGTCTTTTGAACCACGCGTCGCTTGAGCAACTGTTCCTGCTCGATCAATTCGCTCCATAAGGAGACACGACGTGTCTCATAACCAAAGCGGCAGGCGTTGTATTCGTGCAGAAACCGAGGTGGGACGAAAGGCAGTGCCATCATCTGCGAATGGCTGTGAGGAAGCGATGCCCCCGCAAGTCGTCCATGATTCTTGAAGATCAACCCGTACTGCCAGTGGTGCCCGTCCTGCATGTAAGCCCGCAATCGATCTCTCCAGAGATTGATCACCAGACCGATCTGATCAATCGAGAGCCTGCTCAAATGCGTTTCATCATGAGGACACTCGACAACCACATCGTGCAGGCCAATCCCGGCGAGTGGAGCCTGCCTCGCTAGATCTAGATAGTTGTTAGAGCCCAACGTCGACAACAGTTCGTCCCCCTGAGAAATTTGATTCCCAAACTCCTGCAACGGGAAAACAGCGGGATAACGATTGGAAATGCAGCGAACAAGCCACCCTGGTGTATTGGGGAGACTACCCCCCGTACGGATCGCCAGAGACTCAGACTCTGTCAGTTGCTCATTTCCTTCCAGAAATGGATCTGTTGAGTCGCTTGATAGCTTTGAATGGCAACTGATCGGAGCCGAAACCGCCTGGAGATGAACTGGTCGCTCACTGCGAACGGGCGATATCAGAACCACATCGTTCGTTATGGGATCGACTCGAAGTTCACTCTTCATACCTCCGCACCAGCCACCGTTTCTAATTGAACTTTGCCATTCTGATGATCGAGTTTCAGTTCTTACGGATGTGCCGCACCATGGGCAGAACTTGAGCCGTGAGCAGCGGCATCAACATCCTGCTTCAGACTTGCCAGGTAAGCCACCAGATCTCGCAAATCTCGACGGGAGATCTTGCCCGCAAGATCCTCGGGCATACCAGATTTTCCCACAGAGCGTTCTTCAATTTCCGCCACATTGACCGTGATGGGTTGGCCTTCAGCAGGCTGCAGAATCAGCTTCCCGTTACTCTCAGACTTGATAATGCCCACCAGGACACGGCCATCTTCCATGCCGAGAATGGCTGTTTCAAAGCCTTTGGCAATCACTCGATTGGGATCGACAATCGCTTCCAGCAGATACTCTGGCGATTTTTCGGCACCAATTTTCGTAAGGACAGGCCCCACTTCACCACCTTGAGAACCGACTTTGTGGCAACGCTGGCAACTGACTTCGCTGCGATTGAAGAAGATATCTCGACCACGCTCGATATCACCACCAGCCACAAGTTCACGATGTTTCGAGAGATGATCATTGGCGTCTCGTGAAGATTCAAAACTGGCGAGTGCCTTTTTCGAGACTTCCGATTTTTTCTTCTGAGCAGCTTCCATTAAGTCCAGCCAGACTTCCGGCGGTGCCGACCGATCTCCCAGTCGAAGGAACCAGACATCCAGCGTTTTCTGTGCTGGTTCATCCGACAGACTGGCCAACGTGGCGATCCCTTGTTGCACCTCGACAGAGGGGGATTGGGGCGTCAACGTTTCAAGGTATTTCAAAGATCGAGCGCTATCCAATTTGACAAGAACAGCAGCAGCACCGGCTCGAACCTCCGGGTTCGCATCATCAATCAGCTTCGAAGCGATTTCTGTCAGCTGAGGATCTTTCAAAGATTTCAAAGCGGAAAGTGCTGCCAATCGTTCGGAACTTTCGGCTTTCACCGAGAGAGCCGCTTCTCGCAGAATGGGCTGAACTTCCTCTATGCCATACTTGGCGGCGAGCTTGGTGGCTGCTTCTCGAACTTTGGTCGGGCTGGCCAGCATCGACGTCAGAAGAGGTCTAATCGCGGCAGCAATCTCCACACTTCGAGTTGCCAGTGGGCGATAATCACCCAGGACACGATCAAGCACAGCAGGGCTATTCCAGTTGAGGAGTTCTTCAATCGCTTCGATCCGCAATGACTCTGATATCGAAGAATTCGCTGCAACCTGTGCCACCCGTAAGGCTGATTCAACGTTGCCGATACGATAGTTCGCATTCAGAATCCGGCGGGCGAGCGCGTCAGAAGTTGTCCCAGCGATGGGCACAGCCGCCAGTTTTTCCAGATGAGTCGTAGCCGGGAGGTCATGGATAGCTCTAGCCGCTTCGAGGACGATGACGGGGTCGGCATCGGAGAGGGCAATACCCAACTCAGCAGATTCCATACGCCTTAATGCCACCACGGCAGCCAGGCGGACGGCAGGGGAAGGATTCTTCAAAAGTGCCGCAATCTGCTGGGAATCACCCACACCTGTCAGACCCACAACCAGAGCATGTCGCAAAAACGGATCTGTGTTGTTGCTTAATGTCAGAGCTTCAACCAAGGCTTTTTCCTGACCGTGCCCTTTCAACTGGCCCAGGGCAATAGCCGCCTGCGCCTGGACATGAGCATCTGCATCTTTCAGCAGCTTTCCCAACGGGGCAGCAGCAGGTTGGTAGCGAAGATCACCTAAAACGACGCAAGTGGCTTCGCGAACTTCGGCTGAAGGATCCGCCAGGAGCGGGAGAAGCAGTTCTGCAGTCGGAAGTTTTTGTCGCGCCAGTTGTCCCAGGCCCCAGATGGCATGCAGTCTGGCAAAAATGGACGAACCCTTTGTCGCCTGCTGAGCCAGCACTTGGGTGGCTTGCCTGGAAACCAGGGCAAACTGTGCTCGCTGCCGCACGCGATAATCAGCGTGAGACAACAGCTTTGTCAGATCCTCGATCAATCGATCTGTAAAACCTTCGCGGAAGAGTTTTGCGACTTCACTACCGGAGGTGTTTGCAGCATCGGCAAATCGATAAACACGGCCTTTACCGAGGCCTTCCCAACCGTTGACCCAGTCGGTGACGTAGAGATTGCTGTCGTATCCGAAATCGACATCAGTCGCGAGAATGCCCCAGATGAACATTTCTGATTCGGCAATCTCAAATCCAGCTCCCTTGGGCTTATTCACCAGTGCGCGGATCCCGCTGATAGCAGGTGTCCCGCGAAAATCGGCCAGAAAAAACCAGTCGTCATACTTGGCGGGCAGGCCGGTTCCCGGATTATGAGTCAGACCTGATGGCCCGTCGGAAAAGTTCAAAATGGGTGGAACAATGTAGGCAGCCTGTTCCGGATGAGCCGGATGCCAGAGCTTCTCACGATTCCAGGGACCACGATCGTTGAGATATTGGTAGTTCATGCGCCAGCCGGTATCGCTCTGACGCATGACATATGTCCAACGAGCTTTGTCGCCACCATCTGAGTTGTTGTCACCAGTGAAAAGGCGGCCGCGATTATCAAACGCCAGTTCCTGAGGATTGCGTAATCCGGTGGCGAAGACTTCAAGGTTGCTGCCGTCGGGTTCGCATCGAAAAACGGCCCCACGATCGGGATTAACGAGCTTGCCTTCAGGAGTTGTGATGTTGTAGCCGCGGTCACCAATGCTGAAATAGAGCCTGCCATCGGGACCAATGGCTAAGCCGTGGGAATCGTGCCCACGAAAAGCGAACCTTACCCCATAGCCTTCGCTGAGCACTTTTTTCTGATCAGCTACGCCATCGCCGTTGGTATCGGTGAGCATCCAGAGTTTGGGGATGCAGGTGTAGTAGACGTTTCCATTCCATGCGAGTATGCCCGCACCTGTCCCGTCTGCGATATCGTTGAACCCATCAGCAAAGACAGTGGCGGTTTCGTAGACCCCATCACCATCGCGATCTTCGAGTTTTCGAATGCGATCGTGTTCTTTGGTGTAGCGCTTGTCAGCATCGGGAATTTGCTTTCGCATGTAGGCCACGCGGTCGGCGACAGTCTGGGCAGAAAGGTCATCCTGCAACCAGTTCATATGGCTGCGATTGTCTTCTACACCTTTGCTCTGCCGGAATGTCTCAGCCACATAGAGATTTCCCTGCTCGTCGAAACAGAAAGCGACCGGGTTGGCAAGTTCCGGCTCTGAAGCAGCCAGCTTGACTTCAACACCTTTGGGAAATTTGAATCGCGATTTCGCCAGTTCCGCTTCATCTGACTTTTCACTGATCGGTGGCGAATAGGTCTCCTGCCCAAAAGATTCCGGAATCCAAGGTAATGCTGCGGCAAAAACCCAAGCCAGCATGGCGACTCGAAAACTCAATCGATCCATATCGCAGATTCTCATTAAAAACGCTCATTATCGTGAAAACACATATGAATCAGTCTAATGTCCGTTGATCGAAAAGACACACCAATCTCATCTCAACCCAGGCGTTGCATTTCGCAACAACACATGCGTGTGTATTTTTTTGAAACACCCGTCAACAGGTGCAGATGTTCGAAAACAGGACTTGATGGAAGAAACACATCCAGAATGATGGACTTCAGCTCTTTTGGGTCACCTGATCAATAAAGGACAATAAGACATAAGTTCATGAAATAAAAGACATTAAAGAACACAAGGGGCTATAGATCTCATCTTCTCAACGGAATCGGCACACTGAATGCACAGTATAAGTTTCAGAGTCAGCAAACTTACTTGATTCGAGAAGGGATGATCGAATGCTTGTTCTCACCCGCAAGACCAATGAAACCATCCAACTGGGTGGCTCCCAAATTACAATTACCGTTGTGAACATCGGCGGCGGGCGAGTGAGACTGGGAATTCAGGCACCATCTGAAGTACGGATTGAGCGTCTGGAAAAAACTTCCAATCGTCAGCTCTCCGAAGTCACTTGCAAGTAGATCCTTCACAACGCCGCGGACCCAGTGAACTCCACTGCGGTCATGAATGGTCGTGAGATGTGAAGCAAAGAAATTTTGCCACAGTAAAGTTTCTTTCGCTGATCGAGCGTCCGCGAAGTGCCCACAGTGTTTGATAATTCTGGCAGCTGAAGAGTTGCCCTGCACCAGCCAGCCTTTGGGAATTTTCCCTCAAGGCTTGCTGAGAGTCGTTGAGTCATGGAGAAATACAGCTCCGCATCTCTGGCCATCGACCACAATTCGCAGGATTCACCTTCCTTAGAGATTGCGTCCCTGCGTGCGGGTCCGTATGAATAGCAGTTGATGTGTTGCCGGAGCAATTTGACCTACCGCTCCGCCGTTGTATTCACTCGCCCTTTCTGACTCGAATCAACATCTGAGGCATTCATGCGTAATGTTGTGTCTGTAATTCTTGGTGGTGGCAAAGGGACTCGCCTTTACCCTCTGACCAAAGACCGTTCCAAGCCTGCTGTTCCACTGGGCGGAAAGTATCGCCTGATCGACATTCCGATCTCCAACTGCCTGAACAGCGGCCTGAATCGAATCTATCTGCTGACACAGTTCAACTCCGTGAGTCTTCATAAGCACATTCGCCAGACTTATCGATTTGACCGGTTTGATGGCGGATTTGTTGAGATCATGGCTGCCCAGCAGACCATGGAAGGAGAAGCCTGGTACCAGGGGACTGCCGACGCTGTTCGCAAAAACATGCGACATCTCGAACAGAAGGGGATCGATTACGTTCTCATCCTTTCTGGCGACCAGCTCTATCGCATGGATTTCCAGGAAATGATTGCCACACACCAGGCCGCAAAAGCCGATGTGACGATTGCCGGATTACCTGTCACCAGAGAAGCGGCCCGTGGCTTCGGTGTCATGCGTCTGGACGACACCGGCAAGGTGCTTGGCTTCCTCGAAAAGCCCCAGACCGATGAAGAAATCGATCTCGTCAAAATGGATCCCAAATGGATCGATGCCCAGGGAATTGAGAGCAAAGGCCGAGATTGCCTGGCGAGTATGGGGATTTACCTCTTCAATCGCGACGTACTCGTCGATCTGCTTTCCCGCAGCGACTACCATGACTTCGGGAAAGAGATTTTTCCCATGTCGATCCGCACCCATAAGGTTCAGGTGCATCTGTTCGATGGTTACTGGGAAGATATCGGAACCATCCGCTCCTTCTATGATGCCAATCTCGATCTGGCCAAGTCGAGTCCGCCTTTCAGCCTAGCGGATGCGAAACGCCCGATCTTTACTCATGCCAGATTTTTGCCACCTGTCCGTCTCGAAGGGGCCACCGCAACTCAGACGCTCATTGCCGACGGCGTCTCTGTTGGGACGGGAACAGTCCTGGAGAATTGCGTGATCGGGTTGCGTTGTCGGATCGGTAAGAAATCGACAATTCGCAACACGATCGTCATGGGTGCCGACTCATACGAAACTGAAGCCGAATTGGCAGCAAACCGTAAGCTGGGCATTCCTCCCATGGGGATTGGCGATGGCTGCGTCATCGACGGCGCCATCATCGATAAAGATTGCCGCATTGGAAACAACGTGAAGATCACCAACTGCCAGACGGGGACACTCCCCAAAGACAGTCCACTCGTGCTGCAGGATGGTGTTCTTGTCGTTCCCAAAGGCACCACCTTGCCCGATGGGTGGTCTCTGGAAGCACTAGGGGCATCACGCTGAATTTCGTCTGTTCCACAACCGATTTTGCCCGCCACAAATTGATCTGTGGCAATCAGGTATCGATTTCAAACACTGTTGATAGACACACTGGGAGGGCCGTTTCATGTTCTCTGCAACTCAATCGACTTTTCGCTTCCTGACGGGATTCACTCCAGCGATCTATTCGATCATTGGAGCATTGTGCCTGACAGCAGGTTTCGCGACGTCTGGCCTTAATGCTGCTGAAGACTATGTTGTTTACGAAGGCTCAGCCGGCCCAGGTCAGGGAAAGCACATTGTTTTCCTGGCAGGCGATGAAGAATATCGCTCGGAAGAATGCCTTCCCCAACTGGCAAAAATTCTGGCAGCCCGCCATGGCTTCAAATGCACTGTGCTCTTCTCCATTGATGAGAGCACAGGGGATATCAATCCTCAAAACGGCAAATCACTCAGTCACCCTGAAGCCATTGATACCGCTGACGCATTCGTGATGCTGCTGCGATTTCGTCAATGGCCCGATGAAACCATGGCCAGATTCGTCAAGGCCGTTGAAGCTGGCAAACCAGTGATTGCGCTGCGTACCAGCACACACGCTTTCAACTACGGCGGTAACTCAGACAGCCCCTTTGCTAAATATGGCTGGAACTATTCGAAAGCTCCGGAATGGAAAGGTGGCTTTGGTAAACAGATTCTGGGAGAAACCTGGGTGGCACATCATGGTCATCACAAAGTGGAAGGAACCCGAGGCATTATCGAGCCCTCACAAGCAGAACACCCGATTCTGCGAGGTGTGAAAGATGTCTTTGGCGATACCGACGTTTACACAGCCAATCCACCAGCAGATGCCATCATCCTCATGCGTGGAGAAGTGACCAAAACTCTGGAACCAGATTCGCCCGCAGTCGAAGGGAAGAAAAACAATCCGATGCAGCCCATTGCCTGGACTCGTGACCACAAGCACGAAACTGGCTCCACCAGTCGCATTTTCACGACCACTATGGGCTCAGCCACCGACATTCAAAGCGAAGGTGTTCGCAGAATGATCATCAATGCGGTCTATTGGGGACTGGGGCAGGAAGCCGCCATTAATCCTACCTCGAATGTGGCTTTTGTCGGCGAATTTGTACCAACCATGTATGGCTTTGGTTCCTACAAAAAGGGGATTAAACCCGCCGATCTGAAAATGTCGCCAGAAGAACTTCAACAGGCGGCCACTCGTTAGTTCAGACTCGCTTTCCCTGACAGCCAAAGCTTGCTGGATGGTATGCATCCTTTGTTAACGAAATTCGAGAAACCCCGCCAACATCGATTGTTGGCGGGGTGAATTTATTGAGTGAGAAAGGTCGCTGGGCTCGGCTCATCCCGATTCCAATGAACTAATGCGCGGCGGGTGGCTGGGGTTGAGTCTTCGAACCCCCAGCGATTTTTGGCACAAACTGGGGGTTCGCGAAGACGCTGAACCCCAGCCACCCCATATCACGGAATGCAGTTGAATACTGCAAACTGTATTATCACCACATGATGGCTGCAAAACTCCGTTCAAACTCATCTCGTTCAGACAGCCTGTCGTCCGATATCTGGTGAGGGTGAAAAGTGAGCCAGAGCCTGTGAGATACCAAGATCACGGCTCGTGACAGCGTCCAGAAGTTTTAAAAACTTCCGCTTCATCAGTCACTGGATGACACTGAGTGCTCGTTGAGTTCATCGAGTGTCACGAATTCGAGTGTCGAGATATGGGTTGCTTCGAGAACCACGGGAGGAGCGACGCCGTGTTCGAGTGCTTCCTTCCAACGGACAACACACAGACACCAGCGGTCTCCGGGCTTTAATCCGGGAAAATTCCACTGAGGAACTGGCGTGACGAGATCGTTACCACGTGCCTTGGAAAACTCCAGAAATTCTGCGGTAACTTCTGAACAAACCAGATGCAGGCCCGTGTCGTCACCCCCGGTATTGCAGCAACCGTCTCGATAGAAGCCCGTCAAAGGGTCAAAACCACAGGGAATCAGTGGAGTTCCCAGGACATTACTGGCTGTTCTCATGACGAATACTCCTCCTTTGGAACCATGGGACAGTTCTGCCGGAGTTTCCATTGTCTGGCTATCCGATCAACTGCATGCAGCATTGCTAAACAGTTCGCCTGATGCAACTGCCAGAAAAGGGCTTGAATCAAAATCGTGATCACTTACCGGGTGTTTTTGGCTCTGTACGGGGTTCTGCGACATCGAGGCAGAGCAGGGTGTCTTCATCCCGCAGATACAATTGACCGTTGGCAAGAACTGGTGCCACCCATGTGGGATAAGTTAGATCTTCCCAACCGGTACGACTCACCTCTCGATAACCCTGACGAGAGAGTTCCCCCAGCATGAGAGTGCCACGTTCACTCCACAAGATATACCGATTCCCTATGCGGATTTTTGAGCCTCGCCCATAAAATGGCCAGGGAACCTCTTCACCCGTATCGCGACGTTTCAATCGACCTGTCTGCGAACTTCTCTCCAGAAGTTCGGCATCAATGTTCAAGCCAGATTCTTCCCACAAAAGCTCACCCGATTCAGCATCAACCGCCTGAAGCATCGCGCCATTTTCATGCCTGCCAGAAAACCCATAGATCACTCCTTGATCATAAAAGGGAGTTGACCAGTGGGCCTGTAACTGATCGGGTTTCTTCCAGACTTCTTTAACACCCGTCCCGCCAGGCTGAAGTTCCAGCAGCACAGATCCGGCTTCATAAGCCGCGACTAAAAGAATTTTTCGACCCCAGACGACAGGCCGAGCCGCATTAACCGATTCATGGACTCTCGCGCGGAACCAGTAGTGAAATCGTTCTTTGCCGGTCTCTGGATCGAGCGAAACCAATCCTTGCCGCATCAGGCAAAGCAAATGCCTTTTGCCATCGACTTCATGAATGACAGGCGATGAGTAACTGACCACCATTTCTTCGCCCGTCCAGCGATAGGGCTTTCCTGTTGAAGTCACACAGCCATCCCAGGTCGATTTTCCCACGGCTTCCCAGAGGACGTTTCCTGTAGCAAGATCAAAGGCCACAACACCCGAATTCGGTTGTCCGCCCACCAGGACAATCAAGCGCTGGCCATCAATGATCGGGCTGCAGCCAAATCCAAAGAAGTGCTCCGGCACCCGCCATTTTTTTTTTTTTTTTTCTTCCCACTTCAACTGGCCATGTTCGAGATCCAGACAGATCAGCCGACCCTCTGGCCCAAAGGTGATCACCAGACCTTGGGCAATCAGTGGAGTGGCTCTCGGGCCGCCATTGTATCCGTAAGGATCGACATACGACGTGGTCGTCTCATATCGCCAGAGCCTTTCCCCAGTCGTGGTTTTCAGGCAATCGACAAACTCCTGTTTTCTGATCCGGTGATGAATAATGATTCGATCACCGACAATCGAAGGTGCCGAATAACCTTCACCAATTGTCGCTTTCCATAACACGGGAGGCCCTGAAGCAGGCCATTTCTTCGCCAGATCTGTCTCATGGGAGATTCCGAGATGTGTCGAACCCAGAAACCATGGCCAATCTTCGGCCTGAGTCCCATGGCCCAGACCTGACAAAATCAAGCCCACCAGCAGCAGCACACCTGGCACTGATGCAATCGCTTGTCTTGCCCGGCGTGCTGCAGACCTTGTCATGAGAAAGCCCTATTGAGAGAAGCGACTGCCTGAGAAGCCTTTGATTCCTACGACAACACAATGGTCTGCCATAAGCTCGGGTCAGCATCCACAGGGAACTCCAGCCCCACTGTCAGAAATTGATCGGGAATTCCATGGTGGATCCATCGATAGTAAAAGCTGAGTCGCGGACTGCCAATCGGATCAAACCCTTCCAGCTTTCCAGCCGGTAGCCAGACTTCCAATTCATATCCGTGGGCATCGACTCGACTGCGACAGGGAATCTCATCGGGGTTAGCCAGTGCTTGCTCATCTTTTGCGCGAGCAATCGGCTGCTGAATCACCACTCCCTTTTGCGCCCCTTTTGTCGTCGTCGGAAGGCAACAGAAATGGTGGCAGAACCGGGAAGCACGATGAATGTTTTGAGTGTTTCGCGTATCGATCCAGATCTGCAGGCCATCGGTCGAACTCGCCTGTAATGGGTTTGAGACCGGTCGATCAGGGAGATTCCCAGCCAGGCAGCGCACACCCAACCCCTCCGCATTCCAACCGAGATAAACTTCGAGTGAGTTTCCCGCTGTCCCAGTGCCCAGCTCAACTCTCTGCAATCGATGCTGGGAATCGATGGGAACCCAGTTCGCAGAATCTTTCTTCCACGGATCAAGCCTGGGGACTGGCCATTCAAATCGAAATGCAAATAACGCAGGAATCACTTGGCGAATTTCCATGTGAAGAAACTGAAATGCATCATCTCTTCATGAATCATGGAACTCCCGGCCAGTTTTCGCAAATCCATCTGCCATCAATTGGCCCAACTCACGGGACGGGAGCTTTCAGCGGCAGGTCTTCCTGTGGAATCACGATGGGTGGAGGAGCCAGAGGCAAGCCTCCCACTTCTGTCACAGGCACGATTGCCTCGACATCCGCTGGATCGACTGGCGGAGGAGGTGGTGGCAACCCGATCACAGATAGACCTGAGTTGGAAATCAGTGTGTTTGGATCGGTCGGCAGAACAGTGGGTGGCCCACCTGTCAGTTGCCAATACCACTGGGCCAACTCGCTGTCAGATTCCTTCAATTTCTCAATCGAGTTCCCCACCCAGAACCGCTCTCGTCCTGCGGTGTTTGTTCGAGGCTGCCAACTGATGGCAATCGTGCCATCGACATCATCCCGAATATCAATGCGCCCGCCATGAATATCGGCCTGGATTTGCCTTGGCTGAGATTCACTTGAAGGCCACGCTGCACTGGACTGGGGAACAACCACTGGCAGCCTGGCAATTTCACGGATTCGGATCGGCTCTGGCTGAGCCACCCGTTCCGCTTCGGGTTGAGCGGGTACTTCTTGGATAAGTCCATCGGGATGGTCTTCGACAGGCAATCCCTCCTGTTCCCGTTTCTGTCTCTCACGGGCTAAGCCACGCTGCCTGGCACGGTTAGCCACTTCTCCTTTGAGAAACTCCACAAAAATTTCATACCCCTCTGGCTGATTCGATTTCAGATCGGGCAGACTCCTTGCCCTCCAGATACGGGACGATGTTCCTTCCGGAGTACTGACCGAGAGTGAGATATGAATTTCACCGCTGGGATCGCGACTGACATTGATCACTCGCGATGGGGCAGGAGGACTGCCTGCAGTATCCATACTTCTGACTGGCGATGCATGACCATCGACCGGTGCGGCGATGACGGGGTTTGCGATGGAATCCTGATCCGTCGCAAAGCCTTCGGGCATCATCACCAGAGGAGATGATGACAGGAAACAGATCGCTAAGAGATGACGATAATCGGCCATGATTTGACCCCATCCGTGGGAAGTGTGCCGATATCGTACATCTGGCAATCCCCATCGAACAGAGCAGATTTTCGGAACGGCAACTTTTGCCAGACATTCATCTTGAACGGACAAAACTATTTGCTGGCAGCACTGCGTTTAGCTTCTGCCTCTTTCCAGAGTGGGCCGTAAACTTCCTTATCAAAGGGCGGGCAACCCGTGGCGTACTGCCCCCAGGGATGATCCTTGGTACGCATCAGATTTGTGCAATACGAAAAAGTTCGACAGACGGTCTTCCGGTTCAAAGCCCCGTTCTTCGCCAGATGGATCGCAAAATCAGGCTGAGAAAGTGAACCTCTCCCCAGCCCCACAAATTGACAACGGCCTTGCTTCACATTGGCAGCCCCAACTTCAAAAGCGTAATCCTGCAGCCAGCTATACCCACTCCCCACGACCGGAACTGCACCCGCGGCCTTCTGCACCTCTTTAGTCACCTCAAAGTGCCGCAATACTCCCAAAAGTGGATGTTCGGGGGCGTGATAACCATCGACTGGTGGCTGTTCAGCAGGACGCACATAATGCGGGCAGGCATACGGATTCCCGACTGAGACATTGATCAGCGAAATACCTGCATTCGCCAACCGCCGTACCACTTCCAGTGGCTCTGTCAGGTCGATCTGCAAAGGATCGGTGGCACTGGCACCAAAGCTGGTTTCAATGGGGAAAGTGACTGGAATCGGCTGCCCTATAAACTCCTCACCTTGTCCTTTAAAGGGGATACCATCGAAGACATTCATACGCGTTGCCAGAATCAGCTTCGGGACTTCCGCACGAATGGCTTTGATCATATCGAGAACCAGCCGCATTCGATTTTCGAGACAACCGCCATAACTTCCCGGCCGAATTCTGGCTGCCAGAAGCTCGGATAACAGATATCGGTGGCACTGCTTGATGTCGATAAAATCGCAACCGATCTGATAAGCCCGGCGGGCCGCCAGAACATACAGCTCGCCAATCTGTTCTAACTCAGCATCCGTCAGTACGGGCTTGTCGGCAGCGACGAGTTGCCCCGTTTGCTTATCGATGGTCACCAGATCCAGAATCGGGTCGCGCATGGCCAGCAGTGGTGTGCGGTAGCTGTAGCGGCCGGAATGCGTCAATTGCAGACCGAGCAGCAGATCATCCGTTGAGAAGCCCGCCTCTTGATGAGCCAGCCGACAATCGTTGAGCATCTTTTCCAGCGCGGGCATCGTTTCTTCAGAAATCAGCAGTTGCCGCGGATTCATCCGTCCGCATTCTTCAATCGCCGTCGCCTCACCCCAGATGAGTTTTGCACCACCAGCTCCAAAGCGAACGTAGCGTCTGAATGTCAGCTCATCGGGAAAACCGGCCGGTGTTCCATCACAACCTTCCATCGGCTGAATGCACAATCGGTTACCGACCTCGCGGCCACCAACCGGCAGCGATTGAAACAGCGGCGATAAATCTTGAGTCGCTTCCAGGCGATGACCCAACCGGGCGGCATCGGCAATCACATCGTCTGAAGATTTGTATTTGAAGTAGCGAGCCAAGTTTCACCTCAAAAGCTGTCGATCTGTATCACTCAGGTAAACGATTTGTTTGGTGTAATCTCAGGATGAAGCGACATTCCTTGCAGGATTCAAGATTTCCTGGGACGGAAAGCCACGAGTCGTTCGGGACGAGTGTCGAAGACTGGGCCGCCAATCAGTTCAATGCAATAAGGAACAGCTGCAAAAACTCCATCGAGACATTCACGAATGGCGCGGGGTTGTCCGGGGAGATTGATCATCAATGAACGACCGCGAATCCCGGCCGTCTGTCGCGAAAGGATGGCTGTGGGAACTTTCTCCAGCGAAACCTTCCGCATTAACTCTCCAAAACCAGGGAGCAGCTTTGTGCAGACAGCGGTTGTCGCTTCCGGAGTAACGTCCCGCAGGGCAGGCCCGGTTCCTCCGGTCGTCACAATCAAACTGCAGTTCGATTGATCAGCAAGTTCGATCAGCGTCGCTTCAATCAGAGGCTGTTCATCGGCAATCAGGCGGTAATCGACCTCATACGCACACGCAAGAACATCATCCAGGTATTCTCTGATGGCGGGGCCGCCCCGATCTTCATAAACGCCCTGGCTGGCACGATCAGAGATTGTCACGATCCCAACTCGCAGCATCTCACATCCTCAGACGAACACAGCTTCTTGTAAACTCTTGCGACGGCAGAAGTATCGAGGAATGCAGATGATATCAGGGTTCCTCTTGATAGGGAGTGCTCGGACTGACTTTTATCGTGGATGTACCTCAGAGGGGTGATACTGGCTATTCATCAGCACCCAGATACGAGCGATCCATCCCCAGCAGAATCCGCAGTGAAGTGGCGGCCACACCCAGTGCAATTCCAATGACAATCGCCCTCTGCCCGGAGGTATTGATCACACTCATGATCACAAAATCGGTCAATGCAGCGAAAGAATAGGCATCGCCAACGGGTGCTGACAAGATTGTGCCGGCATAAGATCGCCCCAGCAGCACCACGAGAGCCGTCACCAGCAGCAGAGCCGCTTCAGTGCTCTTTGCGCGAAAGGCACGAAAGGCCGCCGAAGCCACAAAAAACGACAACAATGCGAACATCGTGCTTGTCGATGGTTTGATGATGTACTCATACAGCCACCAGATGACTCCCGGCTGATCTTCAAAATTTCCAGCCCACGCATATTCCGGAAACTGAGGCGTCAGAGGCACACCCAGTTTCAATAGACCCGCGACGAGGGTGACTAGAAAACCAGCCAGAGTGAGTGCGGAGTATCCCCAGCCCGGCTTCTGGTTGTAGATCAGGTTCGAATGATGCATGAAGAGATTGGCCCCGCCCAGCAGCATGGCAATGGCTGCCAGGATCAGGAACCACGACTCCACAACGGCGCTCATCCACTCCAGCCTGGGTGAGAAAAATGAAACCACCATGATGAGTCCGGTCAACATGGCAATCAGCATTGGTATTTGCCGTTTGAACATCAGTCGCTTGATCTTCCCGAAATATGACTCACCGAAGAAAACTTAAGGATGAAGTATCCAGAGAAAGCGGGTTGAAAGCCTTCATTCAACGGACGCTTGTCGAGCGAAAATCATCTCAAATTGCTGTCGAAATCAATCTCTCCCCAGAATCTGATGATACAGAACGTCATAGGCTATTTGGGGGTATGGCCCTAATTCCTTAAACTGGACTAACGTGATGAGCAGGCATCCCACCAACAGCAAAGTCACTGCCAGTGCTTTTCCCAGATCCTGTCCCTGCAGACTCCCCAGTTGCTGTGGCTCACCAGAAAGATAGGCGGAAGCGGCAAACAATTCCTCTCCCAGAAGTGTGTAATCACACGATGCCACAAAAAACGGAAGTTGCGACGATTCAGCAGTCCCGGCAATTTGAATCGCACCAACAGAATTCCCATTTTCCGCTAGTAGTAGTGATTCCGCAAAAAACTGGCCCATATAAAAGCAAGCCGCTGGCTTTTCCCGCTGTGTCCAGCCGCAAACTTCAGCCACATAAGCAAACTGTTCATCGGTGATGTATCGAACCGAGTCATCGTTGTAGACATCGGGCTTGCCGGCTTCGATGCATGCCGCCTGAACCACTTCACGAGCAGCCGTCATCACCAGTGACCTGGCCGTTGGAACATGCACATTGTTCTCATAAGCTGCCGACTCTTTCGCGACTGACGATAGGACACTCAGACCGGCCACGGTCTGCAATTCATTCAAATCCATGATTCCAGGGACGAACAACACAGGACGCCCCATTTCGGTCGCCCGCCCCACAGCTTCTTCAATCGCCTTCAAACCAGCAATCGGTCGGACATAAACCTTGGCACCCATTCTGGCGCGGAAGGTGCAGATCAACACGCTGAAACAGACCGCCAGCACCAGAATCAGTGACCAGAACCTTTTCTCAGAGAATAGCTTCGAGGCCGTATCTTCAAGGGGATTATCTGCGGCCTCATTGGCAGGCGGCGTGGCCATCTCTGCTGAAGGAGTGACCACATCAGAAGAGGACTCGAACTGAACGTCAGACTGAGTTGTGGAGGGGACTCCTGGAGTTTCCTGCAGGGCAATCGTTTCGGACGCTTGCGATATCGCAGTCAAAGGAAGCGAGCAAATGGCCAAGACCCACATCATGGCCAAAGAACAATTCAACCATCGCCAAACGGAACGCAAAGCGTTACCGCTTGAGGAGTGCACCGTGCCTGACAACCATTCAAGATGTGACGATCCCATCGGTCAGGTCTCCAGCAATTCAACGTTTGCGCGGGGTACTGTCACATGACGACCATCGGCCAGAGCCACAATCAACACCCGTGCTTTCGCACCCGAATCGAGCAGCAGTGGTTCATGCGGCAATTTCAAGACCTTGCCAATCACGCCGAACCACGGATCACGAATAATGCGTACGGCTGCACCATCGGTCAAAAACACCGGTTCCTGTGATCGACCTGTTTCTACCGAGATTGCCAAACTGTTCTGTTCGACTTCCGGAATCACGACTTCGGGCCGCATCACACCGGCACGAATTTGAGTGGCCCCATTGCAGGAGCCGTAGCAACCAACTTTTGATTTGAAGAGTTCAAAAGTTCGTCTGGCCATCGGGATTTCACCAAATCCTTCGGTGATGACCAGAGTCGTACCAAGTTTTTCAGTACCGGTAATCGCGACCCCCAGATCATACCCCAGAATCTCACGCAAGTCGGAATCATCAATCCCTCCCGAAACCAGAGCTGAGATTCCCAGATGAGCCGCTTTACGAACAGCCCCTTCCGTCATGCGACCGCCGCCAACGACAATTTTCCCATGGTAACTGCTATTCAAGCGATCTTCTGTCAAAGTCTCCTCGGGTGATTGGCCAGCGAGTACAATTTCGCCATAGGCTTCGGAACCAATTCCAAATATCCCCTGGACGACAGCGGCCCGACTGGTGACCACCACACCTTCTTGAGGAACAACTTCAGTCACAACTCCACTCAAATAAGCAGCCACCTCGATGACTTGTGGTTCACTGCGAATGAGGACCTGCCCGGTAATGGGAGAAATCGATTCGACCACACCGCCACAGGGGGCACAGACACTGCGAGGCGACCAGCCGAAAAGCCCACCGGTCCATGCCAATTCCTCATCCATCGAAATCGGGTCGCCCAATTTCTTGAGAAGGAATTTGGGGACATCGCTGGGAGAAACCTGAAGCAGGCGGGCGATATTGACTGGGTACGGCTCACCGGGGAGCTGTGCCCGAGCCACTCCCTGCCGAGCACTGACAACATCTCCTACAGAAGCCAGTACTTCGCCAGGAATCGGCAGTAATCGCTTCGAATGCCAGACGGTCTGGCGGCTGATTGTCAGTCCTGGGACGTAGGCTTTCGCCATGCTGAACTTTCTGTTGGAAACTTCGCATTGTTCTACAGAACTTGCCACAAGCTCACAAATCAAAAATTGCCTCTGTGACCTTAGTGAGATTCGGCAACGGTCTCTCCTCTTGATCGTTAAGACCGATCCCTTGAATTTTCAGGGCATTGAGCCGCTGGTTTCGTTAAGCTCTCATCTGTTGATAACAGAGATCGAGTGTCGATTTCCAAAATCGATTCCGGCCCCACAACACCGTCGACATGGTCTGATGATCTGAAATGAATTCTCAAGTTGATCCCCTCCAGACACAGCCCCAGATGAACGAAGTGGTCATTCGCACTCGCGAAAATGGCCCGTTGGTCATTACAGGCCCGGTGACAATCATTGATCATCAATACTCGCGGTTTGACCTGCCACCGGGAAAAAACATCGCTCTGTGTCGCTGCGGGGCCAGCCAGAACAAGCCTTTCTGTGACGGGGCACATCGACAGTGCGGCTTCGTCGCCACGGAACTTGCCACTGACCGCAACTCACCAGATGCTTCGCCTTGAAATTTTTGACCGCACCCATTCGATTAAACCAGACAACTTGAATGACACTTCTTCGAGAAACCATTATGGCTTTGACTGCTCATACAGGATGGATCACCTTCTCAGACTTGTGGCGAATAAGTTGCTCTTCCCGCTGGAGTCATTGCCTGAGTGGTTGTGGACTGCTGGTGTTGAACCTCATCTGCACAACCCCGCTGGCGGCACAATCAACAACGACAAACGCTCATCTTCTCGCACAGGTGACGACCAAAAAAGCTCCACCCGAGCCGATCGATCCGGCATCACTGACGAGTATCGAAGAGATCCAGAAGCTGCGACAGGTAAGCCAACTCAAGGATTTAGAACTCCCCCGATCTGCCCAGCCTGCAGACATTCAGGTGTTTCCCAAAGCCATTGACTGGGCTTTGCGTCATGAGGAAATTCGCAACAGCACTCAACGAGATGCACTTGTTCGAGTCACCAGACAAGGGCTGAATCGAGTCGCTGCCGCTGAGAAAAAAGAAGCTCCCTGGTTGGCTCCCGGTGGACAGCATGTTCTGGGTTATGTTTCGGAAGTCGATGAATCGATCCAGCCCTATTCGCTCTGGATTCCCGAAGGTTATCAGCAGGAAAGCGCGGATCGATGGCCACTCGAAGTTGTGCTTCACGGCCGGGACAATGATTTGAACGAAGTGAAATTCATTGACCAGCATGAGGGCAAGACTCTCAAGCAGTCGCCAAAGCATTTTCGTCTGGAAGTTTTTGGCAGAGGAAATAACGCGTATCGCTGGGCAGGCGAGACAGATGTTTTCGAAGCGATCCGGGATGTGATCAGGCGATTTCGCATTGACGATCAGAGAATCAATCTGTGGGGATTTTCAATGGGTGGTGCCGGTGCCTGGCATCTGGGTGTCCATCATCCGGATCAATGGTCTTCTGTAGGAGCTGGTGCCGGCTTTGCTGATACGATTGTCTACCAGAAGCTCAAAGAGCCCATCGAGTCTCCACGTCGAGAGCTGTTGCGAATCTACGATGCGATCGACTATGCCCCCAATGCGGGATTAGTTCCCATGATTGGCTACGGTGGATCGGAGGATCCTCAACTCGCGGCCGCACAGACCATGCAGAAAGCGGCTCGCGAAGCGGGAGTGGAGATCCCGGTATTGATCGGGCAGGGGGTGGCACACAAATGGCATCCGGAATCCGAACAGGAGTTCCAGGCCTTTCATGATCGATATCGCCAATCGGGGCGCGTTCGTTTTCCACTGAATCCGAAGATTCGCTTTACGACCTGGACAGTCAAATACCCTGAGGCCGACTGGCTGAAAGTCATTCGACAGGAATTCCCTTACCAGATTTCGACGATTGATGCTGAAATTAAAAATGACGCTGACCTTGTCGAAGTCTCTACGAAAAACGTGGCGATCCTGAGTGTGGATCGCCAGGCCGCCGAGTCAATCCGGATTGATGGCAGTGAGGTCCTGCCTCTACGAAATGCTGCCGAAGGCTTGCTTCCCGATGTGTATTACGAACTTCGCGGCAACGGTTGGAAACAACTGGAGTACAAAGCCTCGCGCGATGTCGAGATTAATGACATGAGGCACAAGCATCATCGCCTGCAAGGCCCCATTGATGACGCCTTCACTCAACCATTCGTTCATGTGACGGGGAGCGGGCGGGCATGGAATAGTGCTCACGAGGCCTACACGAACTGGTCTCTCAAAAGAAGTCAGCAGGAGTTTGATCGATGGCTGCGCGGGAGACCGCCGGCAATTGTGGATAACGGCCTGAGTGATGAGATTCTTATGGACAAGAATCTGATTCTGTGTGGAGATCCCGGATCAAACACACTGATCGCACGAATTGTCGATCAACTTCCCATCGAATGGACAAAAGACAGAATTGTCGTGAACGGGAAAGAGTTTTCACCTCAGAACCATGCCATCGCGATGATTGTGCCGAATCCACTGAATTCGCTCAAATACGTTGTGATCAACAGTGGTCACACATTCCATGAAGCTGAGTTCAAAGGTTCTAACGCTCAGTTATATCCTCGTCTGGGAGATCTGGCGGTTATTCGTTTTGAAGAGCAGGAAAACGGCAGCTTCCGGGAAGAAATCGTGGAAAATCTGATCCTCGACAGCCGGTGGCAAATTCCTCAGCAACTGCCCGCTGATGCTCAAAAATGATGACAGGTCGTTAACTGCTTGGATTATGTTTCCAAGTAGCGACGACGTGCATATTCGCATAACTCATCGCCATGGATGAAGCCAACAGCCTCGCATGAGCGACTGAAGATGTGCGATCGGAGAGTTCTCCGATCGCACGAGATGTAAACCTGCAAATGACCCAACTCCAGCCTGAAGATTGATCAATGGCAAATGAGTTCATCTCATGCTGAGCCTAAGGTTTAACTGCGCTCCTTGGCATGAGGTGGCTCGGGTTGAGCGTCTTCGCGAACCCCCCAGTTGTTGCCGGCGATTGCTGGGGGTTCGAAGACTCAACCCCAGCCACCCGCCGCTCACGAGCGACGAGAGAC
Organism: Planctomyces sp.; assembly: GCA_027483405.1. Taxonomy (GTDB): domain Bacteria; phylum Planctomycetota; class Planctomycetia; order Planctomycetales; family Planctomycetaceae; genus Planctopirus. Next base: position 62,218 of record JAIXUU010000025.1, on the reverse strand, counting down.
TTTCAAGGAGAGAAAACTCGTGTGGCATTGGGTTGCTGCCTGCCAACTACCCAATGCCACACGAAAACATCTCACAAAACGGATTCAAATGAACCCGCAATCAGCCAATGAACTCTAACTCGACCGGATGCGGAATGAGTTTGTGTTCATAAGCTCTCGCCAGCAGCAATTTCACAGCCTCACGGCCGCGATCTCCAAAGTCGATCGTCCAGTCATTCACGTACATACCAACAAAGACATCAGCCTTGTGGTCATCGAGATCTCGACCATACTTCTTGGCGTGGCCTAACGCTTCCTGGCGATGTTCAAGACCATAAACAATGCTCTGTTTGAGCAGAGCCGTGACTTCTTCCATCGCTTTGCGGCCCAGATCACGCCGGATGGCATTACCTCCCAGTGGCAAAGGAAGCCCGGTCTTCTGCAGCCACCATTTACCCAAATCGACCACCAGACTCAAGCCTTGAGAGGCGTAGGTCAACTGGCCTTCATGAATTATCAGCCCTGCATCAACTTCACCACGCTCGACCACATTCAGAATTTCGTCAAAGGGATAAAGTACGGGAGTAAATCGATCTCCGAGCAGTAATCGCAACGACAGAACGGCTGTGGTCAACTTTCCAGGGATGGCAATTCTCTTGCCAATCAGATCGTCAATTTCCATCGGCTGACGAGCGACAACCATGGGGCCATAATTATCTCCCATGCTGCAGCCACAGGCGCACAGGGCGTATTTGTCTGTCAAATAGGCGTAACCATGCAGACTGACTGCGGAAAGCTCCAGCTCCCCACGGAAGGCCCGCTGATTGAGCGTCTCGATATCTTGGAGTTCGTGAGTGAAAACGTACTGGCCGGTCGGAATTTTATCGTTCGCCAATGCATGAAACATGAAGGCATCATCAGGATCAGGGCTATGGCCAACACGAATAAGGGTTCGATTATCCACGGATCGCACTTTCACAGCAGTTAACAGGCGAAATTCAGCCATTCACCCTGAAAAGGTGATTTCAGTAAGTTTCCATCAAAATCACGTTTCGCTTTACCGAAGCCGTGGTTGAGTTATAGTCATTTTTTGACTTAACCGCACACGTCCCGTGCGATTAACATCTGATGAGCACCAATGGTTCACCGAGATTGAGCAAGCGACTCATCACCGCCCGCCATGGGATGACCGAGTGGATGTGAACAACTGTGGTTCCAATGGGGAGTCGAATTCGATTGTCTGAGCCGACAGTACCTCCTGTGGATCTCCCATCGACGGTCATTCCTGCCATTGGTGAACCCAGCATCAGGCAACTTGTGCACGCGTTCTATCAGCGTGTTCAGCATGATTCACTTGTTGGCGGCATGTATCCTCCCCATGATTGGGAAGCTGCCGAAACCCGCCTGGCAGACTTTCTGGTCTACCGACTGGGAGGATCGCAGGACTACCTCACCAAACGGGGCGCACCACGGCTGCGCATGAGACATGCCAGCTTCGAGATCACACCAGCGGCCAGAAATCGGTGGATGGAACTGATGACCGAAGCACTCGCCGAAGTCCCTCTCCCACAGCCTTATGCGAACATCGTGACGCAGTTTCTCTCTGAGACAGCCACGTTTCTCATCAACCGAACTGACTCCCACTAGCACAGATCGCAGCTATCGGTTTTTTGAAAGCTGTAGAATTCCTGACAAGTCAAGTCCATCGTTGTCAGTTCGAGCAATTTCCAGTGGCCAGCTCATGTTTTGCCAACAGATATTGGTCGATATTTGAAGCCTTGAGTGCTGTCAGAATTTTCTGCAGGCAACTCTGCTGTCGCATGGTCACGGGAATCATGACGTCTGGTGCAGGGCCACGACGCATGAGTCGTCGCGCCAGGATGTCCAGAAGCGGCATGATGCCTTGAGACGTCACTGTCGAAATGGGCAGGGCGTCTGGCCATTGTTGCAGGACGTCGCGGTCCATGGGGAGATCGCACTTGTTAAGGAGGATTACCACATCGCGAAACTGGCGGGAAAGCTGTACGTCAGCGGCCTGCAATGATTGACTGGCATCGACCACATACATCACCAGATCCGCCTGCCCGGCAGTGGTCATCGTCTTCTGGATGCCTTCCGCTTCGAGCGGATCTTCACTTTCGCGAACACCTGCGGTATCGGCCAGATGAACCAGCCAGCCACCGATCGCAGTTGAAGCCCGTACAATATCCCGCGTGGTCCCTGGTTGATCAATCACAATGGAACGCTCGTATCCCAGCAGTTGATTGATCAGGCTCGATTTTCCGGCATTGGGCAAACCAACGATCGAGACGACCCAGCCTTCTGTCAGACGCCGACCGGTCTCCCACCATTTGAGACTCAACTCCACCGATCGGATCGCTTCATTTCGCGATCGTTCATCCGCAGGCCAGTTGATATCTGCTGCGAATTCCGGGAGTTTTTCGAGACTGTGAGCCAGAATCAATTGAGCCGATTTGACAGTCACAGCACGAGTGAGCACCTCTGTGCATTCTGCAACCAGATAGTTTTTGCGGGAGGCGAGTTGCTGCTGCCACGACTGCACGATCACGCCAATTCCCTGCAGCGAAGTCAAAAGGTTTTCGACCGCAGCAGTCCCTCCATGACAGGAGATTTCCAGCACATCCTTTTCAATTTGAGTCAGGACGACCCCTTCAGCATGTTCTTGCCCCCAGTGGCCATAATGCACACTTTTCTCGGGAAGACTGGTCCAGTTGACCTGCCCTGCAGAGTGAAACAATTGTTGAGCCGAAGAACTCAGGCGACTTAAATCGCCGTGAACACGAACCAGTGCAATCGCAGAACGTCCAGCCGGAGACCACTGTGCCGCTGTAATCTGCGTTGAACTCAACTTTTGAGAACTGAGCTGAGCGACGTTTTGCTGTCTGCTATTGGCGAGCGGTGGCTGATGTGAGCGTTCCTGGTTCACGAAAACTCCCATCCAGTGCAGAAACGAGGCTCATCCCGTAGTAATGCAGGCCCTGCGAAAATCATGTTTATCACTGAATCGTCGGTCTGGAGAATCACGATTCAGATTAAAACAGCCCTGTATTGGGGCGAGGAGAGTTATTTTCAGATCTCATCGAATCTTCTGAATAAAGTTGTTCAGTGCCACGTCCTGGATCGGCATCAACTTGTGCATCAAAAGGTGCCTCTGGCACTGTGGCTGGATCACGGCTCAAGGTGGCCTCCGTGCGATCTGACGACATCGGCGAAGTCTTTTCGAGGCTGGTATCAATGGTGCTTTTAATGATCGAATCGACGGGAATTGCCTCTGGCCCGGATCCTTTCAGCTGCGACTGCAGCATCTCAACTTTCGATTCAGCGTTTTCCAGAATTTCGCTACAAACCCGATACAGATGAATGCCGCGCTCAAACCCTTGAAGAGCGTCGTTCAGTGGTAACTGGCCTTCATCCAGCTGATCAACGATCCCTTGAAGTTCCTCAAGGGCCTCTTCAAAAGAGGGGCCCTCATTTGCTGATATCGTTTTTTTGCGAGCCATGTTCATCCTGTCGATTCCAAGGGATTCCATCTGAATTCAAGTGTAACAACCCCACGGAAAATTCAGAGTGATTGATGCTTGAATGCATGATCTCATCAAGTTTTAGCTCTCAACTTTCAGGTGGAATCTGCCGACCTTGAGGGTCCTGATCGGGTCGCATCAGATCGTTCGAAAGTTCATGACGCAGTTCCGAAGAAATGTAATGTTCCGCTCGGCTGGCATTATCGTGCCATTGCTCGGGGCGTAAACCCAATCGCTGAGCCAGAAATGTCTCCCAGAGTCGATGTGCACGCACGATCTGTCGCCCTCCCTGACGGCCAATCTCAGTCAGCACATAATGTTGATCTTCGTATGACATGGCTCCTCTCCTGATCAATTGCCGACTTGCGGCCCAGATTCTCCAGGCGGGCTGCCCTGTCGATTCCGCCACCAGAGATGCCAGATCTTTCGTCGAAACCTGTCGGCCGGCCTCCTCCAATCGATAGAGGACCGCCAGCAGGTCTTCTTCTGCAATTCGCATCTGGGTACGCATCTGCTGACCCAGCCGGCTCAACGCTCCATATTCGGGACTCAACAGGAGCGCCAGCAGCAGGCATCCACTGGCCACGAGAACCATCATGCCACTTGTACTGACAGCTTCTATCCCGTCCACACCAATAGACGCCAGCAGTGGGCCAACGAGACTGATGGCCAACACATGCCCCATCACAGCCGAAAACAATCCAATGCCCATCGACAGCAGTATCATCGATGGAAAATGGTATGTCAGCAGCCTCGCTGTGGCAGGGGGAATCACCAGCATCCCCAAGACCAGCAGACTTCCCACCGTTTGAAACGCCCCCACAATTGTCACCGCCACCAGCACCGCCAGCAGGAGTTGAACACGGGAAGCGGCGATTCCTATCGACTCAGCGAACACGGTATCAAACGTCGAGATCAGCAGTTCTTTATAAAAGAGCGATAGACAGGTCAGATTGAGAACCAACGTCACCAAGGCCACTACAACACCAATGGGGAGGCTGGTTCCTGCAAAGGTCTCAACGACTGCAACCTCCAGATTGCCAAACACAATACAGGCCGGATCGAGATGAATTCGATCGGCCAGTGTTCTTAACAGCAGCAGGCCTACAGCAAACAATGTAGTAAAAACAATGCCCAAAGCGGTATCTGCGTGGATCGTTCGCAATTTCTGCAGTTGTTCAATCAGGACGGAAGCCAGTATCCCTGAAACTGCTGCTCCCGCTAAAAGAATGACCACACTCCAGCCACTTCCGGCTGGTAATAATCCACTCAAGAGAAATGCCACGACTACGCCCGGCAAAGCAGCATGACTCACGCCATCGGCCAGTAAGGACTGCCTGCGCAAAACCAGAAATGAGCCCGGAATAGCACAAGCCATGGCCACCAATGCAGCCATCACCACCATCCAGGTATCAATCAGACACCAGGTGGAAAGTGCCTGCAGGATTTGTGTCAGTAACTCCATGGATTTAATTCATGTCACAATCAAGGTTGGCAATTTCATCACAGTTGTTTTCAAGGAGAAACTTCACGAATTGACGTCGCTTCCAACGGATGGGGACTGCGAATGACCCCTTGCCCAAAGTCAATTCGAAGCAGGATCTTCAGTTCATCGACGGTGTGCGGCCCCAGAGCATGTTCCAGTAGGTCGGCAGTCCGATCACCTTGAGCCGGAGGAAATTCAGCATGTTCAATCAAATACAATTCCAGCAGGCGATGTCGCAAAACAACAGCCTTCGCTTTCTGCCAGCCCAGTTCAGTCATTCGCCATTGACCCGCACTATCGATTCTTAAACAGCCTCGATTCACTGCATTCTGTTTAAGGAGCGACAGATCTTTCGTGGGTATCGATTTCGGAAAGCAAACCTCCTGATGCAACCAGAATTCTTCCGGGGCCCCGGCCCATGGATGAACACCGCTCAAACGCTTGTCCAGCGACTGTTGATTCAAGTCTTGTTGACCAGTTTCCGCTGGAGCCATCGTTGGAGAATGGAGTTTCGCCGTTGCCGCTTCGAATTCTTCGTAGGTACTTCGCAACAGGTCGTCCAGCAACTGCTCCTGCTTCAGCAATCGACGACTCCACCACTGGTAGACAACGCCATGTGACCAGCCAAAGCAGACACTGATCGCAAAGAACATTGTGGCACAGAGGACAATCGCCGGCCCTGTCGGAACATACTCCAGCTGACCGCTGATCAGTGTTCCCAGCCCTGCAGACACCATCCCCAGCATTACAGAAACCGGGATCATCAGTCCCAGTCGATCAGACCAGAACCGCGCCGCTGCAGCCGGTGTCACCATCAATGCCACCACCAGTAAAAACCCCACCATCGGCAGAGCCAGCACACAAATGGCAGCTGTCATCCCAGTCAGCAACATATCCAGCAAAGCGACAGGCAATCCCTGAGCAATGGCAAATTCCCGATCAAAAGCGATCAGCAGCAATTCTTTTCGTAACAGCAGACAGACAATCACGACGATCCCTGCCAACCCGCCCAACAGGAGCACATCGGTGCTCGAAAGAGCTGCCGCTCTTCCGAAGAGCAGGCCCTCGAGTCCAGCCGCATTTCCTGAAGGAACCTGCTGAATGATCGAAAAGAAGACAACTCCCAGTGCGAGAAATCCACCCAGCGGAATGCCAAAAGCCGCTTCTCCCCAGAGAGGTTTGACCTGCTGAAGTGCAAAACAGATCAGGACGGCAACCCCCGAAGCGAACATCGATCCACCGACCAGCCACGGAAGTGTGCCTGCTTTTTCAGGGGCCAGCCATAACCCCAAAAGGAACGCCATCGCCACGCCGGGTAAAGCGGCATGACTGATCACATCACTCAGCAGAACCTGACGCCGCAAAGTCAAGAAAACGCCCATCAATCCGCACGACGCCCCTAAGAGCATTGTGCCCGAAAGCACCAGCAGAGCGTTATAACTCATGGAAAACATCGTCTTGACAATCACCGTTCTGGCTGAAGCAAATTCAAAGAACTGATCGATTAACTGGAATTGATCCAGCGGAACTCAATCGCCTGGAAACTCTAACTGGTCACGGATTGTCTCGCTGACATCCGCTGGCCCACTGCATCCAGAATGGAAAGCTGACCACCGTATGTGGCCTTCAGATTTTGAGGCGTCAACACCTCGGAAACCGCTCCCGCTGCAATCAGCCGCAAGTTCAGTAACAGCACTTCGTCAAAGTATTCCGAGACAGTTTGAAGATCATGATGCACGACAATCGTCGTCTTGCCTCGATCTCTCAATGCCTGCAGCATGGCCACAATCGATTGCTCAGTCGTGGCATCGACGGCAGCAAACGGCTCATCCATCAGATAAAGATCGGCATCCTGAGCCAGGGCTCTGGCAAGAAACACCCGCTGTTGCTGGCCTCCAGAAAGTTGACCAATCTGACGTCTGGCCACATCTCCCAGACCGACCTGTTCGAGAGCTGCCAAAGCCGTATTTTTGGCATCGCGATTCACTGGGCGAAACCACCCCATACGTCCGTAACAGCCCATGGCCGCCACTTCGAGGGCACTGATCGGGAAATCCCAGTCCACACTGGATCGCTGCGGAACATAGGCCACTTTTTGTCGAACCTTCTGATAAGGCTGGCCAAAAAACAGAGCCTCTCCATTCTGCCGGGGGATCAAACCCAAAGCCGCCTTCAATAGGGTACTTTTGCCAGCCCCATTGGGGCCAACAATCGCGATCAGTTTTCGACTGGGTGAGACATAGTCAATATTCCAGAGCACAGGCTTTCGGCCGTAAGCCACCGTCATATCATGAATGACAAGCGGTGAATCTGGTGGAGAATTCTCGGCATTCATGATCAGTGGTCTACCTCGCACATTTTCACCGCTGGGCTCAGCGATTTGAAAAGACACCGGGAGCTGCTGTGAGTATTGCCAGATGATTCAGTCCAGCGATCGAGGGGAGCAGTTGATCCTCCCAGGATGGACGCGATCTGGCGGGCATTTTCCAGCATCATGCCGACATAGGTATCTGCCGGGGAACCTGGCTCTCCCAAGGCATCTGTATAGAGCGGCCCAGCGAGAATAAGATCATGACCTCGGGCCTTTACGCCTTCAACGACAGCCCTCAAACCACGATCATTCACGCTGGATTCTGTAAAAATTGCCGGCAGTTTACGGCTGGTGATGATATCGACGAGGCGATCAATATCTGCCACGCCAGGTTCAGAATCTGTCGTCACTCCCTGAATCGATTCGACAGGGATGTGATAACGCCTGGAAAAATAGGCAAAGGCATCATGAGAGGTGACCAGCAATCGCTGAGGTTCCGGGATCGAGGCCACCATCTCCTCAACAGTTTTGTCAAGACGGGCCAGCACGTCGGAAAGTTGGGCTTCTCGTCTGGCAATTTCGTCCTGAGCCTCTGGAAAAACATCTTTCAAGGTTCGAGAAATCAGCCCCAGAGTTGCTCGCCACAGGCTCACATCCATCCACAAATGCGGATCTGGACGACCCGAGTGGTCATCGGGATAAATGATCTGGTCTTTGGGAATGTCACTCGAAATGGCAATCGACGGGCGACCCGGTCGATCCGCTCGCTCAAACAGGGCATCCATTCTCCCTTCAAGATGCAGCCCCGAACTGAAAATCAGACGTGCATTCAGCACCTTCAGTAAGTCGGCCCGTGTGGGTCGATACAGGTGGGGATCGACGCCGGGGCGAATCAATGTGGTTACTTCCCCCAGGGAGGACGGAACCAGTTCACGAACCAGATCACCTACCATTCCCGTAGAGGCCACAATACTGGCAGGTCGACTTAATGGTGGACTGCTCAACCCTGTCGAACACCCCGACAGCAGAGCCAGCCAGGGGAAAAATTCTCGGCGGGAAAGAGTCAAACAGGCGGACATAACCATTTCACAGCGTTTTTGATTACTCAAAACATTATTTTCAATATGCCTGCATGGCACCGAAACGTCAAGTCACATTTTCTGCATCATTGACGTGCAAGAGCTTTCTGCTCCTAATCTTTGGGAAATCCAGAAGGGATGATCCCCAGACTCTGAAAGAGCTTGACTTTATGATTCCTTACAACCCGCATCGCTGGACAAGCCATTTGTTCGATGTTCGCGGCTCTATGGTTCAGGAAATACTCGGGCGGGTGGCTGTTTGCGTGATCTGGTCCACAGTGGTCACCATGGCTCACTACCGATTCCCCGATTGGTTTCGTGGTTTTGAGTTTCCGGCAACAGGGCATACTTTACTTGGTGTCGTTGTCGGTCTGCTGCTTGTCTTCCGCACCAATTCTTCCTATGACCGCTTCTGGGAAGGACGGAAACTCTGGGGATCGCTGATTAACGAATCCCGAAACCTGGGCAGGCTTAATCAATCATTACTGCAATCGACTCCAGAAATTCAGCAGCGTTTGAGTTTATGGACTTCCGCCTTTTCGTGGGCCACCATGTACCGACTGAGAAATGAACGCAGCCTGGGCCCAATTGCTCAAGAACTGCCGCCAGATGATGTGCATGCTGCAATCAGTGCTCTCCACCCCCCGATGTTTGTTGCCAGCCAATTGACGAATCTCGTCAACGAGGCCCACAGAACAGGGCATATCGACAGTATTCAACAGGGGTTTTTCGATCAGAACATTACGCTGCTGGTGGATTACCTCGGGGGATGTGAGCGAATTCGCAACACCCCTGCGCCTTTTGCGTATACCGTTCACTTGAGGCGAGTTCTGATGGTTTATTGCTTTACATTACCACTAGCCCTCGTCAATGACTTTGGCTGGCAGACGATTGTGGCGACCCTCATCATCGCCTACACCATGTTCGGTATTGAAGAGATCGGGGTTGAAATTGAAGATCCGTTTGGCGTCGATTCCAACGACTTGCCACTCGAAGACTTCTGTCGCACAATCCAGTCAAATCTGGCTGAATTAACAAGTGTCCAACGCTCTGCCGCTGGGCCGCTCATTCAAAATTGATTTACAGAGATACGTCTCGCAGTTTTCATCGTCAGGCTCATTTCAAAACATTCACAGCCTGGCCGATTGGCGAACTCTCCTTCCGATTTATAATTTGTAGTTCGTCCATCTAAGCATTAAGTACGCTCGCCCGGAAAGGCTGTTGATCGTGACTCACCCTATTTCTCCCGAGCATCTTCACCAGGCTCTTCAATGGCGGTATGCGGTCAAAAAATTCGACAGCCACAAGAAAATCCCTGATCACACGTGGAAGGTTCTCGAAGAGTCACTTGTTCTCACGCCTTCATCTTTTGGCCTGCAGCCCTGGCGCTTTTATGTGGTGACAGATATGACTGTCAAAAGTCAGTTTCCAGCCATTTCCTGGGGGCAGACTCAGGTTCGCGACGCCTCGCATGTCGTGGTGCTGACTGCAAAAAGCGAACTCACAACGGAAGATGTCGAACGATACATGCATTCCATCTCCACAACGCGGCAGGTTCCTCTCGAATCTCTTGCCGGTCTGAAAAATGTCATTATCAACTCACTTCAGAATCCTCCTGCGGGTATGACCGTACGCGAATGGAACATACGACAGGTCTATATTGCCCTGGGAAATCTGATGACGGCTGCTGCGCTCATCGGCATCGATACCTGCCCGATGGAAGGGATTATTCCTGCCAAATACGACGAGATTCTGGATTGTCGCAAAGATGGCTACGAGACTGTCGTTGTCTGCACGCTCGGATATCGTGCTGAAGATGACAAATATGCCGCTGCAGCGAAGGTTCGATATCCCTCCGAACAACTGATTTTTCACGTTGAGCAGTAATTCAGCACAGGTCGCATCTGGATGACCAGAATTGAATCATCCCGCCAATCAAACTTCAAATTGGCAAACCTCAAATTGGGCCGCCAATTGTTGTAACGGTAATCGTGGCGTAGCCCCTCGATGACTTGCGACCAGGCCACCCAACGTATTGGCAAATCGAGCGGTTTTTACGAGTGGCCAGTTCTGCAAATGCCCATAGATCAAACCGGCGGAAGTAGCATCGCCAGCGCCGACGGTATCCACGACTTGAATGGATTGCCCGGGCACTTTGACCCACTCCTCTCGAGTACAGAGACTCAATCCCGCTTTGCCCTGCGTCACACAAATCCACTGTAATTCAGGGAATTTCTTGAAGACCACTTCTGCCGAAGCTTTCTCAAATGTGGTCGATGGAACTCCCTGAGGCGAACTTTCCAGCATGCCCATTAATACAGGCCATTCATCCTCATTCAGCTTCAAGGCTGACGTCAGTCGCAACGAGGCAACGATCGCCTCACGATCGATATGAGGTGCCCTGAGATTGATATCAAACAGGCGGCAAGCTGCTGGTGATTTTTCACGGGAGATTTTCAGGCAGGACCAGATCGTCTGATGAGATCGCTTGCCGCGCTGCGCCAGTGATCCAAAGCAGATCGACCGGGCCGAGGCACACGCTTCCAGCCAGAGTGGCGACTGCTCAAGACCATCCCAGGCACAATCGGGAGTAAAGACATATGTCGCAGACCCGGTTTGATCAAGTTCTATCGTGACGAGGCTCGTCGGTCTGTGAGCATCAATCTGCATCAAATGTGTGGGCAGCCCGAGGGACTTCACCTGCTGCAACAGGTCGCGACCGGCCGAGTCGTTCCCAATTCGTGTCGCCAGTGCTGCATTCAGTCCGAGCTGCTGGGCATGAAACACCACATTCCCGGGGGCGCCACCCATCACCCGGCCTTCAGGCAAACAATCCCATAACAACTCACCCAGACCAACGAGGTCAAAACTCATGGAGAAAGTCCTTTTCAAACCGAGCAGCACCACCTTGAAGTCGAGGTTGCGGTATCGATAGTATTCAGGCGTTATGCCCACGAATGGTGTTCGCCATTCTGTTCAATCACTGACCAGTCACATTCCACTCGTCCTCACCCAAGGTTCTATCATGGGTCTTTTTGACAAACTGCGCGCTGAACTGATCGACATTATCGAGTGGCTGGATGATAACCGCACCACACTCGTCTGGCGATTTCCTCGTTATCAGAACGAAATCAAAAATGGCGCCCAACTGATTGTCAGGCCCGGCCAGATGGCTGTGTTTGTCTATCGCGGACAAATCGCCGATGTTTTCGAACCCGGAAACTATCAGCTGAAATCCGAAAACCTTCCCATTCTCGGAACACTGCAAGGCTGGAAGTACGGCTTCAACAGTCCTTTTCGTTCCGAGGTCTATTTCGTCAGCACCCGCCAGATCACGGATCTTAAATGGGGCACCCAGAACCCTGTGATGCTTCGCGACCCTGAGTTTGGTCCGATTCGTCTACGGGCCTTTGGAACTTATGCTCTCAAGGCAATCGATCCGAAGGCATTGCTCAAAGAACTCGTCGGGACTGATGGTGAGGTCGAAGCCGATGAGATTGGCGAGTTACTCCGCTCGATCATCGTCAACAGCATGTCCACCTTACTTGGTGAAAAGCAGATTGCCGCACTTGATCTGGCTGCCAACTATCGCGGGATGTCCGAAGAACTGCGCAAAGCGGTTCAAGAGCAGATCGACGATGAATACGGGCTGTCGATCCCCAATCTGCAGATCGTCAATATCTCCTTCCCGGAAGCGGTCGAAAAGGCGCTCGATACCCGCAGCAGCATGGGTGTGATTGGAGATATGAACAAGTTCCAACAGTACAAGTTCGGCGAAGCCATGGGAGATGCTGCAAACAATCCGAATGGTGGAGCAGGGGACGGACTGGGCATGGGGATGGGCTTTGCTATGGCAAGTCGTTTTATGAATCAGCCGGGTTATGTCGCACCGGGAGCCAGTGGCCCTGCTGCTGCAGCGAATGTGGGCAGCCCACCACCATTGCCCGGTGCCGTCCAGTGGCATGTGGCCTTGAATGGACAATCACTGGGCCCTTACACGCCCGCCCAGGTTCAACAAGCCATTCAGACAGGCCAGCTCTCGGCTGAGAGTCTTGTCTGGAGCACAGGTATGGATCAGTGGAAGCCAGCCGGCCAGACTCCTCTGGCCAGCCTGTTCCAGAGCGGCCCGCCTCCACTCCCGCCCACTCCTTGATCATCCCGTGCAGTTCCAACTCTCGATGAATGCGGGCAATATCCACTCATTTCCAGCGGCGGGCTGATACCCAGTCGCTGGAATGCTCGATGTCGCCAAGCCTCACCCTCTGTGGAAGACTTTCAAGCAAAGCCACGCACTTAAGGTGCATCAAGCAGCATGTCTGATCCAACGCCGATTACGACTTTCGAGCCCGAACCTGAACCCGAGCGACCAGCGGCTGGAGGCAGCTCACGAGTCATCAACGATGGTCAGGCTCGAGTCTTTCCTTGCAGTCAATGCGGGGCTGATCTCGAATTCCGGATTGGTATCCAGCAGCTTCAGTGCCCATTTTGCAACCATGTGGAACAACTGGAGATCCCTGCTGATGCTGCCATCGTCGAGCAGGATCTCGACGCCATGCTCGAGCGACTGCAAGAGCAGCATGCAGACATCGAGACCGCCGATGGAGAGGTCAACAGCGCCACCGTCGGAGACCAGGAAGTTCACTGCGATGGCTGCGGTGCCAATGTCCTCTTCGTGGGGACACTCACCAGCAGCCGCTGCCCTTACTGCGGCAGCCCGATTCAACGAAATGATGTCCATAAATCGACAGCTCGCATTCCGGTCGATGGGGTTCTTCCATTTTTTATTGTTCGCGAGAAAGCCGCCAGTTGTATCGAGCAGTGGGTTCAATCCCGCTGGTTCGCTCCTAACGATTTCAAGAAACTAGGAGCCAAAGGGAAGTTTGAAGGCGTTTATCTACCTTATTTCACATTCGATGCCATGACTTTTAATCGTTATCAGGGCGAACGTGGCGATCACTACACTGTCTCAGTCGGTACGGGTAAAGATCGACGCACCGAACGCCGCACGAGATGGTCTTATGCTTCCGGTCAATTCCAGCGTTTTTTTGATGATGTGCTGATTCTTGCCATTCGGTCACAACGTCACGATCTTGCGCAGCATCTGGAACCCTGGCCTCTGGAAAAATGCGTCCCCTTTACCCCCGATGCCATGGCTGGAATTTTTGCGAGAACTTATGACATTCCGCTCGATCAATCGTTCGAGTTGGGCCAGCAAAGAATGCGGCAAGCCTTAATGGCCGAAACCCGCCAGCGGATTGGTGGCGATGAGCAACGTGTCCATGACCTGAAAACTCAGTTTACGGCACTCACTTTCAAACACCTTCTGTTGCCTGTCTGGTTGCTGGCCTACCGCTATCGCGACAAGACGTACCCCGTCATGGTGAATGCCGTCACGGGCGAAGTGAGTGGCGACCGCCCCTACAGCTGGATCAAGATTACTCTGGCCATCCTTGCTGCGGCAGCTGCGGCATTGACTCTGTTTGCATTGACACAAAAGTGATGCCGACCTCTTCATCTGTAACGATATCGCCAAGTAAAGGTATGGCGGCTGGGATCAATATTCCGGACCTATTGATCCGCTGGGTGTGCTGCTTGTGGATCCTCATGATTCTCGCCACCTGGCCTTTGTGGTGGGGTGTTCACGAATTTCCTACGATCCCGTATGTGCCTCTGATCGAGAAGTTTTCGCCGTGGGTCGATCCTGTCGCAACGATCGCGTTGCTCATTGGTCTGGTGGCGGGAGTTTTGTTACCCAACCCAAAGACGTGGTGGTGCATCCCTGTCCTGTGCAGCACCTGCTGGCTGGTGCTGGCCAGTCAGCAACGACTGCAGCCCTGGGTCTGGCACGGAGGCTTGATCGTCTTGAGTTGGCTGCTCTTTGCGCCTCGAACAGCATGCCGCTGGTGGCTCGTGATCCTCGTGACGATCTACATCTGCTCCGGGATCTCGAAGATCGACCTGGCCTTTGCCCACGAACTCGGCCCCACGCTCTTGGCCGGTTTGCTGCAATCATTAGGGCTCAGCGCGATGTTCCGGCTCTGGTCACCCACCATCTGGCACACACTCAGCCTGGTTCTCCCCGCTGGTGAAGTGCTGGTAGGGATACTGGTTGCCATCCCCCGCACACGTTCCGTGGGACTGATCCTGGCGATGATCATGCATGGGCTGCTGATCTCAGCTCTCGGCCCGTGGGGATTGAACCACAGCGCCGGAGTGATCCTCTGGAACATCAGTTGTGCGGGAATTGCTTTTGGTCTGCTGGTACAGCAACGCCAGCTTCGAAAATCAAAACGGCAGAGCGAGCCACTTTTGCCAAAGGTTGAGAGTCTACAGACTCCATCCAGGCCACTCTTCTCTTTCCCAGAAAATGTTCGTCACCTGGTAATGGGAAGTCTCCTGTGGCTCCCCGCACTATTGGTTCTGTTTGATCTCGGCGCTCCGTCGATGGGCTAGGCGGTCTATTCGATGCGCAGTGAAAAAGTCACGCTTTACCTCACCGAAGATGACCTGCAAAAACTCCCACCATCACTGCAAAAGTGGGTCGAGCCCGGACTCCCCGAAGGCCCCTGCGCTGATCTCGATCATCTGCATCGACTGGCTTTGAATCATTGGACTCTCAATGAACTCAAAGCTCCCATGCCACCACAAAAATCATTCTCGATGGCAGTGATAGAGCACTTGATCGAGGTGTATGCACTGGACAGCCCGCTGGTCGCCATAGGTCAACCCAGTTCACGCTGGTCGGCAGCACGAACCTGGAGTTGTCAATAACTCGATCATCGATCGACTTTAAGACCGCGTCCGCTCAATCGCCTTCTTCCAGCCGGCATACCACGTTTCACGATGATCGACAGTGATGCGTGGTTCAAAGACTCGATCCACATGCCAGTGATGTGACAAATCAGACATCTGTGGCCAGAAACCCGATGCCAATCCCGCCAGATAAGCGGCTCCCAGTGCCGTTGTTTCCAGGATCTGTGGTCGTTGCACGGGAATGCCCAGAATATCGGCCTGCATCTGCATCAGCAGGTTATTCGCTGTCGCCCCGCCATCGACCCGCAGTTCTGGGATCGATAATCCCGAATCACACGTCATGGCTTCCACCACATCGCGCGTCTGCAATACGATCGATTCGAGGGCTGCCCGGCACACGTGTTCTTTCGTGGCGCCGCGAGTCAACCCATAGATCGCCCCACGGGCATCAGCATCCCAATACGGGGCTCCCAGACCAACAAACGCGGGCACCAGATAGACGCCGCCATTGTCAGACACTCGACTCGCCAGTTGCTCGCTGTCACTCGCCTGCTGGATAATCTGCAAGCCATCTCGCAACCATTGAATCACCGCTCCCGCTGCAAAGATCGCCCCTTCCAGCGCGAAGGTTGTCTTTCCCTGCATTTTCCAACCGGCAGTGGCCAGCAAGCCATACTTCGAGGGCACAATGGAAGAGCCGGTATTCATCACCACAAAGCAACCCGTCCCGTAGGTGTTCTTGACCAGTCCAGGGGTAAAGCATTGCTGGCCGAAGGTAGCCGCCTGCTGGTCACCAGCGATCCCGGTAATGGGGATCTCTTCGCCAAACCATTTGCGATCCGTCACGCCAAACAGGCCGCTCGATGGCTTCACCTCCGGCAGCATGGCCCGGGGAACTCGAAAGATCTCCAACAATTCCTGATCCCATGCTCCCTCGTGCAGATTCCACAAGAGCGTCCGGCTGGCATTGGTGACATCAGTCGCATGCAGCTGACCAGCAGTCAAACGCCACAGCAGAAACGAATCGACTGTTCCAAAGCACAAATCGCCTTTTTCGGCCCGCGCGCGAAGAGCAGGGGATTGATCCAGAATCCAGCTGATCTTGGTGGCCGAAAAGTAGGGATCGAGAACCAGCCCTGTCTTTTCTCGGATGAGTGGCTCGTGGCCCAACGCCTTGAGCCGGGCACATTCCGGCGAAGTAATGCGGCTTTGCCACACCACCGCATTGGAGACCGGAACTCCGGTGTGCCGATCCCAGATGATGGTTGTTTCCCGTTGATTGGTCAGACCAATCGCAGAAATCTCTCTGGGAGCAGCACCCACGGCATCAATCGCCTTGCGGGCACTGCTCAACGTCGTCAGCCACAACTGGTTCGGATCCTGTTCGACATGCCCCGGAGTAGGGAAGAGCGGCGTGACTTCTTCCTGCCCACGCCCCGCCACTTTTCCGTCTCGATCAAAGAGTATCGCCCGGCTGGAAGTCGTCCCCTGGTCGAGAGCCATAAGAAACGTCGCGTTTTCCATGCGGTGTGCTTTTGCCGCACGAAATTGACCATGCATGGCCTCTGCAAAAGTTCCAGGAGGGCGAGGCGGACTGTCGTCTTTCATCATGTTGCAACCTTTCAAGTAAAATCACCACATACAACACTCGAAAGCCACATATCGACTTCCATGCTCAACGACCATAGTATTAACTTGAAAGAACACCTACCTCGATCAAATACTGAAACAATCCGTGCGGCGGAGGGGTGAATGAACGAAGAACCAAAAATCACTCTCGCCTCTGATGAATTCAACACGGATCGAACCCGAGTTCATCATGAGCCGAAATTCCCTTCCGATAGCCCTCGCGAACTGACCGAACAAAAGGATAATTTTTGGCGATTTGTGAACGGACTACTAGCCTGCATCTTCATGCTCTTTGGCCTGCCCGTAACCAAGGCCATCATTCTCATGATGTTCTTCTATGGCGATAAGCACGACTCACCAACCAATCCACGGAGTATCCATAACTGGAACCCACTAACCCTCAAGCTTCTGATTCACGCCGTCCCACTCATCATGCTTTATCTCGGAATGCTGCTTTGTTTTCGATCTCCTCGAACGCGAATCGTTTTGATACTCGTGATATCCATCATGAATTATGTTTTCTGGGGTTATTCCGATAAGATACTGCTTTCACGCCATAGCCACACGATCTATTGATTTAAGAACATCATCGATAGATCAGCGGATTAAAGAAGTGCCATGACTTCAACTTGGATAGGAAGTCAAAAAGTCATTCAATCGATCGAGGCATGTTCACTTTATCTTCTACCAACCAGTGCCCTAGTGCCATGAACGCCAAAGGTGTACTAGTTAGCGGGTCGTGTTCCCGCATTTCACGATGATCATTCCCCCAGGAACCATCAGCCATTAGAAATCGGGCTACACTGCGTACCGCATCCATGCAATTACGAGAAGTTGGCAATCAAGAAACTCAGTCGATAATTTTGACGACGAGTCGACTCAATGTTGATATTCTGGCGACTGTGATCAGGGAATGATTTCCCAAGAAGGTTCCGTATTTCATGGCTCGCTCTGATCTTTGGACTCGTGATCAACTTCTTTTGGCACTTCGTCTTTATATTCGACTGCCATTTGGGAAGTTGCATCACAACCACCCGGAGATCATTGAAGTCGCAGAACTCATTGGCCGCACACCCAATGCTCTGACGATGAAGGCATGCAACTTCGCGAACCTTGATCCCGAGCTTCAAGCCCGTGGAATTCGTGGTTTGTCGAATCTCAGTAAAGCCGATCGCGAAATCTGGATGGAGTTTTTAAACAACGCTGAAGGCCTTGCTGCGGAAGCGGAAGAGGCCGCAGAACGAATTGCAGTTGCTGATAACTCCCATGTGCCCGAACTCTGCCTGCCGACGGGCCCGACCGACATCGAGCGAACCGTGCGAGCTCGCCGGGTTCAGTCGTTCTTCCGGGCCGCCGTGTTGACCACCTACAACTCCACATGCGCCATCTCAGGTGTCGCTGGTGCCGAACTTCTCACGGCGAGTCACATCATTCCGTGGAGCGAATCCGTTGAGCGTCGTGCCGACCCCCGTAATGGTTTGTGTCTCAACGCACTTTTAGACCGAGCGTTCGACCGGGGATTGTTTTCGCTGGATGACAACTTGCGTGTCATCGTTTCACGACGCCTGATCGACAACGTGTCAGACGCGAAGCTGAAGTGCTCACTGGATCAACTTGAGGGAGTTCCACTCGCCTTACCATCCAGGTTCCGACCGGACCCAGAGGCCATTCGCTTTCATAGGGCTAGGGTTTTCCAGCCCTAGATTCATCGAACTGAGATGAAGAGCGTCAATGATTGAGTTAAGAAACCTGTCCTGAGGTGTCCGCTGGTGGCAGTGGAGTGTTGGAATCACCCCGGAAAAGCGAAACGCCTAACTCCTCTGAGAATCAGAAGTTAGGCGTTGAGTGTCCGCCGGTGGCCAAGAATGGCCGCCAGTGTCCTCTGATAAAATTCAAGGCGCCGCCCGGATTCGAACCGGGGATGGTGGATTTGCAATCCACTGCCTTAGCCACTTGGCTACGGCGCCGTTGTCTGGCGATTGCTGAAATCGATCGCTTCGACGCTCTCGATCCTCAATCGACCATGGCAGGATCTGTTATCGGAACTCCACAAATGATTTGTTGAGTAAAAGCGTGCAACTTTACCCAACACTCAAAATTTGCGGATTCGTCACTTTTCCAACTCCCGAAATGTAGGTTTTCGAGTCCCACGGGTCAAGCAAGTCAGCCCTTCGCCTTTCGGCAAAGTTGACCGCCTGCCAGAAAAGCGAGAGTGTGGTTTCCTGGGAAACAGGATGCGGGCACTGGAGGTTTCGTCGCCGCTGGAATAACTTCTGGGTAATGGCGAAATGTCTGGGGCCCTCGATCAGCGATGGCCGGTTCTTGCCATGCTCAGAAATAACCAAGGTGATTTCATGTCAACAGCACATGCCACTGCTTCCAGCGAACAGGAATTGATTTCGATTGCCCAGGAGGCGGTCAGTCAATGCAACTGGACCGTGGGGGAATGTGCTGCCCAGTGGACTGTCAAATTCGCCAAAGGTCGAACTGACGCCGACTTCGCCAATCTGGTTCATTTAAGTCCCGATCAGGTCTATCAGCGGCGGCGCGTCTGGGAAACTTTTGGAGATGTCCGTGGTCAGTACCCGCACCTGAAATGGTCTCACTTTTATTCGGCTGTGGCATGGGATGATGCGGCGGAATGCCTACAATGGGCTGATGAGATTCAGGCCACAGTCGCGGAAATGAAAGCCTGGAGAAGGGCCCAACGGGGTGAAGACCTGAGCCTTCCTGCAGATGATGAACCTTACATGCTGCTGGCAGGCGAACCTGTGGCTGTCCGCATGCCAATCGATGGAGAAGAGGCGCCATTTGATGGCGCTGTCCCTGGCAATGGTTCAGGAATGCAGTCAGATCCAACGGCTTCCAGCTTTGCACGAGAAACTGGGGATTATGCACCCTTCAATGCCGGTGCAGTGACAGTTCCTGATAAGGCGAGCTCCCATGATGAACGTGTGCCGCCGAGTGCTGAGCAGATTTTCAAACGACTCACCTCAACCTGCGAGAAATTTTCAGCACTGCTTTCGGATGAGGTGATCAGCGAGTTTCAGCACCTCGATGGAAAGTCTCAACGGAGACTTGTGAAAGCTTTCGAGACATTGATGGAAAAAATGCAGCCCATCGCTGGTTGAGCATTGATTCGAATCTGGCCATTCCATCAACAAAAGTTCAATCGCGTTGGATTCAACTCCCTTTCCGGTTTGCGATAGCATTCAAGGGCGACTGTCCTAATAATGAATGAAACTGTCGCATATCGGCTCACAGTCGCATTTGACACTGTGTGATTGATTGAGATGGGCTGCCAAACCCAGAGGATGCCAGCCGTGGCTTTTGATGATGATTTCAGACAACGGTTTTCTCCTCAGAACGGTACCGGTGTCAGCAACTGGCTGGTGGCTCTGCTGCTCTTTTCCGGTGGCCTGTGGGCGTTAAGTTCTGCTGGAATCTGGCCCTTCAGTCGCAATTGGGTCAATGCCGTTTCCCGCCCGATCACTCCCCGCGGTAATCTATCTGATGATGAAAAGACCACTATCGAGATTTTTCGCGAATCTCTTCCAAGTGTGGTTTACATCAGCAGTCTGACAGTGAATCGAGCCCAGGCGAGTCCCAATCCTGTGCAGATTACGCGTGGTACCGGAAGTGGATTCGTCTGGGATCATCAGGGACATGTCGTCACGAATTATCACCTCATCCGCAATGCACAATCTGCCACGGTGATCCTCGCGGATAACTCAGAATGGGATGCGGCACTTGTGGGATACGAACCGGATCGAGATCTGGCAGTATTGAGGATCAAGGCACCTGCCAGCCGTCTGCGTCCAATTCCTGTGGGAACATCTGATGATCTCCAGGTGGGTCAAAAGGTTTTCGCGATCGGTAATCCCTTTGGCTTCGATCACACGTTGACGACCGGTGTCATCAGTGGATTGGGCCGCGATGTGCCCGGGGCGACGGGAGAGACGATTCGTGGCATGATTCAGACCGATGCAGCCATCAACCCGGGAAATTCAGGTGGGCCACTGCTGGATAGTGCCGGGCGATTGATCGGTGTGAACACAACCATTCTCAGCAACTCAGGTGGCTCGGCAGGCATCGGCTTTGCGATCCCTGTCGATACAGTGAATGCCTATGTTCCAGAACTGATCAAGCATGGCTGGAACGAACGCCCCGAGCTGGGGATCATTTTCATGTACGATACCTTTGCTCGGCGTCTCGGAGTTACCTCGGGTGCACTGGTGAAACATGTCATCGAAAACAGTGCAGCAGCACGAGCAGGGATTCGCCCAATGTGGAGCGATGAGGATGGCGATCTCATTCTTGGCGACATTATTGTCCAGATGGATGACTTCCCAATCACTGGAGAAATGGATGTCTTTCGAGCTATGGAACGGTTTAAGATCAATCAGGTTATCCAAGTGAAAGTGATTCGAGACGGTGATTTGAAGAGCATCTCCCTCAAACTCGATAATCCGTAACCGTAATCTAAGGAAAGTCCCCTGGCCCCACTGAGCAAACTTAACGGCGCCAGTGCTGAATGAGATCGATGACATCATCGTGCTCAACAACGTCATGGCACATCAGCAGATCGGCAATATCGCCAATGGCTGACCAGTGATGGTCTTCCCTCAAGAATCGATGGAGCCTCGCACATCGATCTTCGAGAAACTCGATCTGTTTGCGAAGATCGGGCATGAGCCTTTCGGCCATCTGCAGAGCATTTCGCCAGTCTGGCTGCCACTGCGGAACATGAGCAGGGTGGGTTTCATCTCCGCTGTAGATTGTTTCTGCCATCGGCCCTGCTAAAGCAACTTCGCATAAGATCAGGGGAAAATCGCTGCGCTCCCGGATCGATTTTCGCCAGGCCATCGTGGTATCGCCAAATCGACGTGGACCTTCGTCTTCTTCCGGTTCCAGACTGGCGAGCTTCAATCTTCCGCCATGCAGGATCCCTACAAAGATATGACCCGCCTCGTGATAGGCCGTCAACTCCCGCTCGCTGTCACTCGACAAAGCCATTTTGTGAATCACCCTTGAGTGAATCGCTCCACGAGAGCACATCGTCCTGGCGAAACCAGAAGCAATCACTGGACAATCAGCGAGCCAGTTTGTCGCACTGATTCGAAGACACAGTCCTTCGAAAACCTGTTTCGAAAGACTGTCTTTCCAAACAGGTTCTAGCGTGCGTATTCAATGACTCGTGTTTCTCTCAGGACGGTGACTTTAACTTCACCAGGGTAGGTGAGAGATTGTTCAATCGCTGTTGCCAGATCGCGGCACAAACGGGCCGCTTCGCGATCATTCACATCCTGAGGATTCACAATGACGCGAATCTCCCGGCCTGCCTGAACTGCATAAGCCTGCTCGACACCTGGAAATCCACAGGCAATCGATTCCAGTTCTTCCAGACGTTTGACGTATCGCTCAAGCGACTCGCGGCGTGCACCAGGTCGAGAAGCCGAACAGGCATCGGCAGCCGCCACCAGAACTGTGTAGATGTAATCAGGACGAATATCGTCGTGATGGCCGCGTGCGGCATGGATCACCTCGGGACGTTCGCCATACCGCTTGAGCAATTCGGCACCCACAGCCGGGTGACCACCTTCCATTTCATGGTCGGCGGCCTTTCCAATATCATGCAGGAAGCCGCAGCGGCGGGCGAGATTGCCGTCCAGACCCAGTTGCTCTGCCATCATGCCTGTGAGTGCAGAAACTTCAATCGAATGCCGCAGTACGTTCTGGCTGTAGCTGGTACGGAAGTGAAGTCGCCCCATGAGTGCGAGCAGTTTCTCGTGGAGGTTAGGAATCGTGGCTTCCTGTGCAGCCTCGGCTCCCTGACGAAGAATATATTCTTCCATTTCCTTCTGAGTTTCGAGCACGATTTCGTCGATGCGTGTGGGGTGCATGCGACCATCTTGAATCAGCTTAATCAGTGCGAGCTTAGCTGTTTCCCGGCGAACGCTGTCAAAAGCCGAAACAACGACCACACCCGGTGTGTCATCAACAATCACATCGACTCCGGTGGCCTTTTCAAAGGCGCGAATATTGCGGCCTTCGCGACCAATGATTCGCCCCTTCATTTCATCATTCGGGATGTCAATTGTGGAAACTGTTGATTCGGAAGTATGGGCTGAGGCGTACCTCTGAATGGCCATACCAATGATCTCCCGAGCCTGCTTTTCGCTCTGGGCTTTCACATCGGCCTCGTGTTTCATTACGAGAGCACCGGTTTCATTCTTGAGTTCGCGTTCAAGCTGATCCAGGAGCATTCGGACGGCAGATTCACGATCCAGGCCGCTGATCTTGTAGAGTTGTTCCTGCTCCTGCTTGAGAATTTTTTCGACTTCTCGATCACGAGCTTCCACCACTTTGGCGCGTTCTGCCAACTTGGTTTGAGTGGTCTCCAGCATTCTTTCCCGCTTGGCGAACTCGTCCTGGCGCTCGCGAATCGTGGCTTCTTTTTTATCCAAAGCCCGCTCCAGTTGGCGAAGTTCATCTCGCTGTGCTGAAAGCTCACGGTCAAGTTCTTCTCGACGCTTAAGAAGTTCTTCTTTAGCAGAGAGCTCGGCAGCTTTTCGCAAGTTCTCGGCGTCACGCTCGGCCTGAGCGACGATTTCTGCACGGGTTTTGAACGCAGTACCACGAACAACTCGTTCAGCGAAGTATCCCGCTGCTGCTCCGAGTAGCAACCCGAGAATGCCTGCAATGACTATTTCCACTTGGCAGCCCTTAAATTTTGTCGGCTGACAAATGAATTCTTGAATGAAAAAGGCGGAGAAACGAATCAGATCTGTCTGAAGGGAACCAAAGACAATCAATCACCACTCATTGGAGCTTCAACAGTCATTGATGATTTTCGACGATATAGGAACCAGCTGATCATTTCACAAACACAGTTTTTACAACGAGTTCATCAATCCGATCTGCCTGAGTCGGGAATACCAACTCTTACAATGAGACTTCCATAACCGAACAGAAATCTGGAACTGCTTACCAAATCAAACTGTGTGCCTTCTTCAAGCATTCACAACGATGACAGTCAATTTCCAAAATGATCCATCTCTTCGGCAGGTTGTTCTCGGCGTAAGTCAGATCTGAGCCATGATTTGCCAGCGGACTTCGAAATAACTGGTAGAAGTGCGTCGAGAAACTGCCATTCGGTGTTCTTCTCAATGAGTGGAGGCTGATCACCTGAAACTGTAACTGGAGTTTCAAATACGATTCCCCACAACACACTCAAATCACGCCAGATATGGCCCCTTCAATCGTCAAAAATTTTCCGAGATTCGTTTACTGCCCCCACTGCATTCAACAATCCATCTGCAATCGCTTTATCTGGTTGATGACTGCTTGCGAACACACGTTGCAAGCATTTACAAATCAAACACTTACATTGGTTACTGAGGATTTCAGAAAACCACCGTAAGCCTTATAGTAACAGGTCGGCACGACGAATCAAATCGCCGTAGCGATCAACAGTTTCAACATTCTCAAGCCCCGTCAGGCTCTTCCCACGTCTGGAGCCGGGCACTGGCGATGCTTAATGAATCCATCCGCCCACATGTCTGATGATTCCACCGGCACCGCCGCTCGGCTTGTCGTGACCGCAATTTGTGACTGGTGGGCAAAATCTTGTGTATCTTCAAAACGAGAATCTTCTCGTCTGGTGATGGCTGTCTCGGGAGGAATCGACAGTCTGGCTTTACTGCACGGATTCCTGTTGGTTTCGCAACTCGATGAGTGGCGACGGGATCACGGTTTCCCAGAAAAACCGGATTGGCTGATTGCTCATTTCAATCATCAGGTGAGAGGGAAAGCATCTGACGAGGACGCGGCGTGGGTGAAGCAACTGGCTGTTCAGGAGCAACTGCAAGTACGGATCGGTGATCGACAGAGCGAAGCGGGGCAGGGGCCTGGCGAAATCGATCATGCTTCGATTTCTGAAGAAACACTCCGCCGATCTCGTTACAACTTCTTGAAACGAGTCGCTGAGGAACACCAGGCAAAATGTATTGTTCTGGCCCATCATGCTGATGACCAAGCCGAAACCGTACTGCATCATCTGCTCAGAGGGAGCAGTTTCAGTGGTCTGGCAGGTATGCGGAGATCGCAGCCCTTTGAACCATCGCTGACACTGGAACGACCACTGCTGGGCTTGAACAAATCGACCCTTCGCCAATTTCTCCTTGAGATCGGACAAGATTGGCGGGAAGACGGCACCAATAGCGAAACCGTCTGGACACGAAACGCCTTGAGGCAACTGGTGCTTCCTGTGCTGGACGATGCTCTGGTCAAAATGGGAATCCAGCGGACATCAGCACAAAGCCTCCTTCAACTGGCTAAGCAGAGCCAGGAAGTGGAAACGCTTCTGCAAAACCTGGCAGACGAACTCTTAAAGGAGAGTGTGCTTGAAGGCAGCCTGGGGAAGTTTCAGGTCGCACCGTGGAGAAAACGACTACCAATCGTCCAACGAGAAGCATTTAAGCAGATCTGGATTAGAAATCAGTGGCCAAGAAAAGATCTGGCAGCCAGACATCTGGAACGCCTCTGTGAGTTTCTGGGAGAGTACAAGCAACCTTTATCAGGAGACTTTCCGGGGGGGATCCGTATGACACGCCGACGCGATTGGTTTTCTTTGACGCCGATCAATTGGGATGAATCCGCCGGATGAGATTTCGGTCTTTGACCAGCTCGATTCCCGGTTTCCTGACATTCCAGCGAAACTGTGTCATGAAATGATTGACATCCACGATCTCAACATGGAAAACATGCACGAACGTCGATACGATGCGGCGAAAATCTCCATCGAACGGTGGTGATGACTGCTCGTCTCGAATTAGCGTGTTGGAAAGCCTGCCATACGAGCCGGTATTAGCTTCTGATCTTGTGAATGACGGACAATTCTGTCCTTTCTTGTATCCTGTTGCCGAGCCTTTCAAGAGGAACATCCGTAATGACTTCTGCGACGATGACCGCAGGTGCTGCGCCGAATGCTCACCGCCTGCTCTGGGCTGGATTCACAGCAATTCTTGCCGCCGGTGTAGGATATGCTGTTCGCGGTGGAATCCTGGGCCAGTGGGCAAACCAATTTAGTTTTACAATGACTGAACTTGGAACGATCACAGGTGGGGGCCTGACGGGTTTCGGGATTGTGATCATTCTCAGCTCTTTGGTTGCAGATAAGCTTGGATACGGCAAGCTGCTGATTGCCGCTTTTGTTCTCCATATCATTTCGGCGGCCTTGACCCTAGCTGCGCCTGTGGTGTTCAGCACTAGTGGAAAGGAAGCGACGTTTTACTGTCTTTTCGTTGGTATGTTCATTTTCGCAATTGGTAATGGCCTTTGTGAAGCTGTCGTCAACCCAATGACTGCCACCTTATTCCCTAAAAACAAAACCCATTATCTCAACATTCTTCATGCAGGCTGGCCAGCCGGGCTGGTTCTGGGAAGCCTTGCTTCATTTTTTATGGCCGGTGGAAACACTACCGATGGAAAACAAATCGATCCCGTCGACTGGAGAATTCAAATGTCACTGTTTTTGATCCCAGTGGTGATCTACGGTGGCATGCTGCTGGGCCAGAAGTTTCCGAAATCCGAAGCTGAAAATGCTGGCGTTACTTTACTCCAGATGATCAAAAGTATTTTTGCTCCGCTAATGCTTGTGCTACTCGTGATTCATGCGATGGTTGGATATGTCGAACTCGGAACAGATTCATGGATCAGTAAAATCACTGGCGCCATCATGGAAAAGCCAGCTTATGGTTTGGCTCTTTTTGCCTACACGTCGTCATTGATGTTCGTATTGCGATTCGTAGCTGGACCAATCGTACATACGATTTCCCCTCTGGGACTGCTTCTTGCAAGTGCGATTCTGGGAGCCACTGGACTGACACTTCTGGGTAGTGCTGATGGCTGGGTAATGTGCACAATTGCAGCCACGGTCTATGCGTGCGGAAAAACCTTCCTATGGCCAACCATGTTGGCTGTCGCATCCGAACAATTTCCTCGCGGAGGGGCTGTTGCAATTGGCATGCTGGGAGGTGTCGGCATGCTATCAGCAGGATTACTGGGTGGTCCTGCGATCGGGTTTAAACAAGACTTTAATGCTTCTGCTAAGCTAAAGGCTGAATCTGAAGCAACATTTGAGCGTTACCGTGCAGCAGAGCCAAGTACGTTCTTTGGTTTCAGTACGATTGGTCTGAATGGAGCAAAAGTTGGTGTTCTTGAAGATGGTGGCAAAGAACTGGCACGCGCTGGTGAAGTTTTGGCTAAAGAGCCAGAAACCCCTGCTAACCAGGCTGCCAGAGAAAATCAGGCAAAGCTACAGGCCTGGTGGGCCGAAGCCAAACCCTTTGCCGAAACAGATAAGCCACTCGTCCTGCGAGCTGGGATTTACGGAGGTCAAATGGCTCTTAAGTTAACGGCATATGTTCCGGCGACAATGGCAGTTTGCTATCTGCTTCTGATTATCTATTTCCGAATGATCGGTGGTTACAAACCCAAAACAGTTGATCATCAGGTGCATACCGGCACAGATCTTGGCACTGCAGAGAGTTAATCGCGCCAATACTCGACCCCATGGCTTTTGGCTTCGTTTCTCCAGACGCCATGGGACTTGAGAACTGAGCCAGTCAACGGTCTTCACATACTGAATTCAATATGTGGAGGCCGTTTTCTTTCCTGCTCCAACAATGGCCACGCGGGCATGGTTGATCACACGGCCAGAATGAGTGGAACGCCGTTGCAGCCTTTAACAGGGCAAAGCTCAAAATCTGATAGCCGCCAGGAGGCCTCAAAATGAAGAAAGGGCGAGGCCAAGACTGGCATCACCCTGAAGTTGTCAACATTTGAGCCGGTGACAGCGGCCTATAGCAGACCTTTTATAGACCTCGGAACCAAGCGAGCCCACTGGAACAAGCGAGCACAGTGGCAAATGCCAATTGTGCTACTTGGCTTCGGTCCCTTCAACGCGAGCGACAAAGTTCAGCATGGGACTCATGCGGCGAACCTTGGCCACAATCAGCTCCTTGTCAGCGGCTGAGGTAGCAGCTGCGTACTTCTTTTCGAGCTTCTTGATCTTGGCCTTACGCTGGCGACGCTTGGCCAACTCACGGTCACGTTCTGTACGAGGCATCTGAAATCCAGTTCAGGTCAAGTTGAGAAAAATACCAAACAATCCAATGGGAAAGATATTACCGAAGCTTCTTGTGGCAAGTCTTGCAACGAATGGCAAAACCAACCAGCTTGCCGCACTTGGGGCAGCGAATCGACTTCCTCAACTTCACCAATTTTGTTCGTGGTCGGTAGACCATGTTTGCACTCCACCGCAAATATTCAGCGACAACGTTTCCGCATTTGCGAAAAATAGCAGCTAAGTTCACGCAGAACAAGTGAATGCCTATCCCAGAAACACGACGAATTTTACGACAATTCGATTTCTGCGGCGAAAGGAGTCCCGTAACTTCATTTGCGTAACTCACAAATGCCGAAAACCGACCACAAGAAAGTATCCACAAGAACACTTATTTTTATGATCAATTCTATTCTCCCATGCCGAACCACAATTCAAGAAATGTAATCTCCATGCAGACGACCCCCAAAATTCTGATCGCAGGGGGAAGTGTGCGTGCTGCAGCGGCCTCGGCTCAGCGTGGCGGGTGGCAAGTTATCGCCTATGACCAGTACGGAGATCTGGATCTTCAAGAGTCATCGATCTGGCAGTCACTTCCCGCAGAAACAGAGAATTGGTCTCTGGATCCCACCCATGTCGAACACGTGCAAGGTTGGACCTACACGGGCCCATTTGAGAACTGGCCCGCAGATGCTGTCAAATTCTTCGAGCAAGCTGACAAGTGCTCGATTCCTCTCCTTGGAGTTACACCTCAGCTTCTCAAACGGATTCGTGATCCCCGCTTTCTGCAGGAAACGTTCGCCAGTATCGGTGGAAATCCGCTGGCAGTCATCCTTCCCGGACATTTCGCAACGTCCGCATCACGACAAGCTACAAAAGTCGATCCCTACCAGATTCAAGAGTGGATTCGTAAACCGCTGCACTCCGGAGGAGGGTTCAATGTTCGCGATGTTTCTCAAGCCAATATTACCGAAGAGAGCTTCCATCATTCGCTTGATGAGCTTGAATACCTGCAGGAAAACGTCCATGGGGTTCCGCAAAGCTGCATCTTCATGGCGAGTTCCAGCTGTGTGGAGAGAATCGGCTGGACTGAAGGTCTGATCGGCACTCCCTGGGGAAAATATGGTTATCGCGGCTCCGTGGGCCCGATCACTGTTCCCCCAGCCATCGATGAACTGGCCTGTTCACTGGCGAACGCGATTGTCAAAGCGACTGGCCTGTCAGGAATTCTGGGAATTGATGGCATTCGCTGCGATGAGTCGTGGCGACCGATCGAAATCAATCCGCGCTACACGGCGAGTTGTGAAATTCTGGAAGGAACAGTCGGCCATCCCGCATCGCTGATGGATCTGCATCTCAGGGCCTGGCAGAGCGAATTGATGCCACCTTGTTTTAGAGATGCGTCCGCAACTTCCGGGAAAAAAACAGCAGGTGGGGATCATTTGCAGCGCCCCAACTTCGGTTGCAAGCAGGTCGTCTATGCAGGGGAAGCCTTTCATGCGCCGGATTTGCGTACTCTCTGGTTGAATTCGCATGCTCTCAGGTCCAATCAACCAGCAATTCCACAAGCGAAACTTCTTCCTGTGATTGCCGACATCCCGATTCCTGGAAGTCTCATTTCCAGTGGATACCCGGTTTGCACCCTCTTCGGATGGGGTTCTTCGATTGCCGATGCCCGCCGACAATGCGCAGAGCATTGGTCTCAACTGACGACTCATTTTCCCGAGCTGAAGCTCGCCTGACGATCTCCCTACTTCCAGACGAATTCATACAGCATGAATTTTTAGATCATCAGTCATAAGCCTTACATTCGGCGATACTTCCCGGAATTCTCAGGCTTTACACCGAGATTGTTCCAAGAGTGGCCCATGGACATCTTGTTGATGACCACAATCATAGCGAGACGAATGCTGTTCCATCGGATCCTGATTGATCGCGAGCTTGAACAGCCCCACGATTTGTCCGAAATCGATCCCTCCGTGAGTGCGACGTTGTCGCAGTAAAGTCTTCATCGTGCCCACACCTGCCGATCGCATCCATCTGGCCCTCGAAATCCTCGTCGAAGAGTGGACTCCATTCATTCGACAGGAATTGAGCAAGTCGTATGGACATCGAGTCGAAGAAGTCATTCTTGCGCAGATTCGCGGTGATCGAAACATGGCCTCTGCCAGATTTTCGGATCCGCTGTCAGATCCACACATTTTGCTGAATGTGGTCTGGGAACAGTGGAATCACTGCTTTCGCCATCAGTTGGGAATTTTTGAACGGAGCCTGATCAGCGAACTGCGTGAGTTTCGTAATCAGTTAGCTCATCAGTCGTTTCTCACTGAAGACGATGCCTACCGAGTGCTCGATAGCGTTCAGCGGTTATTGGTGGCGACAGGCCACACCCAGCGGGCGACTCAGTTGGAAGACGAAAAGGTCGATGCACTCCGGCAGAAATTCGGCCATCGCGTCAATCGCGAACTGGCCAGAATTCGATTCAATCGACGGCGTCTGCTCGACATCGCACTCTACAGTCTCTGCTGCTTTGCATTGGTCACAACGTTGTGGAGCTTTCTGTGGGAGCGTCACTGGCTGGCCACATTACTGCTGATTGCCTTCGTGATCTTTACTTTTGGTTACTTTATCTATCAGCGTCTGAGTGCTGCAATTCCGGTCTTTGGCGTCCATGAATGTGCTCATTGCCGCAGGGTCATCTACACAGAATCTTGCCCGTACTGTGAACAATCGCCGGCACATCGGCATAGACGAGCTCAAATTCTCGATCCTCGGGAAGAGGCTGATGCGACGCTCGCTCACGAGACACTGGAAATGATTGACCAGAGTGCAAATCCTCTGGAACTGATTTCCAAAGTTCCGCGCTGATCGTTCGCTCATCCACAGTGTGAGAAAGGGTTACTGCGCACTCTGAATATCGGGGCGTAACTTCTTGGCTTCTCCCAGGTAGACATGCACAATTTCACTGGGTGCCTTACTTGAGTTCACATGCAGTAACACACGAATACAACGTGGCAGCGCCTGGGGAACTGCGATCTCTGATGCGCACAGGAGTGGCACTTGCCGCATCCCGAGAGCGCGAGCCGCCTCGGCCGGAAATGTCGAGGTGAGATCGGGGGTTGTCGTGAAGATCGCCGAAACGATTTCGTCGAAATCGACGATTTCATTCTGCTGAAGCAGTTCTGCCAGGAGTTCTCGAGTCGCAGCCAGAAGCAGTTCAGGATTATCGCAATCCACACAGGTTGCACCACGAATTCCTCTGACGGACATCTCAGCCCACTCCCTCTCGAACTCTCTTGAACATTCGATCTGCAGACATTCAGTCAATAATTTCAAATCGTAGCGATTGGCCATCCTGCCTGACAGCCACCTGAAGGGGCAGTCGGCAATTCCTGCTGCAACAAGAAGGACAACCTGGTTCAACTTGCCACTGCCAAACTTTTTCTTACGATTTTGTCATCTTTCTAACGCCGATCAACGTATCTACAGTCGTAACAGTAACCCGTACACAGATTCAAACATCGAAAGGTGTCGATCGATGCCGTCCTCGACTGTTGCTACCAGGGAAATGGCCGAGCTTCTTGGAGTCCTGTCGCATCCCTGCCGCGTCCAGATTGTGGAAGAATTGCGTGACAGTGAACGTAACGTGAATTCTCTGCAAGAGTTGCTGGGAATCAGCCACTCCGGAGTTTCACAACACCTGGCACTCTTGAGAACCCGCAAATTGCTCAAAGAACGCCGTTCAGGCAGGCATGTTTATTACCGGCTGGCAAATCCCCGGCTCGCCGAGTGGCTGAGAATGGGAAATGTGTTCCTCGATCAACCCACACCAGATCAGATAGAGAACTCCGGGACAGATAGCAATGCATCCACAAATGCAAGTTCGTCGATGAGTCGGGAGGCACACGTTCTGCAGCAGAAGGTCGTCCCTCAGCCGGAGCCATCACGATCTAATGGAATGTCAGGCGATCGCTTGCCGGAACAGACTTCATTCGGTGAACATCGCAGTTTCAATCCAACTGATTTTTCCGAAACGGTTGTGGTCGACAAACCGACGGATCTGTCAGACTCTTCCACGACCCTGCCGACATAATTTGCATCAAAATTGAATCTCCTGGAGAGCATTGGTTGTGAGCAGATTATCATCTTCGACATCGAGAGCTGAGCCGGGGGAACTCCGCCACGCGGAGACTGATCGAAACGACTACGGAGATGAAACCGAGTGCTTCTCATCCGGTACGAGTCAGGGTGCGGCTTTAGCCGGCGCACTGGTCGAATTCGGTAGACTCACTGAAAATCCGTGGGAACCTCTGATCGTTCAACGAGAACTCGAAGCAGCCGCCCGGTGCTGGCAGGGTGACTTCGACAGTAAGTGGTGGAAGTGGGCCATCGAAGTTGCCAGGTCTCATGGTTTGGCCATCCGGCTCATGGATCTGACGATCAGTGAAGTTCATGCACTTGCGAAACATGGTGGTATCGCCCTTTGTCGCACTGAACCAATTCCAACTGTGCCAATTCCAAACGCCTCAGCTCCATCTTCGAAAGCCGCACCAGAACTGACTGAGAGGCTGTTCGTCGTCTCGGGACGAAAAAAAACGCTGGCCATGGAGTTTGCCAATGAGCTTTACGGCAAAGACTTGCCCTGGCTCAATTTCGTCCAGAGTTTTCCACAAGTTGCTGCGCGCTGTGTCGTTTTTGAGCCCAATATCGATGGGCTGGGTGCCGGCCACGAGCACCACCAGCCTCCCTGGAAACGTCTGCTGCGCATGATCGCGCCAGAGAAAAATGAAATCTGGACGATTTTCCTGATGGCATGTGCGGCTGGCCTGTTATCAGTCTCGGCTCCATTAGCGGCTCAACAACTTGTCCGTGCGGTGACTTTTGGCGGTGTCTTCCAGCCAATTATTGTTCTGAGCATTATTCTCCTGGGGCTATTAAGTCTGCTCGGCGCCTTCCAGATTCTGAAGATCTATATCTCAGAAGTGATCCAACGCCGCCTGTTCACTCGCATTACTGCCGACCTGGCATGGCGGCTTCCGCGAGTCAAAGAAGCCGAATGGCTGCATCATGATGGACAGGAACTCGTCAATCGGTTTCTGGAAGTGGTGACACTTCAGAAAGTCATCAGCAGCCTGCTGGTGGATGGATTAGCGATCATTCTGGCAACAATTGTCGGTATGACATTGATGGCGTTCTATCATCCGTTTCTTCTCGGTTATGACCTTGTCCTGATTGTGCTGTTGTCGATCATCATTTTGACAATGGGGCGCGGAGGGGTGCGAACTTCCATCGAAGAATCGAACAATAAATACATGGCACTAGCCTGGTTCGAAGAACTGGTTCGCGTCCCTGCGATCTTCCGCACCCCTGATGGTGCTGCTCTGGCTTGGCAAAGAAGCGATGCGCTATGCACACGTTATCTCAATGCGAGGCAAAGTCACTTTACGATTGTTCTCAGGCAATACATTGCTCTAGCGATACTCCAGGCTGTGGCAGCAACCGCCCTGCTGGGCCTGGGTGGTTATCTTGTACTTCGAGAACAACTGACACTCGGCCAACTCGTCGCTGCCGAACTGATTGTCGCCACCATTGTGGGTTCGTTTCTGAAACTCGGTAAACATCTTGAAGAATGGTTCGATCTCATGGCGGCGGTGAATAAACTGGGCCATCTGTTCGACCTGCCTGTGACCCAGCAAAGAGGGGTCTTGTTGCCTGAATCACGCAAACCGATCGCTCTCGATATGCGAAATGTTTCGTGGGGCCATTCGCCCGGTGTCGGTCATTGGATGACTCCCCATTTAACTTGTACCGTGACTCCGGGTTCATCGCTGGCCATTCTGGATAATCAGCCGGAGCATCGGTCAAAAATTCTCTCGGCCCTGGCAGGTGAGGCCTACGAATTCGAGGGAATCATCGAGCTCGATGGTTTACCACTGAATGATCTTCGTAAAGATCTTGTCAGATCACAGGTGGCTTTCGTCCAGATGCCTGAGATTCTGTCTGCTTCCATTGCCACCAACGTCCATTTGCATCGACCCGACGTCAGTGATCAAACCGTCAAGCGACGACTCGAAGATGTCGCACTCATGGCTCGAATTGAAACATTACACGGTGGTATCCATACAGAACTATCGGCCAAAGGTGAGCCGCTTTCTTCAACGGAGCAGATGCAACTGATGCTCGCACGAGCCATGGCAGGCTCACCGCGTCTGCTTCTGATTGACGGATGGCTGGATGGCTTGCCCGACCACTTGCGGCAGCGTTTGCTGGGCGTCCTCTTCGCGCCAGACAAAACATGGACCACGATCATCGCCACCTCCCGGCCTGATGTTGCCGCGCTGTGCGACCAGACCATCGAGATGGATAATGCCGAATCCCGACCTTTGAAAGCACCTCGTCAACCATCCTTACCTGCGACCTAGAATGCCAGATTGAGCTTCATTTCCAGATAAGAAGTTCAAGACGTCCTGACTGAATAACGGACGAGGCCTGCATCACGAACATCATCCACGATTCGCTCGGAAGGAGTGAAACATGGCTTCCACACAAATCAGTACCACACCGCAAGGCACAATTGTGCCCGCTGGTGGGCATCATGGTCACCATGACAACACTCTGGGGCTTTGGAACGTCGGCGAAACCTGGCAAGCCCAGAACTTTCCGGCACTCCAACTGGCCCAGCCGATCAGTACGATTCGCTGGATCTCGACAGCACTATTGTGGGCGTTGCCCATCAGTCTGATTGTCATGATGTTCGCCCCCTGGCAGCAATCCGTTGTCGGTTCCGGGCGAGTGATCACTTATGATCCCAATCATCGCCTGCAGGAAATCGATGCTCCCATTGGAGGTCGCATCACGAATATTCGTGCCGAGTTGGTGGAAGGAGCGATTGTCAAAAAAGGCGAAGTCCTCATGGATATTGAGGTCATCGACTCGGCTTTGATTTTTCGCCTCGAAGAACAGTTGATGGCCACTCAGCGTAAACTCGAGACAGAAAAGACAATTGCCATTGCCTACGAACAACAAGTTCAAGCGTTTGAAGCCATTCGTAATCAGACAGAACTCGCCCAGGATGAATTCATCAAAATGGCTGGGCAGAAGTTGCTTGCTGAGCAGCAGAACCTGAAAGCAGCGACTGCCGCCTACGAGCAGGCCGAGAAGGATCGCATTCGACGCATTCAGCTCTTCGAACAGAAAGTGGAATCTCGATACGAAGTCGAAATTGCTGAGCGAAAAGCTCAAGAGGAACAGGCCAAACTGGCACAGGCCAATGCTTATGTCGAAGCAGCCAAGAGCGAGCTGTCGGCTAAAGAGGCCGAGCGACTTTACAAGATTCGTGAGGCGATCACCAAGATTGACTCAGCACGGGCCGTTTATCAGAAGTCGTTGGGAGATATCGCCAGTACCGAGAAGGAGATCGCCGATATCCAAGCTAAACAAAAGTTGCAAGTACAGTCCGTGGTAGCCCCGATTGATGGCTATGTCCTGCGACTGACAAACTTTCAGGGAGGAAAAATTATTTCGGCAGGCACGCCGCTTTTGGAACTCGTTCCATTAACTGCGGATCGCGCTGTCGAAATCAAGGTCGATGGAAATGATGCACCGCTGGTCGCCTCGCTATCTAAAGATGGCCAGCATCGCAAAGTCAGGTTGCAATTTGAAGGCTGGCCTGCGGTTCAATTTTCCGGCTGGCCTTCAGTCGCGGTCGGAACCTTCGGTGGTGTTGTCGCTGTCGTCGATTCGATGGATGACGGAATTGGTAAATTTCGCGTGCTGGTATTGCCTGATCCGGATGAAACAAGGCCGTGGCCCACAGCCAATGTCTTGAGGCAAGGGATTCGGGCCAGAGCCTGGGTGTTGCTGGATCGGGTCACAATCGGGCAGGAACTCTGGAGACAACTCAACGGATTCCCACCCGCTATTCAACTGGATGATTACAAGAGTTCAACGGACGACAAACTTCTTCGAGGGAAAAAATGACGCGATCCGGACAAGCATGGATGCTTGTTGGTTGCCTGGTGATTGCCGGATGCTCAACCGCTCGTACAAGTGTGGTTCGCTCCATCTCACCAGCACCGTCGGTCGAGAAATCGACCGTCGCCAATCACAAGATCTCCGAAGAAAACACCACCGGCAAAGAGACCAGTTCTCGATACACAACTAACAAAACAGCCTTCCCACCTGAAACTCCAGAAGATCAGGTGCCTGCGGACGAGACCTCATCCACAATTCAACTTGCCAATTCTGAAGTGCTGGATACAGAACCTGCAGGTGCAACTGCTGCTGAGCAGACCGCTGCTTTACAGGGAGCATCGTCCCCACCAGGTCAAAGCAGCACTCCTCCCGCCGGTGGAGGCGATGAGTTTATGGAGGGATCCTTGCTCCCCGGAAGGATCCGCCAGGAAATTCCTCCCAGCCCGGGCAGTGTCGATGAGATTCCCATCGTGGGTGATGAGCGAGTCAGTCCACCCCTGGTACTCAACAGTGTCATCGACTCGGTCTACATGTCGTTTCCTCTTTTGAGGAATGCACTTTATGGACGTAATATTGCCAATGGAGCCAATCTCGCTGCCCAGGGAGCTTTTGACCTCAAGCTGAATGCTGATCTGAATAACCAGCCCTTGGGCTACTACCAGACGTATCGCAATGGTTTCGATATTGCCCAGCCCGTGCTCCAGAATGGTGGAGAAGTGATTGCCGGTTATCGCGCGGGTCGTGGTAACTTTGAACCATGGTACGGAAATCGCCAAACCAACGATGGCGGTGAGTTCATGATGGGTCTGGCGATTCCACTGTTGCAGAACCGTGCGATTGACAAACGCCGCGCTGAACTCTGGATTACTCAGGTTGGTCAATCAAAAGTGGAACCGGAGATCAAAACCCAGCTCCTGCAGTTTATTCGTGATAGTACGGTCGCCTATTGGGAATGGGTGGCCGCAGGGCAGGGGCTGCGAGTGGCTCGTGAGTTACAGGCACTGGCACTGGATCGAGATCAGCAGATCCGCGCGACAGTTCAGGAAGGCGACCGTCCCGAATCAGATATCATTGATAACCAGCGATTGATAGTTGCCCGGCAAGTCAAGCTGATTGAAGCGGAACAAAAGCTTCAAAGCTCGGCCGTCAAACTCTCACTCTATTTGAGAGACGCTGCGGGTAATCCTTTTATTCCCCCCAACAGCATGCTTCCGTCAAGATTTCCAACACCCATGCTGGTGACTCCCGAAGTGCTCGAAGCCGATATTGCCTTTGCCACCTCCCGCCGACCGGAATTGCTGGCACTCGATTTCGACCGTCAGCAGTTATCGATCGAGTTGTCCAGAGCCCAGAACGAACTCCTGCCGACACTCGGCGCACATGTTCTTGCCACAAAAGATGTCGGCGGGCCAACCAGTTCGATTAACGATAAAGGTCCCTTTCAGGGAGAAGCCGGTTTGCAGTTTACCGTTCCTTTGCAACGTCGAAACGCCAACGGAAAAATCATGATGGTGGAAGGGAAGCTGGCTCAGAATATGGCCAAACGCCAATTCACCGCTGATAAAATCTCCGTCGAAGTTCGCACTGCCGTCATTGCCCTGGAAAATGCCTATCGTGCCATTGGTCAGGCCAGTGCTTCTGTCCGTCTCAACGAAGAGATGCAACGATTTGAAACCATTCGATTAAATGAGGGCGCGAGCGATCTCTTGAGATTGAACCTGCGCGAGCAGGCCACCTTTGATGCTCGTGTTCAGGAAGTTCTCGCCCTACTAGGTTACTTCGCCGCAGAGGCTGACTACAAGGCTGCAACTGCGGCTGAACTCCCCGAAGAAGTTCTGGTTCCCGCAAACTAATGAGTCAACAAAGCCCCCCCACAGTCGAACTAAAAGGTTCCCGATTTGATGGCGGGGGGATTTTGCGAACCTGCCGCGCCACCTGCCTCTGGAACATCTAAACCGGCTCCTTTGAGCAGTGCCGCCGCATGAGTGGCCAATTGTGTTTCAGGATAATCTGTGACCATCTTCGATAATTGTTCACCCAGCTTTTCCTTTAGCTGGGGCTTGGCATTGGCCAGCTGTCGCTCAATATTCTGAATCTGCTTAAGCGCAGCCAGCCCAGATTTCACCTGTGGATCTTTTGGGAGGTCTTTCTTTAACTTGGCAGCACCATCTGAAAGCGGGTAGCCCTTAAAGGTATCGTTCAATTTGAGCAGTAGCTCATAAGCCTTGAACTTGTTGCCCGCTTCGGCGGAAGCCAATGCTTCGTTCTCCAATTCCTGCCGCTCGGCATCGACCACTGCGAGCATTTTTTCTGCCACCGATTTGACCTCAGGGCGATTGGAAAGGGCCGCCTTTTTCAGTGGCTGGGCAACACCGCCGTAAGCACCAAATTCAACCTGTTGCCACAGAGAAATCATTTCCGGTGGGACTTCCGCACGTTCGACTTTCCATGTGGCACCCTGGGCAAGCCCTTTGATGGCATCGCTGTATTCGTCGTAAGGCAAGCTCTCAATTTTCCCGGCAGCGCTGATTCCGCGAATCTGACGAATATTCTGCAGACTGATTTCTCCCACAGAACTGCTGGTGAATTCTTTCTCAAAACTGCGATCCGTATCGACGATGATCGGCCAGTTGATTTTTACCTGCTGAGCATATCGCTCGACTTCCGCTCGCTGCGTTCCAGAGTTTACGGCAATAAAGACGACAGGCAGTTTCTCATTGGATTTGGCAGCCGAAAGGATATCCGGCCAGGCGGCCCGACATTTGGGGCAGGTTTCTTCGAAGAACACCAGATAAATGGCTTTCCCACGAAGCTGTTCGTAGCTCAATGGCTGTGAATTGACCCACTGAGCCGGATTCTTAGGCAAGGGGGGCTGGGCCAGAGCCTTACGAGAATCCGCCACCAGCAGAACGAATACGAAGGCCAACAGCATACCGGTCCAACCGGCCTTACTGGTCATGTTTTTTGCGATCATCGACGGACTCACTCACATCTGTGGACACGGAAGGACATCAACAGTCGCGTTCTTTGCGGCATCTACAACATACGGACATCTCGCCCGATTCATCGACAGCCTTTGATCCAACAACGACATCTGTATCATTTCGTTGCCCGGTGAACATCGCAAACACAATTCTCAAAAACCATCCATTTCGCAGAGACTCGGCATGTGAGTCACTTGCGGAGATCTCAGGCAGCAGTTGTGATGCTGTTTCTGTATCAAGCCAAGAATCCCGGATACTCGTGCTGGTCAGTTCTGGAAAGAATTCATCAACAAGCTCCCGGCACTCAGTGTCAGCAGCACTCAAGGAATCAACTCGATGTCGAATGAATACACCCAGCGTCTCAAAACGTTAGGGATCGAACTGCCACAACCACCAGTGGCCATTGCCTCTTACATCCCGGTCACGATCACACACCAGATGGCGATCACCAGCGGTCAGTTACCCATGGCAAATGGCCAGGTGCTACATACTGGCAAAGTAGGCTCAGAAGTTTCTGTTGAAGATGCCGCCAAAGCTGCCCGGCAATGTGCACTGAATGCACTTTCCCACCTGCAAAAAGCACTTGGCTCGATTGATCGCATTGAGCGGATACTGAAAATTGACGGATTTGTGCAATCGGCGCCAGGTTTCAGTTCTCAACCTGCAGTGGTGAATGGTGCTTCCGACCTGATGCTCGAAATCTTTGGAGAAGCCGGCAGACACACCCGAGTCGCTGTGGGAGTCAGCGAACTTCCTTTGAATGCGGCTGTTGAAGTCGCAGTCTGGGTTTCCATCAAGCCAGAGTAACTTCTCGGCGAGTAATGACTGCCAATGAACAACGCGTGTGACTCAACTTCATCCTGAGTCACACGCGTTGGAAGTTGATCATCAGCAGTCGAAAGGGGACTGCTCCGCCATGACAGATATGATTTACTCGTCACCAGCCGACAACCATGGCGCAAGTGGCTCAGTGGCATCCACCACTTCATGCGGCTGAAAGTAGATCGCGATTTCCTTCGCGGCAGCTTCGGGGCCATCACTTCCATGAACAAGGTTCATCTGCCGACTCGTCCCATAATCGCCACGAATGGTTCCCGGGGCGGCATCGCGACCATTGGTCGGACCCATCATGCCTCGAACAACACTAATCGCTGACTTGCCTTCGAGAACCAAAGCCACTGTCGGGCCAGCAGTAATGAAGCTTTCGAGCATAGGATAAAATGGCTTCTGGACATGTTCGGCATAGTGCCTCTTGGCCAGTTCCGGGGTAACCTGAATCAGCTTCAGAGCTGCGATGCGTAGGCCCTTCTGCTCAAAACGAGTGAGAATCGGCCCTGCCAGGCGTCGGGCAACAGCATCTGGCTTCAGCAGGACAAGAGTACGTTCCGTAGGCATTTCTTTCGAATCCCAAAGACTAAAGAGTGTGAATTAAAGACAAGTCAATTTTTCCAGCAACTATGTGTGAATCGATAGGCCAAACCAGCGTATCGATCGTCAGGTGTTATCTGCGAGCAGTCATTGTTCCCGCTGCTTCCTGAGCTGGCACTATGCAGAATCAAGCCTTCGTTTTCTCGACCGACAGATCCATCAGGCTGCAAAACTCTTCGAACAGATAAGCACTGTCATGTGGCCCCGCAGCAGCTTCAGGATGATACTGCACACTGAAAGCGGGTTGATCGGTCAGTCGCATCCCCTCGATTGTCTGATCATTCAGATTCCGGTGAGTGACCTCGATATTCGCTGGCAAAGTCAAAGCATCGATCGCAAAACCGTGATTCTGCGAGGTAATCTCGACTTTCGAGTTCCGCAGATTCATCACGGGCTGGTTCGCACCACGATGACCGAATTTCAGCTTATAGGTTCTCGCTCCAGCAGCCAGTCCAAGGAGTTGGTGTCCCAGGCAGATGCCAAAGATGGGGAGTTTACCCAGCAAGTCGCGAATTGTCCGAATCGCATAAGTCAGCGGCTCAGGATCACCAGGGCCATTCGACAAAAAGACCCCATCCGGTTGCAAAGCCAGAATTTCTGCTGCCGTGGAAGTGCCCGGGACAACCGTCACACGACAACCAACCTGGGTCAGATGTCGCAGGATATTCCACTTCATGCCGTAATCAATTGCGACGACGTGATAGCGGGTGGGTTGGGAATCCTGCGGAGCCAGCGTCGCGAAATTCCCCAGCTTTTCAGTCCAGGCAAAACTCGCAGCGGGCATGACCTCCTGAACAAGATCCTGACCAACAATGCTGGGGGCAGCCTGGGCTTTGGCAATAAGCGACTGTGGATCGAGATCGACAGTCGAAAGCACTCCCGTGACAGCTCCCTGGCTGCGTAAGCGGCGAACCAGCGAGCGGGTATCGATCCCTTCGAGGCCAATAACTCCGGCTTTGCGAAGATAATCATCCAGAGAAAGCTCTGAACGAAAGTTACTTGGGGATCGGCACAATTCCCGAACCACAAAAGCCCTCAGACGAGGACCATTGCTTTCCACATCTTCGAAGTTGATGCCGTAATTCCCGATTAGCGGGTAGGTCATCGTCACGATCTGACCGCAATAGGAGGGATCAGTCAGAATTTCGCCATAACCTGTCATACTTGTGTTAAAGACCACTTCGCCAGTGACCTCACCCGAGGCACCGAACGCAGAGCCAAAAAAAACGGATCCGTCTGCCAATGCCAGACAAGCTGAAGACTTAGCCTCTTGGGACATCAGACAGCGCCTCACCTTTCCTGGAAAGCCTTAAAAAATGGCTTTGATCAAGTTCAATACATCACACAGATTCCAAGCGTTATTAAAGCGTATCGCGATCATGAATGTAAAAAAAGGAACCGCAGTGTTTTCACTACGGTTCCTCACATTTTGTCGAGCCTTTGAAGTAAGCAAAACCTCAAGTCTCAATGTATCTGACCCATCACGTCCAGGATCATCCCCGGACTGGAAGCACCTTAGGCGTTCTCTTCCTGTGACAGCACGAAGTTCTTGAAGCGGATTCGGTCACGCTCGCCATCTCCAATGCTGGAGAAGAGTTCAGCCATAATGCGGTGGAAATGCTTCTGGCGCACACTGTAGAAATTGTGCTTACCATCGCGACGGGCTTCAATCAGACCAGCTACGCGGAGTAAAGCCAGGTGATGGCTGACTGCTGGCTGGCTCTGACCCAGGCGCTCGCAGAGGGCAGTCACATGCAATTCCTGATCTTTCATCAGATACATCAGGATACGCAGGCGAGTTTCATCGGCCAACAGCTTAAAGACCTGAACGAGGTCTTTCTCAAGCTGAGTCGACAGATCGGGGAAGGATGAACCTTTTTCGACCAAAGGTTCGGCAACGTTCGAAATCATTATATTCGCTCTCTACTTAAAAGGACCATGACTGAGTGACGCCGATCCATTCGGCGGGTGAAATCAGTCAGGTCAAAGTTTTACTATTCCAAATCCATCAGCACTCAGAGTTAACTTGGTGCCTGGAATCAAACACATCGATCAAAAAACCAGAACCACAATCTCAGTCTTCACACCAATTTCGATGAACCCACACAACAATTTATATTGATCTGTTGAGCTCACCTGCAGCAATTCAGCAGGTCTGTTCACACTTATTCAGCATTTCCCGAGACCATTGCCTTACAGTTGCTCAAAACACTTGCAAGGATTTAGCGATTTCAGATTATCCCATTACATGAAATCTGCCAAACGAACATCAGTATTCCTAAATATGTCGCATGACTGATTGTTCCTCCAACGTATTTTGCAACCTGGAGGACAGTCCGTCAACAACACTCTCGCCACAACAAGCATTTCTCCCAAAAGTGGTAGAAATGTAAATCTCTGCCGCGATTGATGTTAAAACACCTTCATAAACGATCACTGAATTTGTGACAGATCATCTTTTCTGTTCCAACATCTAACTTTAGCAGCAGATTGTGTGCCACACATGTGGACACTCTGTTGTGTGGATATGTTCGCTGCCTGTTATGATTCCGTTCTCATGGTCTTTTCATGAGGTTTTTCTTCCCCAGTGGAGCACGTCAGCGATGACAAATATGCCTGAAAAGAAAGCATTCTGCAGCTTACACGGGCTGAATGCAGTCATCACCGGGAGTTCATCTGGTATTGGAAAGGCAATTGC
Organism: Planctomyces sp.; assembly: GCA_027483405.1. Classification (GTDB taxonomy): domain Bacteria; phylum Planctomycetota; class Planctomycetia; order Planctomycetales; family Planctomycetaceae; genus Planctopirus. The sequence goes on along the minus strand of JAIXUU010000025.1, from coordinate 19,227 downwards.
TCTGGAACTTTCTCAGGCAGGGGCCACGGTCGGCTTACACTCTCGAAAATCGATCAATTCAATAGAGCAAATCCGAAAGTCGATCCTCTCAAAAGGAGGGACAACGCATATTTTTCAGGCAGACCTGCGGAACAACGATGCGGTCGAATCTTTGGCCGAACAAGCATGGTCAGAAATGGGATCGATTGACATCTGGGTCAATAATGCCGGGGTGGATCTCCTCACGACCGAAGAGGCTCGCCTCCCAGCCATCAATAAAATTGATCTTTTGCACTCAGTTGATGTGCGTGCAACGTATCAGCTTTCCCGCGCGATCGCCATGCGTATGAAATCTCGGGGCAAAGGGTGCATTATCAACATCGGCTGGGATCAGGCAGATCGAGGCATGGAGGGGGAAAGTGGTGAACTTTTCGCAGCAGCCAAGAATGCCGTCATGGGTTTCACCCGTTCGATGGCAGTCAGTTTTGCCCCTGAAGTCCGCTTGAATTGTGTCGCTCCCGGATGGATCAAAACCGCCTGGGGAGAAACCGCCAGCCCGGTCTGGCAAGAGCGGGTCATGCGAGAAACCCCGCTGAAACGATGGGGATTGCCAGAAGATATCGCTCGGGCAGTTCGATTTCTGGTCAGCGAAGAGGCCTCTTTTATCACCGGACAAGTGATTAACGTCAACGGTGGTGCAGTTCGATGATAGAATGATCGATTTCAGAGTCAAAATCGGCTGTGCTGAATTCCGTTGAATTTCTTTTGGAATAACGTGACCTCGTCTTGGAAAAACCTCGTCCACGATTGCTGTTCATCACTGGAAAACTGGCAGAGCATTCGCTGCGCCAGACACTCCTTCCCCTTTCTCAAAAAGCCAATTTTGAATTTGAGATTCGCGTGTTGGGGATCACTGTCGCAGCACTGATGACCACACCATGGATTCTGCGAAAACTCAAAGAATCACTCCTTGAGTACAGTGTATTTGATCAGGCAATCCTTCCCGGATCAGTCGAAGGGGAATTGAATTCACTGAATGAGTTTCTGGGATTCCCGGTCATTCGCGGCCCGAAAGATCTGTTTGACCTGCCGGAATTCTTTGGGCAGGATCAAAAGACGCCACCAGATCTCACGCAACATACAATTCAAATACTCGCCGAGATTAATCACGCCCCCCGACTCTCTCTGGATCAGATTCTGAGGCAAGCGGAGTCTTATCGCGAATCAGGTGCTGACGTGATTGATCTCGGTTGCCTTCCGGGTGTGGCCTGGCCCGAACTCGAAACCACCATTCAAACGCTTCATCGCCACGGCTTCCGACTATCGATCGACAGTTTCTCACAAGACGAAGTCCAGCGGGCTGTCGCCTCGGGAGTCAAACTTGTCTTAAGTGCCAATTCATCGAACCGCGATTGGGCCCAATCGACCAATGCCGAATTTGTCCTGGTTCCTGATCATCCTCAGAATCTGGAGACGCTCGTTACCACTCGCGAGGCATTTCTCAGTTCAGGGACTCCTTTTCGACTCGACCCCATTCTGGAACCCATCGGATTTGGATTTGGAGAATCCATCAATCGCTATCGGCAAATACGCCAGCAGTTCCCCGCTGACAAAATGATGATGGGGGTCGGGAACTTGACAGAGATGACCGAAGTGGACAGTTCAGGTGTCAACTTTCTTCTGGCAGCCTTATGTACCGAGTGGCGGATTGAAAGCATCCTGACAACCGAAGTGATCAACTGGAGTCGATCTTCCATTCGGGAGTTTGAGATTGCCCGGCGGCTGACTCATTTCGCAATTGAACAACAACGGGTGCCCAAGCATCTGGGCGGAAGCCTTGTTCTTCTGCGGGACCCTAAACTGAAAGAGCAGGGCGAAGCAGGCCTGACACATTTAAGACAGCTTGTCACAGACCCGAACTTTCGCATTTTTGCCGAGCGGGGCGAGATTCACTTGTTTAATCGCGATGGATACTGGCATGGCAATGACCCATACGAAGTCTATGATCGGATGATCGCCTGTGTGGGAACTTTGACTGCCGAACATGCCTTTTACCTTGGCTACGAACTCTGCAAAGCCAAGACCGCATTAACACTTGGCAAACATTATCAGCAGGATCAATCTCTCCGCTGGGGATTTCTCACCGAACCAGAAATCAGTGCTACAGAACGTCGTAAGCAAGAACGGCGTCAGCAGCAGGATCGATATGACGACATGACCTTAGAAAATCAAAGACAGGAGGAACGTCCTGCATGATCCCCCCTGTTGTCATTCCCTTGATTGCGGAAATGCACCCCCAATTCGTGACCCATCGACTGGCGTCACTCAATGCACTGTGCGTACTCGAAAGTGCTGTTCAACACGCCCATCTGGGCAGATACTCGTATGTCATGGCCGACCCCTGGTCATTAAGCGATGAATACAACGTCCAACCATCAACAGATCCTTTGAGCCCCATCGCCGAGGTGATGAAGAATCTGCCATTCGAGCGTCAGCCGGAACTTCCTCCTTTTCAGGGTGGCTTCGCCGGGGTGCTTTCTTATGAAGCCGGTCGGGCGTTTGATCGCATGCCGTCAGCCAGACATCGCGACTTTCTCATCCCAGATTTCTCGATGAGTTTTTACGATGTCGTTTTTGCCTGGGATCATATTGAGAATCGAGGTTGGTTGATCTCTCAAGGCTGGCCCGAAATCGAACCGGCAGCTCGTGCAAAAAGGGCGACAGCGCGGGCACGTCAATTTATGAATTTGCTTGAGCAGAAGGTCACTGATCTAACTCCTCAGATTCCTCCAAAGGGAGACATAAGCTATCGCTCTTTGGAAAGCCTCTCTGCACCGTCGTTTGCATTAGCTGGACACGACAACATCTGGAGTAACTTTAGCAGGGAGGATTATCTTCAGGCTGTAGATCGTGTGATCGAGTACATCCGGGCCGGCGACATCTTTCAGGCCAACCTGACTCAGCGTCTATTGACTCCACAAACCATACCCAGCCTGCAGATCTGGGAGAGGCTCCGTCAGCACAATCCCTCGCCATTCATGGCATTTTGGCAAAGGCCCAAATGGTCGTTATTGAGTGCTTCTCCCGAACGATTTCTCAAGATCGAAAAGCAAAGCGTTGAGACACGCCCCATCAAGGGGACACGCCGGAGGCAAGGTGCTGAAGCGGATTTATTTCTACGCGACGAATTGCGAGAAAGCCGCAAGGATGTGGCCGAGAATGTGATGATTGTGGATCTGCTGAGGAACGATCTCTCGCGAGTTTGTTGTGCCGGCAGCGTGAACGTTCCTGCATTATGCGAAGTGGAAACCTATCGGACTGTTCAACATCTCGTGAGTGTTGTCACGGGAGAACTCTCCGAGTCTTTTGACTCCTGGGACGCCCTTCGAGCCTGTTTTCCCGGTGGTTCGATCACGGGAGCACCGAAAGTTCGAGCGACGGAAATCATTGCTGAACTGGAACCCACCACACGAGGCCCTTACACAGGAACATTGTTCTACATGACCCCCGATCTCTGGTGCGACAGCAGTATTCTCATTCGCACATTCATTGCGAGCGAGGGCTGGCTGCAACTGGGAGTTGGGGGCGGGATTGTCGTCAATTCCGACCCTGTTCAAGAGTTCGAGGAAACATTAACCAAAGCCTCTGGAATGCTCGCGGCTCTGACTCGATCCCATTCGAGTGCGTAAAGATCCATTTGCGTCAAACTGTTCCGTTTGAAGTGCAAGAGATGCTATTTTCATGATGCCCGCTGATCGCCATAGACCACCCATAGACCACGCCTGATAAGTGCCACATGCTGCTGATCATCGACAATTATGACAGCTTCGTCCAGAACGTCGCCCGCTATCTGGTCGAGCTTGGCCAGAACGTTCGTGTCGTCAGAAATGATGTCCTTTCGATCCACCAGATCATCGAAATGGCCCCGTCTGCCATTGTCATCTCACCTGGCCCATGCTCACCTACAGAAGCGGGGATTTCTCTGGAAGTCATCAAGCAACTATCAGGGAAGATTCCCATACTCGGCATCTGTCTGGGGCATCAGGCGATTGGTGCCGCCTTTGGCGGCAAAGTCGTGCGGGCACATCGTCCCCTCCATGGAGAAGCATCAAGCGTCACTCATCATGGCCACGCTCTGTTCCATGGTCTGCCAGAAACTTTTCAAGCTGGCCGCTATCACTCACTGGTGATTGATCATCATGATTTACCAGACGAACTGGAGCCTTTGGCATGGACTCTCGACGCACCTCACGATACCCCCGTGCTCATGGCCGTTGGCCACCGAACCCATGCCACTTTTGGCGTGCAATTTCATCCGGAATCGATACTGACACAAGGTGGCCACCGATTATTGTCCAACTTCCTAAGCCTGGCCAAACTTCCATCGTCAAATCATCTTGCCGAATCAAAAGTTGAGTCCCACCCACCAGAAACAGGGAATTCCGTGGCAGGCAGAGCGGCTGTCTTCTGGTGAAGAATGCTTCTGAATCGATCCTTCTCAAGAACATCCCGTTAGAAGCCAAACACCATCCGCCGTCGTCAAACTCTACCCAGACTTCCAATTCTACTTATGCGGCAAAGCGCCCTTAAAGAGAGCAGAACTCAGTCTCCGTCGAGTTCTCTCGACTTTCTCTTCACCGAAGAAACTTCCTGACGGCGGCAACTTTTTCATGAGGCAAGGTTGAGTGGTTGCAGTGCGAATGCTGCAAAACGGATTTGTCTTCGGAGCCGCCCACTCATGCTCTCTTCATGTCTGCACCGTTCGAGCCAGGATGCACAGTCCTACATCTGTTCCAACACAATCGTGGCCTTCCAGAAGGGACTGCGATCGATGGGTCTGGTTCTCATGGTCTTCATCACAGGACAATCGGCCTGGGCGCAGTATCCTCAGGGAGGACATCCACAGGGAGGGCAGGGAAGTGTCTGGCTGGGCAGCTATAACACAGCACTCCAGGAAGCCAGCCGCACGAACAAACCTGTGCTGCTGCATTTCTCAGCTACCTGGTGCGGGCCATGCCAACAGATGGAGCGGGGTGTCTTTCCTCATCCCCAAGTTCAACAGCTTTTGCGCACTTCTGTGGCTGCTGTGAAAGTTGACTCCGATCAGAATCCACAGCTCGTTCAACAATATGGCGTCCGGGGGTTGCCTGCCGATGTCATGATCGATCCTCGAAATGGCAAGGTTCTCCTGCATTCCGAGAACTATCTCGATGTCGGAGCTTACACTTCGATGATTGGTGGAGTGGCTCAAAAATACTCGATGAGCCTGGCCCAAGCTGCACCGACTCAAAGGATGCAGAACAAAGTACCGGCAACACTTCCCGGGAATCAGAACTTTGAGCGAAAATCGGCTCCATCACAATCGATGGCCAATGCTGATGACGTTGGACTGGATGGTTTCAGTCCGGTGGCATTGCAAAGAGCCAGACAATGGATGCGAGGTGACAGCCGTTTCGCGTGGGATCATCAGGGAATCACCTACTTCATGGCTACAGAACAAGAGCTGGCCGATTTCAAACTGACCCCCGAACAGTTTGCACCGAAACTTCTGGGATGTGACCCCGTCGTCTTGTGGGACACAACCAAAGCCGTCAGTGGTTCAACTCAGTTCGCAGCGTTTTATGATGACAGTCTCTTCCTCTTCGTTTCTCGCGAATCGCGTGATCGATTCAAAGAGAACCCACGTCGTTACATGCGAACCGAGCAAGTTCTTCGACGGACCGATGTGCAACGTCTCGTTCAGGCCCTGCCCGATAAGTCCTCAGAATCAACTCGTCAGGCAGAGAACCCTGCGAAGACCGAAGTCCGTTAAAACTCAAGGCATCGACCGTTAATACCCAGGCGAGATCACAACCCCTCAAGTGATCTCGCCTGGGTGATTTTTCAGCACCAGATCTGTGCAGACAAGTTCTGCTCAGGAGATCGCCTTCTGCACAGATTCTGAACCGACCTTTTCAGGGAATTCGCACTTCAAAACCACCCTGGGCAGGTTTGGGCAAACGAGCCTGGTACTTCTTTGCCAGACGATGTTGTCGGGAATCAATCGGCACTGCAGATCCCCCGATCAGAACGCCATGAATCTGCGTCCCCTGCAGAAGAATTGAGCCATCAGCAATGACCAGGTCAGCTCGCTTACCGGGGGTGATCGATCCAGTCTGTTCGCCAACTCCCAGAATCTCGGCGGCAGAGATGGTGATCGCTTTAATGGCCTCATTTTCCGGCAACCCGTAAGCCACAGAAGTCGCCGCATGGAACGGTGTATTGCGGCTATCTGGTGCTCCATCGGAACGAAACGCAATCTTGACACCGGCTTCGTGCAAACGCCCGGCATTGGCGTAACAGGCATCAAATGGATCCCAGGAGTGAATGGGCCGCCGGATGACGCCACCCACAATCACAGGAATCTTTCGGGATGCGAGTTCGTCAGCCAGTTTCCAGGCATCTGCCCCACCAGTAATCACGGCCTGGAGCTTCTCTGCTTCAATAAACAGGAGTGCTTCCGCAATCTGTTTCTCTGTATTGGCTTCGATAAACACCTTCTTCTCGCCAGAGGCATAGGGGATCATCGCCTCCAGGCGCAGATCCCTTTGCGTCAGTAAAGATTCTGGTGATTTCGAAATCGCTGCTGCATACGTTCGGGCAGCAGTAAACATCGCTTTCAGTTCACGAATTGCTCCCTCATTTGAATCGCCACCTGGCCACTGGATCTGCAAACCCGCATCCCGAAGAAGTGTCATCTCGGCTGATGTCCAGCCCTGGAGAGCGATGATCGAGTTCTGCCCGCTGATGCGACCACCTTGTGGACTCAAACCCGCCAGAGTAATCCCACCGGATCGTGCAGTGAAAATGTGCTCAGAATCAGGATTCACAGCCGCTGCTGCGGCCAGATCGGGTTGGAACTGGCCAATCTCGGAGTAATCCGAAGTGACCGAAAGCTGGCTGATCTCTGTGATGCCGACAGTCGTGCTGGCATCGATCATCCCCGGGAAAACTCGTCTTCCCTGGAGATCAATTCTCGTAATGGACGGATCGGCCTCAAGCTTCTCACCCAGTGCATGAATCTTTCCCTCCTTAATGTGAATCATCCCCAGCTTGATTTTCGGTTGATCCACGGGATGAATCTCACAATTGACGAGGAGGTATTCCTTGCCCAGATTTTCTGGCCATTCCATCACTGGCAAACGCTTTTCAGCAGGAGGCCAGTCTGGTGCTGGAATTTTCTCGGAGGCTTTGGCAGCTGCCTCCGACATGACTGCCGGTTGCCTGGATCGATCGAAGTACCACTCGCCACCAATGAACGTCTTTTCGCACCGGGAGAATCCACTCATGGGATGCGTGTTGAAGATCGCAACGTCGCCCAGTTTGCCGATTTCGATGGTCCCCACATGCTCATCGATTCCCAGCTCTCGAGCGGGATTTCTCGTCACAAACTGAAGTGCCACTTCCGGAGGCACATTTCCATGTCGAATAGACTTGGCGGCCTCATGGTTCAAAGCATTGGGAGTGACAGGGAAATCACTCTTGATCACCACACTCGCCCCCGCCTGCAGCAACATAGCCGCGTTGTAAGGCGTCGCATCATAGGCTTCTACTTTGTAGGCCCAGTGATCAGCAAAGGTACTGGTGCTGGCCCCGTGGGCTGCAATCTCCGGAGCAATTTTGAATCCTTCGAGGACATGCTGCAGCGATTGAATGCGAATTCCGTGAGAACTGGCGACGCGGAGCAGCATGAGAATTTCATCAGACCGGTAACAATGCGAATGGATCAGGATCTCGCCAGCCAGAATTTTGGATAAGGCTTCAAGTCGCAGATCACGCCTTGGTGGAAGCGTCTTGGCTTTTTCCTCGGCAGAGAGCCGATCATAGGCCATCCAGCGGGAGCGATAATCGAGCGATTCGACAAAAGCCCTGGTGATCGTAGCTTCGACTCCCAGCCGCGTATTCGGGAAACGCCCATTCTTGCGTTTCACGTTTTCCCCGAGGGCGAACTTCACACCCTGACGAGAGAAAGGGAAGAGATGATCGTGGGTGGATGCACCGATCTTCATTTGAACGACCGCGTCCTGCCCGCCGATCGTATTAGCCGAACCATGGAGCAGGCGGGCCGTGGTCAATCCTGTCGCCAGCCAGCGATACGAATCAGGATCTGTACCATCAACGATATCTCGAACACGGACTTCGCAGGTAATCGAGTTGGTGGCTTCATTCACTCCTCCCAGCCCGCGGCCCATCATCATATGGCTGTGTGTATCAATCTGGCCGGGAACGACGAATTGGCCCGTGGCATCAATGACCGTCGTACCATCAGGAGCAGAAATGTCTGTTCCAATCGCCGTGATGCGACCCGCCTGAATCAACACCGCATGACCTGCGAGCGATTGCCCGGTCCCAGTGAGCACAGTTCCACCCTTGATCAGCAGATTTCCACCCGTTGAAGGGGGACGTCTTTGACGATCCGCCTTCAGTTCCACCGGAAATTTTTTGGCAATCGCGGCTTTCTCTTGAGCATCTTTTTCGCTTTGGGCAGTCTCCAGATGCATCGGTTTCAAAGCATCTGCCGGTTTTTGTGGTTTCTCATTCTTCGAATCACCCGATTCTTCGATCGTGGTGACTTCAATCGCCTGCAAAGCGGCACTGCCATCGATCTTTGTCGCAGCAGGCTTTCGCTCGGCTGTGAAGTCAATCGCTGTTCCAAAGAGCGATTTCAATTTGCCTGTCATCGTGTTGCCACGAACAGTCCCTTTGAATTCCAAGGTCACATCCCGGTCACCGGCCCCAATCGAGACCACGAACTCGACCTCCTGGCCTTTGACCGTCCCTTGTTTAATCCGACCATCTCCCTGTTCACTGGAGAATCGACCCGTCAATCGATCACCCGTCTGCACAATCGATAACGTGGCCATCAGTGAGTTTTCTGTGGCAGTACTCTTCACACGCCACTCACCACTCACCAGTCCTGCGTTGTTCGAATCACTGCCAGCAGCCTTGCCGTCGTCGGCTTTTCCAGACTCACTCAGTGGCTTGACCTCGTGAGAAAACTCGAAGACCCGGCCTCCAATCACAACATATCGAACCACGCTTTTAGCGTTTGAGATCGGCCCATTGAGAATCGTAAAGTTGGCCAGCTTCCCTGGAGCAATCGAACCCAGTTGCTGTTCTTGACCAAGAATCTGCGCCGGTTCCGAAGTTAACAGGGCAACTGCTTCTTCCTCTTTGAGCCCGCGCTCGATCATTTTCCGAATCACGCCGAGAAACTTCTGTGGTTGGTCGCTGAATCTCCGGCTGGAGAGACCCACTCTGATTCCACTGCGAAGAAGTGTTCCTGCCAGATCAAGTTCTTCCTGGTATTCAAGAAGTGAATTTTCCTGAACGTCTTTGGGAGGTTTTTTGCCTCGTCCCGCGAGACCTGCAGGCGACTCTTCGACTTTTGGTGCATCATCGGCATTGAGTGCGAGGATAACCGGCGTCTGTGTCGATTTGAGCAGTTCGATCTGCTGACGGGCTTCTTTACCACCCCAGATGATGACTTTAAGGCCGTGCTCTTCACCCAGTCGAATCGCGCGCTCTATGTCGTTGGCAGTGTCCGCAATAATGACCGCCGGCCGCCCCGATTTCTTGAACTCGATCAGCGACTCCCAACCGGCATCTTTGGGTGGACGACTGAGCCCCGGGGTTCCGCTGGCAGCTAATTTCAAATGCTGCTCGTGTCGCATGGCGTCGAGCCAGACCTGACGGAAAAGAGCGACCTGGCCCATGACTGTGGATGGATAGACACCAAACGATTGCGGCGAAAATTCAAAGACCTGTCCTGCACCAGTACCTAACCATTCTTCACGGGGTGGCTTATCGCCCAACTGGAGGAGCACACCTTGACCATTACAGATTCTTCCCGAAGGCCAGATGGCGACTGTCGTAAAACCCGCTCCGCGTAGCTTCGAAGTACCGGCAAATTCTCGGGGTAGCCGGGACATAACATCAAAATCAGGAGTAAATCCGGTGCGAAGATCACTGGGGAGATGGGCGAGGGAAGTCTGTTCCAGCCCCATTTCCTGCATGGGCATGAGAGGTATATTCGGCTCCAGGCCACTGGGAAGGCCCGCGTTAATCCATCCCGGATAGATGTGCAAACCAGCGGCATTAAGGATCGATGAACCGGGAGGAATCACGCTATTCTGAGTGATATCCGTAATCACACCATCCCGGGAGAGAATCAGCCGGCTCTTTTCAGTCTTAGCCGAAGCGTCGGCCATGACTTTTTCGTCCGGCGTATTGAGATGCCAGATGCCTCCTTCAATGGCTAGCTGCCGAAAGGGATGCGGCACCGCTTCCTGAGCCGTCAGCTGAGCAGTTCCTCCGGTGAAGGTGAGGATTAAGCCAGTGAGCAATGCCCCCTGTAGAATCGCTGAAGAGCAGAAAACTCGGCGTTTAAAAACGATGGCGAGAATAGACAAACCCAACCCCTTCTAGAATCGATGAAGACGATACAGGAGAAAGAGTTCGCGCAACTCCCCCAGCTTCAAATTCGTCTACCAGAGAAAATACGACCTCAACCTGAGGGTTTTCCAGTGTGGAATCTGCAATAGAATTGAAAAAGTTCAATCAGGGGCAAGACTTTACGATTGACAGATTCGTAATCGCCGATACCATCAGCTAACAGAAGTCGATTTTCCAAGTCGGCTTAGCAGGTCTATGACCACTGTCTCCGGGTGATCGTCATTTTTGATGTCCCCAATTGTCTGCTGACTCTCACCTCCACACAGCGATGTGTCAGGTTGAGAATCGTAAGTTTTCCGACAGAGCCTTTCTTTGGCGGGTTCTGCCAGAAAATGTCATCGATTCGTGAGCAGATCTTGCAGCTTTGAGTTTTCAAAATCCTTCAGGTTGCATGGCGATTTCAGATGGTGCGATGGAATTGCTGAGAACTGACTCGTGTTCTTTGTTCTAGGGATATGTTGGTTGTTTCCGTGCTGGCTGGATGGTGGTTTTATCCCTGGCTGACTTTTGCTGCCAGATCCATGCAGGTTCAGGGACAGGACATCTTCCATATCAGGCAGCAGATCTGTAGCTGGCGCAGCATATCATCTGCCTGAATGTACTTTTCAGTGGAATTCCGGGATCACTGAAATTCAGCATGACTGGCTATCAGTATTACAGGCAATCGGCATTACAGGAACATCGCTCGATTTGCTGATCAACTCTTCCTCTGGCAGTTGTTTGGCTGTGAGAAATCGCCTCAGTGGTTCTCTTCTGGGTGGTTCTCTTCTGGATCGTGACAGGGGTTAGATAAGTCCGGATCACATGGTTTCTGAACTCTTTCGGAACATGCCAATTCATGATGAGACCAATATTCATGAGATCTGAACTTGAAGCGAACTGCCGATTGTCGATCACCATGAAAACGGTCACACATTCCTGTTCTGCTTAGAGACATTGGTATCGGTATTAAAGATTTGCCTGTGAGCAAATGTTTTCGAAATTGTCATTCACCAGGAAGGCAGGATCCATGCCTCGACTTCCTGACCTCAGTCTGTCGCACGAATCGATCAATGGTGGATCACCTCCAGAATTCGGGCTGTAGCTCAATTGTTGCTGTGATGTGTACGACTGAGATTACCTCTCGTGCATGTCGACTTTTCGAGATTGAAACTTAGAGATTACGCATGACTGAAAAACGCCCAGGGGCACGACGCCCAACGCGCCGCCGCTCAGACGATGTCGAGAACTCGACTGAGACACCCAAGCCCGTGATTGAAGAGGTTTTTGAGGAAGTCGCAGGGCTCCATCGCGAATTTGATGGCGAGGAACCTCCCAAGCCAAAACGGACGCGGACTCCTCGGGCCACATCGACAGGCTCCCGCAGCGCTGGCGATTCTTCGACCAGCGAATCGGCCCCACGTGCCGAACGACCTTCACGCCGCAAACCGGCACCGGTTGATATCGAACCAGCGCCCGTAGCCGGGAGTGCCATGTTCTACGATCCGGTCGATGAATCTGACTTCACACCTTCGACTCGATCCCGGAAGTCGCCGGACGATTCTGGTGCTGAAGCCTTCCCAGTGAGCGAAGAGCAGCCGGCCGCCACACGGCGCCGACGTGCTCCTTCGCGAAGCCCTCGCGAAACGTCAGCAGCATCCAGAACTCAGGATGCCCCCAGAGCGCAAGATACCCCCAGAGTGCAAGATACTCCCAGAGCCCAGGAAGACAGCGACTTCGGCTCTGGCCTGGATGACGTCGACTCGCCATCAAAATCGGCTGGTCCATCGAGATCTTCGGCCTCAAATGAAGGTGAATTTTCACCGAGAGATGAAGCCTCTTCCCGCACTCAGCGGCCACGCCGGTCGGCAGCGAGAACTGGTGGCGAAAGATCAAGTCGATACCAGAGTCGCGGAGACGGGCCTGCCGACGAACCAGGTTCATTCGCACGTCGAGATCGATCAGAAGCCAGTGACTTTGAACCAGCACCTCGTTCTGGTGAGTCTTCTTCAGAGGCTTACAATCGCGCCGGTGGTGAAGATGAGGGGCCAAGGTCAGGCTCTCGCGATGAGAGCAATTCGGTTGAGAACTTTAATGAATCTGGCTTTTCGGGCGAAAACCCGAACGATGGCACACCCGCGCGTCGCCATGGTGGATTCAACGAAGGTGATGAGGGAGGCGACCCGAATGATGGAGGTCGCCGTCGTCGCCGCAGGCGCCGTCGTGGTCGCGGTGGCCCAGATGGAGGCCAGCAGGGCCCACAGGCACCCCGCGGACAGTTCGTTCCTCAGGGAAATAATAATCCCCGCGGCCGGAACAACAACAATCGCTCACAAGGTGGTCACCAGCGAAATCAGGGAGGGAATCGTCCCTATGATCAATCGCGTCGAGGTCCACAAAATCCTCAGGATCGCAATTACAACTCTGCTCCGCGCGGGCCGGAAGTGATTGAGCCCACCAGTGGCGTGCTCGAATTGCACCCCAAAGGCTATGGATTCCTGCGCGACCCGAAAGCCGGTTATGTCTCGCAGGAAACCGATCCGTTTGTGTCAGCCACCATCATTCAGAAGTTTGGTCTGCGTGAAGGTGTACTGATCCAGGGTGATATGGTTCAGGGCAGCCGAGGGCAGGGCCCGCGTCTGCGAACAACCGAGTATATCGATGGCCGCACACCCGAAGATTACGCACAAATCAAGGGGTTTGACGATCTCACACCAATCAATCCCTTTGAGCAGATCCGCCTCGAAACAGGGCCCACCCCGATCACCATGCGGATCATGGATCTGCTGACACCGATCGGTAAAGGTCAGCGAGCACTGATTGTGGCTCCGCCCCGCAGTGGTAAAACCATGCTGCTGCAGGAGATTGCCGATGCCGTCAGCAAGAACCATCCTGAGATCTATCTGATTGTGCTGTTGATCGACGAACGTCCTGAAGAAGTGACAGAAATGCGTCGTCGCGTGCGCGGGGATGTCATTGCCTCCTCGATGGATCGTGAAGTCGAAAACCATGTTCGCGTCAGCCAGTTGATCTTCGAAAGAGCCAAAAGGCTCACCGAATCCGGACGGGATGTCTTCATTCTGCTTGATTCGATTACCCGAACGGCTCGTGCTTTCAATAAATGGACAGGGAACACCGGTCGCACGATGTCCGGCGGTCTGGATATCAAGGCCATGGATATTCCCAAGAAGATGTTCGGCCAGGCCCGTCGTTTCGAAGAAGGGGGCTCACTCACTGTTGTCGGGACGGCACTTGTCGAAACCGGCAGCAAAATGGACGACGTGATCTTCCAGGAGTTCAAGGGGACTGGCAACATGGAAATGGTGCTCAGCCGAGACCTCGCAGATCGCCGCATCTGGCCTGCCATCGATGTTTCAAAATCGGGGACACGTCGCGAAGAAAAGATCCTCTCTCCCGAAGTGATGGAGGGGGTGACATTGCTCCGCCGCAGTCTGATTTCTTTGAGCCCTGTCGAAGCGATGGAGCAGATGGTTCGTATTCTGACCAAATACAAAACCAACGAAGAGTTCCTCGCCAAGGTTCGTTCAATCCTCTAACAAGGCTTACCTTGCTCCTGATGGTTCACCAGTAAAAACTGGTTTCAGATAACAGATAAGCCCGTGTACTGATGAATTTCAGTACGCGGGCTTATCTTTTGAACACACAGGGAACTGCCACTACCATTTCGTGAATTGAGGAGCTTGATCAAGCTGACCATGAGTGGAAATGGGCTGGCCCTTTCCATGCAAGAAGGGAGGACGAGCAGGGGCATGAGCTGCAGGATGTCGCCGGACATCCAATCGCTGGGCACGCTCCAAAGCTTCACGCGCGGCACGTTCCTGAATTTTCCGACGTGCAAGTGTTACCTGTTGCTCGTAAGCCGCCGCTGCATTTCGCGCTGCCATCGCTTTTGCCGGAGATTGAACCGTTGGAAGATCGGCATTCGATGACTTGGCTGGCGGGATTGTCGCTGGCTCTTGCCCGGCTTGAGAATATGAAACCTGTCGTGTTCGATCGACATCAGTACCGTTTGAACTGGCAGATTCCGAGTTGCTACTGATCTTCGCTGGCGTGGGAGGATTCATCGATGCTGCGGGCGTCTGTTCTTCAAACAGGAGCGGGAGCGGGCCCAATTCCTGCACCAGATTTTCTGTCGTCACTTTTGGCCGGACGAGTTCCGGGTCATGCTGAAAATGGACGACCTCTTGAGCCAGACTGGTTCCCAGGGATAGTGCCAGCACAGGGAGCGATAACGACAGGCCGGCGACATTGAACCATGACTGAGGCATGTCATTAAACTCCGACTGATCCATGGGGCCTTGAAGAACTCAACAGTTTGATTTCAACGGTGTGATTTCTGAGGCCTGCCGAGATTCCAGCAATTGCTGTCGATACACCTTGCCCCTGAACATAAAAATCGACCATTCAGACCTGTTGTCTTGAGAAACTTTAACGGTCATATGCAATTTCATGCCGGAACTTCGGTGGAAACTGCCGCACGGGAGCCACTCTGAAGCAAAAGGGACACCACTCGTGGCTTGGTGGAGAGGTTATTGACCAGAATTCGATGCCGGTGATGTCGCCGTCAGCACGGGTTGTTCGCTGGCCGCGCCCTCAGTGCTTTTTGGCGATTCCGAATAGTCACTCTGCTCTTTCTCAAGCTCTGCAGAGTGGTGCAGAGCATCTGCCAACTGTGCCCTTTGAATTTGAATCGCTTCATCAAATTGATTGAGAACATCGACCGCTCGATCACGCGATGTCACCAGTCCAATAATCAGGTACTGAATAATCGCCAGACCATAACAGACCCAGCCGACCCAGCCATCCTGGAAGACAGCCATGATGGCAAAGACCGGAGATGACCGGTTGAGATGCTTGCACAACAAACCTCGAATCAAATCCGGCAAGTAGCTCCAGCACGCCTTGATACGTCCATGGGGTGGCATTTTGAAAGGAGGTGGCCCGGGATGAATAATCGCAAACAGCCCCTGATCAGGCATCCCTTCAATCACACCGATGGCAAGCATTAATCGACCGGCCAGAATCATCCAGCCCTTTTCCTCGCGAAGGTCCAGTGGCACCCAGCCAAAGAAGGCCTGCTCCATGTTGGCCGAGGCGACCAGCAGCAGAATTGCTCCACGGAACCAGAGTTCAAGATCGCGCTCAAGCTCCTGATCAAGCCCGTTCACTCGGACAACACGCTTCAAAAACCAGCGAAACAACGGGACTGCCATCAACCCAATGATCAGGCGCGTCACTGGTTTCAGTATCGGAGCCAGTAGTTGCGGCGGTATCAGTAATCGCAGCAACTCCAGCATGCGTAACAACTCCTTCAGTGTGATGCCAACTTACCGACGCACAAACCGTGGCCAACGATCATGAATTCCAATTGATCTTCTCAAAAATCTTCTGCAAACGCACTCCCCGGTCAGGATTCAAATGCCGGAGATGTGCCACCCGGCCCAGCAAATGGGCTCGAAAATCAACGTGTTGATCTCGATTCTGTGTCTGATGACCATGCCGAACGCAATTGTGCAAAATCGCCTTGAGTTGATCATAGTCTCTTCGAGAGCAATTCGGACGCTGATTCACGACCACACCAGTAACTGTCTGCCGATTCGACTGCCGGAGAATCCTTCGCTTCGCGGGCTGAGAATGAAAACGGCACTGCACAATCACCTTATCAGTCAGCGGCACAAATCTTTTGAGTTGTTTCAAAAACCGATGATCACCCGAGAATGTGAGATCGTCCGCGTAACGGGTGTAAATCGCACCAAATCGACGGGCCAAACCCGTCAGACGTACATCCAGTGAATATGTCGCCAGATTCGCCAGAGCCGGAGAAGTGGGCGCGCCTTGGGGTAAATGACGCCTTGTGAACAGCATAATCGAATAGGGATTCTTATCGGGAAATGCCATACCCATTGGCAATGCCGAGGTCGTCAATCGCGCCAGCCACAAAGCAATCTCGCGAGAGTACCCCAGGGAACGAAAGATCGCGACGACTTTTGAAAATGTGACCGACGGATAGAAATCTTTCAGATCGAACTTCACCACCACCGCTTTCCCGGTATGCAACTGGGCATTCGAGACAATGTCACAGCCTGGGACAAAACCATGTGCCGCTGGATGTGCGGGAACGAGATCAAGAATTCGCCTGAGAATGATTTCCTGGACTCTTTTGAGTGCTGGTTTGGGTGCTTCAATGAGCCGGTGCCCCGAGCGCTTTTTGCGGATCCATTTCAGCCAGTAATGCGATTTTTTTTCGGTGGGAGGTCGGCCATGATCGGCGAGGTGAATCAATCCGGCCAGCCGCTTGATCGGCAGCCCCAGAAACTGGCTTAATTCATCAAGAGTGGTGAGGACTGGCAACCGATGTTGCTGCAGCAAATCGACGCGCGTATCCGTCAGCAGATTCAGAAACTGCTTACGTCGGCGCGTACGGGCATATCTGGCATAAACGTACGGAAGCTGATCGACTTGAGTTCCACGCCCCTCGATACGCCATTGTCGCACCATTTCGGGTGATCGATATCTGAGTCGTGGAAGTTTCGGAGTTGTTGTGGAACCGATCCATTGCCGCTTCTGGCTACCCGCTCGATTCGAAGAAGGGCTGCTCGGCAACGTGTGGTTGGAACCTGTCGGTCGCCACCAACTCAAGAACCAACTCCACAAACCCATGAAGACATCCTTGACCTGGCAATGCATCGTCCGCATTGAATTCCAAAAAACATCGACCGCCGGGTCGCACAACCAATGCCTGTTTCGAATCCTGTCTACGGTGGAACCACCGTAGACAGGATTCCAGTTCAGTATGGGAGCAATCATTCGAGTACGGGGTAACCCCGCACCGGCCAGGCTTTTCAGCGATATGGCCTCTTCTTGTGCGACCCGGCGGCCGACAACTGGAGTTTACACGGATTTCCACGACTCACCAAGCGGCTTTTTGGTCAGCGGTTTTGCCACAATTTCTGCAGGGATTTGAATCCTCGTTCTCTCAGGGAATACACGAGCAGACGTTTCAACTATGCTATGTCGAATCGTTCGTCAAAAGATTACTCACCGAGAAGAGAAACCGATCGATATGTTTTCTGCAGGTCCAACTCCGCTGGATGTCACCTTTGTACTGTTTGGCATTCCCGTTCGAGTGAACCCGATGTTCTGGCTGATGGCCGCTGCCCTGGGTTGGGGATCAGGTGACCTGCCACTGGTGCTGATCTGGGTGTGGTGTGTCTTTTTCTCAGTACTCATTCATGAACTGGGACACGCTCTGACAGCCGAATGGTTTGGCTGGCGAAGTTCAATCCTGCTCTATTTTGGGGGAGGGCTGGCTTTCTCAGATCGGTACGTCAATAACACGCCGGGACGATCCGTGATCATGTCGTTCATGGGCCCGATGGCTCAGTTCCTGCTCCTGGGAATCGTGCTGATCGTTTTATTGGCCTTACGGGCCTTTCAAGTCGAAATTCCGCCTTACGCAGCGACTGCGTTTAATTATCTGATCATCATCAATATCTTCTGGCCGATCTTGAATCTGCTCCCGATTCTGCCACTCGATGGAGGCCGCATCCTGCAGGGCCTGCTCGATATGTTCCGTATCCGGCGGCGCAGTGATATCACCCGCGGGATCAGCGTGGTTCTCGCGGCGGGTGTCGCCGTCTGGTGCTTCACTGAAAACATGCCCTTCGGCACGATCATGTTTGGGTTGATTGCCTGGCAGAACGCGAGTGGAGCGTTTGATTCGAGGGCATATTGAGATGGGTTCTCACGTTGGTCAACCCTGTGAACTGACCAGGTGATAGAAGCGATAGTACGCCTGAGGTGAATGGCGCCGCTCAAACGTGCAAAGCCAAGTCTGGGTTGGCTGCCGCTGTCGCAAATTTAGACTGACATTCGCGATCAGAAATCTACTCGCCGTGATCCAATTCCGGAAACTTGCTGAGTGCATGTTTCCATGCCTCTTTTTCATCCCAGCCTTTTTCTTTCAGCAGGACGTACAAGTCAACTCGCTGGCCAATCGCATCATCGAACGGATGTTCTGCAAGTATCTCCTGTTGCTCTCGCGTTTGTCTTTCAGCCCATTCTTTTTTGATGAACTGAAGTATTTCGATATGCTTCTGAAACCACAGCCGTCGTGAATCTTGACTGTGGACGCGATTCTTCAGTTCCCAATTCTGTGCCATTTGGGCTGTTGTGGATTCCACGAACCAGTAAAGAAGTTCAGCTGGATCAGTGGTCTGTCTCCGCTCAAATTCAACGCCTCTTTCTTCGACGACAAAAAAGTAGAGATCATCACGTTTTTCGGCGTAAGGAGTTCCGAAACCATCGGGTGTTAACCGCATTGCGTCAGCCGAACCGATTTGCCGGGCAATCTGTTTAAATTTCTTTTGAAGTGTTCTCAGCTGCATTTTTCTCAGTCTCCCGCTGATCGGCAAAAGCGGTCAATCAACTCCGAAAGTACTTATCCGCCATACTCTCAATGTCACAAACGAAAGCTGTCCGCTGTTGGATCAACAACGGACAGCTTCTGTACTCGAGTCTCAACCGAACAATCGGGCTAATCCTTCGATGCAGTAAAGGTAAACTCTCCATGATGAGCATCGACCCGTACGACGTTGGATTCGCTGAATTCACCGGAAAGTAACGAGTTGGCCAGTTCGTTCTGCAGCCTTTGCTGAATTACTCGTTTGAGAGGCCTCGCCCCATAGGTGGGGTCGTAACCTTCGGTCGCGAGAACATCCTTCACGCTGTCGCTCACTTCCAGGCGAATGTCGT
>JAIXUU010000230.1 GCA_027483405.1 Planctomyces sp. | reverse complement strand
ATGTGATTGCTCGCGAGCTTGTCTAAGCCAAATAACTCCGGTGCAACGCTTTGTTAGCCGCTGTCCCCAGACACACTTTGTGTTCACATCAGCGTGCCATCTGAACCTCTTTGCCGTTCACGAATAGCGAAGCAGCCCAGTAACCAGCATCAATCTGAACCGTAGTCACAGTAGCATCAAGCGATCCAACCGGTACACCGTCTACGCAGACTGTTGTCGGAGAGAAAGTGAAAGTGCGGCCACCGGCCTCAATCTTGGTCATGGGTGGAGTTTCAGAACAGAAGAATGGACCATTGATGACGGCCGTGATACCGTTTGGGAGTGACGCGGTACCGCCAGTCGTCATCTGTTGAAACACAAAAAGACAAATCGCGGCGACGATCAATAACGACAAACCAGTCGCGACAGTCCCAACAAGTGAACGAACTTCTGTGTTGCGATCCATTTTAAGCCTTCCGTGGCGAAGTGCTGTAGAACTTCTAATGTCCCGGAACCTAGCACTGTTATTGCTTTGCAGCAACTCCAAGTCGAGGAAGTGTGTTGTGGGTTTCAGTCGGCTAACAGGTTTTCGACCGCCGAAGTGCAGTAGAATGTTACCGCAGTTTGGCGTTGTGGTAAGGACGTATCAATTTTGATGGGTCAGACTCTCAAAGGAGATGCGACGAAAAGTCATGTAGGGTGGGTTAAGTCCGCGCAACCCACCAGCATTAAATAAATAAACCAGTCGATAACGCCTAACTCCCAAACTTCTTCGGCTTCGGAACTCTCCCGCGCTGGGCAGGCTTTTCTTCTCCGCGGGCGGCGGCAACAAATTCAATGGGGTCAGAAATTTCAAAGGGGCCAGGACTCTTTGTTGTCTCAACACTTTCTTGTGACTGTCGTCACCCAGACGTACAAAGCCACGTCTGTGCCACCCTGCCCGCGATGAACGAGCGAGCTTTTGGTAACCACACTGACGCTTTGGTCCATCAGCGAATGCGGGTCAAGTTCACCGACAGGTTGGGTGCCTATTGAGAACGCGGATTACGAACCGATCACAAGTCCGGTTCGTCGTCGGACAGCCCATAAGAAAACATGCGAATCAGTTGCTTACAAATGTCGGGGCGATTTAGCAGTTCAACCCATGCAATCTGGCCGTTCTCGACATGCACACAGATTAGACCTTCGACCTTTAGATCAAAAAAACGTTCGACCTTACCTGTCCAAATGCGGTGGGAAACCGTGTAGAACGTACCGCAAGTTTCCGAGTCACAAGGGCAAGGCTCAATGATTTCGGTGTGCCAAACGCAATCGGCCAAGTCCTCCCGCCCAATGTCGCGAAAGGCGGCATCCAAATCATCCGCCAACTCCGGGAGTTGCTCCCCCAGCCAAAAGCGATCCATTGAAATGACTCTGCCGAACGACTGCCGTAACCGGGCACGCGCCAGTAAGGCATCCATGTGAAAAACTCCGGATCGCGTGCTCCGGTTCACGGCTTTGTTCTGCCTCATGTTCGTGATTTAATTGGGGATCGACGTGTGCTATGCACTGCTACTAGTTCGAGCTCGCGTTCGATTTCGAGTCAGTTGTCGCACCAGATATTTTGTCAACGAGTCTCTGCATCGAATCGAAAATCTTATCCTGCCGATCAGCTTGCGCCTCCCATCGGTCAATTAGCTTTTCGAGTCGATCTGCTTGCTCGCTGGATCGTTGAAGCTGTTTGTCTGTTTCGTCCAATTGTTTAGCTGTCCGTTCCTGGTTTTGATCAACTACGGCCATCTGCCGGCCATAGTCCGCAATTTGTCGGTCGACGTCTGAATTCGCTTCTTTGCTTGCGGGTTGTGAACAGCCTGTCAGGGCGCAGATCACGACGATCGAGAAAAAACAGAATTGCTTCATGTTGGTGTAGCCTTGAAGGCAGAACGGCTGCAATCACCCGGTCCCCACGAGAAATCGTCCGTTTCAAAACGCCCGACTTCGCGACTCGGGTGCATTGCTTGGTTACCCTGCCATTCTGGGATTCAAGATTCGGCAAATACGTACTCGATTTCATCGTCATTTGACCAGCCGAGATGAATCGTGGCAATCGAAATCACGTTTCGTAGTTCGCCCCGCGTTCGTATCGTAAACGTGATCGATTCATCACCGACGTTTCGTTCTGCCGTAAAGGTGGAGACGTTGATAGCCGCGACAATGTCGAATGGCCACGCGTTTGGATGCGGTTTGCGGGGAATCGCGACACGTATCATTCGGTCATTGCTACGCACAAAGCGTAATAGCGGCGAGCTAAACCCACGAGTCATGCGAATTACGGGCAAAGACAAACCGTCTATAAATGCGGTCAGTTCATCGGGATGAATTTGAGCTGTCAGTATCGCGGCTCCATGCATTCTGTCGAGTAACAGGTATTCGACCGCCGAAGTGCGGTAGAGTTTTACCGCACTTCGGCGGTGTAGTGTGGACTTGTCGAAATTGATTTGTCAAACTGCGAAATGAGTCGCGACGAACCGCTGATTACAAATCCATGCGACACCGCACTTGGCCACCATACGATGCCGCACTCTTCACAATCGCGACCCGACATGCGTCCGTCACCTCCCGCCATGTAGCCATGTAGGGTGGGTTAAGTCTTCGCAACCCACCAGCATATAGTAAATAAATCAGTCGATAACACCTAACTCCCAAACTTCTTCGGCTTCGGAACTCTCCCGCAAAGGGCGGACTTTTCTTCTCCACGGGCGGCGGCGACAAATTCAAAAGGGGCCAGAAATTTCAAAGGGGCCACGACTCTTCGTTATCTCAACAATTTCTTGTGACTTTCGTCACCCAGACGTGCAAAGCCACGTCTGGGCCACCCCGCCAAAGCGTTTCGGAAAGTCATCAATTCACTTCCAGACTGTTGGAGGTCATTGCAGAACGACCCAGCTCAGCAGCGGCGGGGCACCGGTGAGCTGTGGACACGAAAAACGAATCATGCCCCGCCGTCTGCTGCAGCGCCTGGTTCGGCCTCTGGCTCTACGATCCACTCGGCAAACGAACTGCGGTAGCCCGCGTATTGCTCATCCAGCCGATCCAGGTTGCCGCACGCACGGCACTCCTCGATGTACTCGGCAGCCTGCGCCCCCTCAGGCGTTCCGAGACCGCTGAGGTACGCGACCGTCTCGGCCACACCCGCCCCCACCAAAAAGGCCACCTGGAGCCCCATGTGCGTGTCGAAGCTGACCGACTTCGCCCGCCACAAGAGCGGGGCGTCCGCCACATCGCGTCGGGACGCGAGCAGGAACGCACAGAACCCGAAGTCGTCGCTGTACCCGCCGTCTGGCCCGGTGTGCCTGGCGATCTGGTCCTCGATTAACTGCACGACGAGCGGGCGATCTTCCGGCGTGTCGGCGGCCAGAACCTCCTTATACACGGCGATCCGAAACGCCTCGTCGGACAACCGAACCTTGTCCGCGGCGTTGTACGCCGCGCCGGTTCCGCGTAACCTCAGGACGTATTCGCTCGCCGACTCCATGAGGCTCCTCTGCGGCCGAACAGGTACTCGACCGCCGAAGTGCGGTAGAATTTTACCGCAATTTTGCGGTGCGGCATGGACTTATCAATCTCGATGCGTGGTATCTCAAACGAATGGTGACGGATCGCCCGTAGTCATCCCACGCTACACCGCACCCGGCCGCCATGCTATACCGCATTCTTCAACATCGCGATGAGAACGACGGAACGATCCTCTGGGCATCGTTTGCCAAGGTCAGGCTGGGTGAACTCGGTATCGAGAATCAACGCTCACCCGAAAAACGAAAAAGCTCTTCGATGGAAATATCGAAGAGCTTTGGCTTTGCGGCAAGCGGAGAGGGCGGGATTCGAACCCGCGGTAGGATTTGACTCCCACGCCGCTTTAGCAAAGCGGTGCTATCGACCACTCAGCCACCTCTCCAGCATCGGCGGGAAGTGGTCGCCCCACCGATGGACATAGTCTAACGAAAACCGATTCCGTGGCAAGAGAGTGGCCCTAAGGCCGGTTTCCTCTCGAAAGCTCCTGTCGGCAGAAATCCCTGCTGGCGGTAGAATCTGCAAAACCAGCAGGCTTGAAATTCACCTGTTCGATGAGGAACACTGAGATTCGTTCGTGCCGGGGCCTGATTTCTGATAGTCTCTTTTCACGAAGTGACTTACAGCGAAAAGAGTTACGCTGACCTGCCGGTCGTTGATGGCTGGCTCATGGTCAGGTTGACCAGGGATGGAGGGAGACGCGGGATTGAGTGAAAGTGTTGCCAGGGAAGTTCTCGCCTCCACGACAGGGCCACAGGGATCATCGCCAGGCAAAAAAATCTGGCAGCAGCGATTGGCACTGCTGGCGGCCCTGGTGGCAGGTGCGATGCTCGCCTTTCAGTGGGATTTGCCGGTGGCGAGGTGGGTGCATGCGCACCGGGCTCCGGGAATCGTCCGCGAGTTTTTTGAAGCAGCCGAGTATTACGGCCATGCGGTTGGGACGCTGCTGATTATTGTGACGGTCGGTGTGCTGGATCCTGCGAAGAAGCGGCTGCTGCCCTGGTTATTGGCTGCATCGCTGGGAGCGGGGCTCACGGCTGATGTCGCCAAACAGTTGATCGAACGGCAAAGACCGCGCGAGCTGGATTTGGCGAACATCGAAATCACGACAACCATCACCTCGGTACTCCCATTTCTGGAGGGAAAAGTGGCCAGCCACAGCTTTCCTTCCGGACATACTGCGACAGCTTTCGGGCTGACTGTCGCGCTTTCGACGTTGTATCGTCGAGGAAAAACCTGGTTTGTAATTCTGGCATGCCTCGTGGGAGTGCAGCGTGTGCAATCGCTCTCGCACTTTCCGAGTGATGTGCTGGCCGGGGCGGCAATCGGTCTTTTGGTGGGCTGGCTGATTGCCGACTGGAAGCTGAAAGACGCTTGTTGAATGTCGCGGCAAGAGTTGGGCTGCCTCTGAGTGGCATTTTGGGTTAATCTAATTCAAGTCGTTTCGCCACAGGCGGAAGTCTGTCAGGTGGCAGGCAGTCAAAATGGGCAGAACCCGTCGAGTTGTCGCACTGTTCCCGGGAGCAATGGAGAGTGGCCAGTCTGAAGGTCATTAAAGGGCCGGTTGTTGGTCAGATCGTCGAGTTGCGCGAGCCTCGCATGATTCTGGGTCGGCACGCGACAAGCCAGATCGTGCTGGATCACCAGTCGGTCAGTCGGCACCACGCACAGATCCTGCGAGAGCATGGCCAATATCGGGTTGAAGATCTTCGCAGTCTGAATGGAACGCACGTCAATCATGAATTGATTCCCGGCCCGCGTGAGTTACGGGATGGCGATCTTCTGCGAATCTGTGACTTTGTCTTCGAGTTTCAGGCAGGCCCGTTGACACGCCGGATGAGGCCGCGAGATTTGGGCAGCCGATCTGCTGATGGAGAGCAGGGCGGGTTATCTTCTGTTTCGAATGAATCGATCGACCTGACAGAATCGGGTCGCTCGAAGATCGCCAGGTCAGAAAGCGGCAAAAATTCCGCCAAGCCTGCCGGGCGACAGACGATGCCCGAGACCAGCGATGAACCTTTCGCAGGAATGGGCGGCGAAGATGGCAGTTCGTCGATTATTTCGACGTTAGATGCAGCCACAGGGCATGGCATTCGAATTAACGTCCGACCGGAAGTGAAGCTCAAGTCGATTCTGGAAATTGCTTCGGCATTAGGCGGCATGCTCGATATCGAAGATGTCCTGCCGGCTGTATTGAGAGCGTTATTTCGTATTTTCCCGCAAGCCGAGTATGGCTTCTTCCTCTTGCGAAATGACGACGAAGCCGAGGGGAGTCCTGCATGGGATCACAATCCTGCTGAGCGGCTGGCTATCCGCGCAACGTGGTCGCGGATGGGAGATCAGCAGGAATTCGTGCCAGTGAGCATGACCATCATTAACAAGGCCCTGGAAACCGGGCAGGCCATTCTTTCGGCTGATGCTTCGGAAGATGGACGATTTCAGCGGAGTGAATCGCTGGCCTCGATGAAAATTCGCTCCGTGATGTGCGTGCCATTAATGAGAAGTAACACTCAGACTTTAGGCGTGATTCAATTAAGCACGCTGGATCTCATGCAGCCATTTGGCGATGAAGATCTGGAATTGCTGGTGAGTGTCAGTAAGCCCGTCACGCTAGCGCTGGAAAATGCCGCGATGCATGAGGCCGTGGTGCGCCAGCGGGAGATGGATCGCGAACTGCAGTTTGCGGCACAGGTACAACTCGGATTTCTGCCCTCATCGAAGCCCACCCTGCGTGGCTGGAGATTCGCCGACTTTTATGAAGCAGCCCGTAAAGTCGGGGGCGATTACTTTGACTACATACCTCAGCCACCAAAGTCGGGTTGTGATGAACTCGCTGTCGCGATTGCGGATGTCGCGGGGAAAGGGGTACCCGCTGCATTACTCATGGCAAGACTTTATGCCGCCACACGTTATCGGGTGATCGCCGAAGCGAACTGGCCGGATGTGATGCGGGCACTCAATGGAGAAATGAGTGCCGGTGGGTTGGGACATCGGTTTGTAACGATGCTGATGGTGATTATCCGCCCTGAAAGCGGTACAGGGAAGGTGGTGAATGCCGGTCATTTATTACCGCTGATTCGTCGGAAGTCGGGCGAGGTCGAACTATTGGGACTGAAGGCTTCGGGAATGCCTTTGGGATTAGCACCTCTCGAAACGATTTATAACGAACTCGAGTTCCACCTGGAACCCGGCGAAATGATCGTGATCTATACCGATGGCGTCACCGAAGCGATGAATGCCGAAGAAGAGATGTTCGGTCGCGATCGCATTGTGGCCATGCTCAAAGAGCAGGAATGGAAAGCCGAAGAGTTTGTGGCCACTCTGGTCGAAAGGATTGAGGCCTTCGCCGATGATCGATCGCAACGCGATGATCTGTGCATCGTCGCCATGCAGTATGCTCCTGAGATGACTGATACCGGAGTTTGATGCTGCCATGTCGTATCGCTCGATTAAACGCATGCTGGGAGAAACCAGCCTCGAACGCAAATGCCGACTCCTCTTCGGTAGTGGTCTGTTACTATTGATTACCGGCAGCTTTTATATTTATGCCCGCCAAACCACCGATCTCGTCTTCCGGCAGAATCAGACCACAGCCCGGCTGCTTGTGGCCCCGATTGTCATGGAGAAGCACTGGAAATGGTCGGATAGCGGGAATATCGGGACCGATAATGTCGAGCGGATGGCGGCTGAACTGAAACCGGAAGAACTCAAGGATTATAGCTGGACGCTATTAAATGCCGAGCTTTCGAATCCTTCGGCCAGGCCCCTCGATGGTGAGGGGCATATCGCTCTCGAAGCGATTCGCGGCGGTGAATCGGAAGTCATTAAGGTCATTCGAGATCGTTCGAGGCAGCAATATATTTACTACGGCGGTGTCTATGCGACCGATTCCTGTCTCGATTGCCATCGGCAGCACAATAAGAATCCGAGGCTGCGGGCGGGTGATCTCATCGGGATGGTGAAGATTTCGTTCCCCTTGGAGAAGACCCAGCGATCGCTGGCATGGAACAATGCCATTCTGCTGACAACGGCCATTGTGACGGCATTTCTGGCCATGCTCGCTGCTTATGCGATTGTGCGCTATGTAATTGTTAAACCCGTACTGCACTTAAAAGATGTGAGCGACGCGATTGCCCGTGGAAGCCTGGATATGCGGGCCGATATCCGCACGGGCGATGAGTTTGAAGAACTGTCGCATGCCTTTAACCGCATGCTCAGACATCTGGTGACTGTGCAGGAAGAGTTGCAGCATGTGAATCATGATCTCGATGGTAAAGTTGATGAACTCGCCCAGGTGAACCTGCGACTGTTTGAGCTGAATAAGATCAAAAACGAGTTTCTGGCAACCATGAGCCATGAATTGAGAACGCCACTCAATTCGATTCTCGGTTTCAGTGAAGTTCTGTTATCGACCTCGACACTCCCGGATAAACAACGCCGCTATGTTTCCAATATCCAGACGGCTGGTAAGAATTTATTGAACCTGATTAATGACGTGCTCGATCTGGCGAAGATTGAAAGTGGTCGGATGGAACTGCACCCGAGCGACTTCTCGATTTACGATCTGGTCGAGCGGCAGGTGGGTTCGTTAATGCCACTGGCGGAAAAGAAGCATCTCGAGTTGACGAGCGAAGTTTCACCCGAAGTGCCTTTATTATGGCAGGATGCAGGAAAACTGCAGCAGATCCTCGGAAACCTGCTGTCGAATGCCATTAAGTTTACGCCGGATGGTGGCAAGGTGCGGGTGAAGGTGGATCTTTGCCCGGCTGAACGATCTCCAGAGGATTCGGCAGAGACCATCGAAGCAGGTGATGCGCCTCCAGTCCTGGACCATTTCGCATTGACAGTGGAAGACACAGGGATTGGCATTCCCCTGGAAGAACAGGAACGGGTCTTTGAGAAGTTCCGGCAGGGGCAATCAACACCTGGTCAGAAAGATCTTCTGACACGCGAGTATGAAGGGACGGGGCTGGGTCTTTCGATTGTTCGCGAACTCTCGCGTTTAATGGGTGGCGAAGTCAGGTTGCAGAGCGAGTTTGGCAAAGGGAGTGTGTTCACCGTCGTTTTGCCACTCAAGCTCAAGGCCCAGTCGGAATCGGAGACAATCCTTCCGCTGCCTAAGCTCGAATCGAACAGCAAGCTGATGTTGAAGCTGACCCGTTAGGACGGATTTCGGTGAATTGTTGCAGCAGCTGTGTTTCGCCAGTCAGGAAGAGTATGCCACGGATTCGGTGTTTGTGGTGCTGGGATGTGTGGGGCTTGCCACCTATTCGAGTAACTCGACGGCCTCTTTGGCTTCTTTGAGACCCATGCCAGTGGCATCGCGGAGGAGTTTGATCGCTGCGATCTTCTGGCGTTGACCAATGAGGTCGATGATCTCGTCTCTAGTCGATGCGGGGAGATCTGTCAGCAGTTTTTGAAAGCGGGCTTTTCGTTCATCACGCCTTTGCTGGAGTTCGTGCTGATCGACCGGATCTCTCTCAGCAGGTGTGCTCAAAAGCTTGAGAAGAAACAGGGCCATCACAGCCAGCAGACCGAGGACAAAAATTCCTCCGCCAATGAGGACAATCGGCATAGCTTCCAAAAGGTTTCTCCAGTGTATGGGGGATCGGTCGGGCTGCAACTTCGGTCGTGCTCATAGATCAGTGTACCCATTTTGTCCGCCCTGTGTGTGACTGTTCGGGTTTTGTGAGAAGGTTTGATCATCTGGAGTAGTACGGTTAGGGTTGTGAGCAATCAGGTACGAATCAGATCTTTGTCCACGCCAGCCGCGAAATTCCCAAGACATGTGCCGATGGGGGATTGTCCGGCAGATCTTCCCATCGGTCATGAATGCATGAATTGCTGCCGCTCACACGGGACACATGCCATGGATATCAAGTCTCCCACACTGCTCAAGATCAAAGGAGCGCTGTTTGCTTTGCTGGCCATGATCTCGGGAGGTCTGCTGCTGGCACCGCAGTTCTCGTGGCAGGCCCTGATCCTCCTGCTGATCACCATCTGGGCTTCGTGCAGAACCTATTACTTCTGCTTTTATGTTCTGGAGCATTATGTCGATCCCAGCTTCCGCTATGCCGGGCTGTGGGATCTGCTCCGGCATGGCATGCGGAAGAGGAAAGGCGGATATCAGGAGGTTTCACCAAATGAGTGACGATGACAACAACACACCAGATAAACCCTTCGATAGCCGCGCGGCTATCGTCCTCTTTGCCGTAGCGATTTTATCTAAAGCCTTTGTTTATCTGTATATGCCAATTACGGTTCTAACAGATCTGTTAAGAACGTTGACGCCATGGTCTTTTCTTGCAAGAAGTGCCGTAGCCGCAGTGACGTTACTATCACTGTTGATGGTCTTCTTTTGGATTCGATTCAGGAGAGATCAGCAAGTAAGTATCCAGTTTGATCAAGGAGTTTCGCCAATGTTGTTTTTTGTCGTGATGTTAACGATTTATTATCTGAATCAACTCATCCAATAAATTCATTTTACATCGCAATGAGTAATTGTACTCCTTGTAAGGATGGTGACAAAATAGACTTTTTGGCTTATGATTTGCGCCAAAATAGCAGGCAATGCTTTAGTATGTCTCACTGACTTCCGCTTCACTGGTGGAAATTCGTAATGCGATCAATCGCAGGATGTATAAAACCACTCCCGTGCACAGAAATACGAACCCAGCCTGTACTCCAGCCGCCAGAGGCCCAATGGTCAGATTCGCCCCATCAGAAATCAGTGCGTCCTGTTGAGCCGGTGTGAGCTGTTCCCGCTGACCAGCCGCCCAATCCTGGCGTAACCGCCATTTCTCAGAAATCTCGCGACCTGCGAATTCCGTCGCCAGGATCGTCAAAACAATCGATATGAGAACTTTCAGACTTCGTCGCCAGGCAGGCGAACGAATACATGACGACACGATGAGGAGCAGAACACCAATGATGACGACTGTGGGGTAACCCCACGACCACGAATTGGTGCGGGAAGATTCCCAGATCTGCTCAAAGGTTTGCATGAGTCATGATTCCGAGAAGATCAGGTGGGTTGCGCAAAACCTTAACCCATCCTACAAATATAATATCTATATGAGAATAGTATTTACCTCTTGCGGAAGACGTAGACGACATCTTCGGTGTCGCCGGAGATCGTGATTTCGCCGTCAATGTCATAGCGGAAGTCGTGGACGGAAATCAGCTCTAACTGCGGAACCTGCAGCAGCAGCATGGCCATCTGCTGGGCTGTATACGTACGGAAGGTGGTTTCGTCCTCGATGCGAAACTGCTTCGTCGGTGTATAGACATCGTAGTTCATCCCGATCCGCTCAATGCGAGTTTTCGGGTTGATATCAATCGACCATAAACGCGAATTGACTGTCAAGCTCCCCTTGGTAGCCGACCAGCACTCTTCAGTACAAACCTGCGGCGTGAGAGGTGTCAGGTGCAGCCCCAGCAGGTAGAGCCCTCCTTTGACGAGGTGATTCGCGACACACTGCAGGTGACTTTCTGCAGCCGCCTCATCGGGCAGGTGACGGAAGGTGTTGATCATGTTGAACATGGCATCCACCTTTTTGGGGAGCTTGAAATCAGCCATATCTCCAACGGTCGCCACAGGTTCAAAGCCCTTGCGCACAAACCGGTCGTTACAGAATTTGACAGCATGCGGATTCAGGTCGTTCCCGGCCACTTCGTAACCGGCTTCAGCCAGCTTGATGAGCAGGCGGCCTGTGCCGCAGGCGGGCTCATACAATCTTGTCACCGGCTTCTTGGAATAGCGCTCGAAGGCGGCTTGAAGAAAGTCGAACTCGGCTTTCCAGTCGGAGCCGAAGATCAGGTCGTAGTACTTGGGAAAGTCGTAAAGGTGTCCCTGAATCGTTTCCATGCCGAACGCTGCTTCCGTGTATTGAGGTGAAGGCTGAGTCTGAGTCATCGGATTGTATCGTGGAAGGATGATGGATGTCAGTGGATCGCGGTTCGTTGTTGGTGGGTTGATCGCTGTTCGTGGTTGGTTGATGTCGTGAGAGGTTCAGCGGAAGTTGATGTTGACGGAATTTGGGAAGGAAAGGATCTTTGCGTCTAGTTCGAAGCGTCAGAAGTTCGGTGGTTTTGCCTTGGCCAAAAGGAGATGACGAACATGTTACGGATAATGGCCTGGGCATGTGTGGCGTTGGCTGCTGTGGTTTCCGTGACCATGATGACTCATGAGAATCGGGCGAGGGCGGCAGAAGAGCCTCAGCCAAAATTTCTGGTCGAGTGCCTGCTCGAAGAGACCGTTCACGGAAAAACGCAAACTCTCGCCGCACCGCAGATATTGATGAGACCTGCGAGTACCGGGAATCTGTTGATGGAGAATCAGAACGAAAGCATCGAGATCGCTGTCACCACAGGAACAATCGAGCCCCAGGCGACCCATCAAGTCAGTTTGCAGATGAAGAGCAAAGGCAATGTTTTACATGCCCCCAGATTAACAATGACCACTGGCCAGACTGGTAAGGCTCAATGGGTGACCGGGGAAAAGACCTGCACGTTCACCTGTAAGTTCTCGAAGCAGTAGCCGTTAAGTCTCATTGAGATGATTGACGTGCCGCTCTCGCCGTATGCATGACGCTGCCACCCCATACTGAGCGCAAACTGGTTTAATGACCGGCGGGTTGGCCGTGCTTTCTGGGATCGCTGACGGCCCACAGCTTGCCATCTCTTCTCGTCACGAGTTGGGTAATGGCCAGAGAGGATCGCTGCGAAATTTCGTGGCCAAAGGCAGCGAGT
>JAIXUU010000353.1 GCA_027483405.1 Planctomyces sp. | reverse complement strand
CCCGTGGGATCGTAGACAACGAGGATTTTCCCTTCCCCTTCGACGACAATCCCACCCATCGCCATATTGTTCTGCGCCAGGCTGTCGGCGTCTGCCTCGGGCTCAATGGTGGCGGTATATTCGTAGTATCCAGGCCGGCGCAAGGCGAGTGGGACTGCCAGCCGTGTTTTGCCTTCGCGATACGAAATCGTTTCTTCCACAATCGGTTGGCCATTCTCACGAACGACCAGCTTGCCCTGTCCAGCCGATAAGGCCGAGACGATCACCGCTGCTTCGTAGGTCTCGCCAATCTTGACGTTGCTCGGAAGATCGATCCGCTCGACCCAGACCTCATGTTCGTAATCATATTCAATAGGCACCACATCGACAGAGATCTTGCGGGATTTCAGTTCGTCGAGAATCCGGTCGAGACTCCCTTCAGTCTGAGATCCATCGGAAAACAGCACAATCTTCCCCGCCTGATCATCCGGCAACATGGCACTCGAAAGAGAAAGTGCCTGCTCGATATTGGTGGCATCACCACGAATATCGGTGTTGAGTGCCTCGGCCAGAAACGTGGTACGGGGCGGCAATTCCACAGCCGCATTACGCCCGAAGACTGACAGCCCGGCTTCATCGCGAGCCGGTTTCTTTGTGACAGTTTCTGCAATATACCGCAGCACCTGATCCTTGGCTGAGCGGCCGATTGAATCGGAGGTATCCAGCACGTACATCAGCGATTGTCGGTCGTTCTCACGGACAGCACGGGGTTCCGCCAGCAGAAATGCGAGGATTCCGACCATCGCCAGACGAACCCACAGTGCCATCCACGATCGCAGCCAGGGTAAGCCCGGCATCCCCGCCATGTGCAGCCACCAGACCCACACACTCAAGAGCACCAGCGAGAGTGACCATGGCCGGGTCAACAGTAACACCCGGCTGGCCTCCAGCCAGAAGGCAATGCCCACGGTCAAGGCCATCGAAATGAGTAATGGCGCAACAGTCCAAGGCGTCACTGGCTTGCGAGCCGGTGGAAAAAGTCGCATCAGCAGGTACTGTGCTTGTTGCCACATCACTTAGAAAAATCTTGACCACTCAAGGAAAAACAAATCTGCCGAATCGTGCCATGAAAATGGCTTGGTGAATACCCTGAATCTCCGGCTTTCAACGAGAAATTTTCCAGCAGATAATCCGGCGATTTCCCGTATCGGCCACATACAGCCTTCCCTCAGGATCGTAACACACTCCCCAGGGAGTCCGCAGTGGTTCGGCAGCAAAACCTCGTCCCAGAAGTTCACCATTCGCGGAAAGCCTCGTCACCTGCCCGCTCGCATACTCGACAATCCAGAAATCAATCGCTTTTCCTGCCTCCGTTGAACCTGATGCAATGTCATAAGGATAAGCCAGTTCGGCCTGGTTGAAATCGTTTTGCAAGAGCTTCCCCGTCTGTGCATCAAAAACCTGCACCCGGCTGTTGAAAGCATCGACAATGTAGAGTCGGCCCTCCGACCAGACGACACCGCTGGGCCTTTGAAATTCTCCCGGCCCCAGACCAAATCGCCCCATTTCCAGCACCATCTGGCCATCGGTCGTCAGCTTCTGACAGCGATCATTCGAGCCGTACTCGCAAACATACAAAAAGCCTTCCGGGTCTTGCGTAATCGCGACCGGATAAATGAACTCTGCTGGCCCTTTCCCTTCCTGCCCAAAGATATGGCTGAGAGTTCCATCGGGATGAAAAATCACCACGCGATGATAATGTGTATCGGCGACGGCAATCCGCCCGTCATTCAGCACACAGATCCCTTCGGCTTTCCCGACGGAATACTCAGGCATATGCCACTTCCGCACGAGCTGATGCTCGCGGTCATAAATGAGCACACGGCCGGCTGTATCCAGTACCAGCAATTCCCCTGCGGGAGAAACACACAATCCGCGTGGCGCGGGAACAAGTGGCCCATCGGCCGGGAGCATCCAGCGCGTTTCCTCTGCGATAGCCACCCGGGGTTCATCGGCTTTCCAACAACCAGATAAGTTGAGCAGCAGCGCAATGAAGAGCAGCAGTGGCAGCCACCGCAATCTCACACGGCTCCCAACCGGTGGAAAACTTCGCTGCCCGGCAACCCACAGAGTTCTTGATGTTTTTGGACCCACTTCCATTTCGCGGGCATCAGGTTGGGCTGGCTGCTCTCGAAGAGCACGCAGTTCCAGCACAGACAGCGGCCCGACGGTCTCCAAACTCTCCATCACTATGATTGATTCGCTCGCAGCCAGGACCTCGACCTGTTCGGGACGCACATTCGCATGCGGCAACTCTTCACCCCACCAGAGTGCTTGCTCCTTCGTCAAAAACCAATTGGTCGCCCCGAGAATCCAAGCCACTTCCTGTGTCTCGGGTGATCGATAAAGATCGACAGGCCGACCACTGGCCGCCAATTTTCCATCTTCGAGGATCAACAGATGATCGGCACACCCCAGCACGAGTTCCGGCTGGTGAGTGCTGTAGATCACGTTCGTCTGTTGCTCCTTCCAGTAACGAGTCAAACTCTTCCAGAGTGCATGTGTCAGACTCGCCTGCAGATGAACGCAAGGCTCATCGAGGACAAGCACCGGTGCATTCGAAATGACGGCTCGCGCCAGGCTCAGCCGGGATTGTTCGCCTTGCGAGAGCTGGCTGGGCAACCGATGTGCAGGGTGGAGTTCAAACAGTGAAATCCAGTCTTCCACCTGTGCCTGGCTTGAACCAACTGGGGCTGTGGCCTGCAAATGCTCGGCAATCGTCAGATCGGGCCAGAGGCCGAAATCTGCAGGCATCCAGGCGATCGACAGAGTCAAAGGTGCATGGATTGCTTGATTGTGAGCCGTTTGATTCCAGAGGAGCTTCCCGGAACTCGGCTCTTCGAAGCCCGCCAGCAGATTCAATAGCGTCGTCTTCCCAGCTCCCGATGGCCCCATGACGGCTGTCAGGCCACAGGGTATGGTCGTGGTGATCGTCTCCAGCCGTTCACGACGGGCACTCGCGTGAAGAGTTCGCGACAAGACAGTTCGCGCCAGAACAGTTCGCAACTGGGCCGAAACGTGATCAAGCTGGCAAAGACCCGAAGGAGCTGACAAAGAGAATCCTCAATCCACAGGCTGTATGAGCAGAAGTGCTACCCTGGACGAACGTTGATAAAAGCCTCGCCTTCAGCCTAAGAATTTCGAGTCTGTCGGGCAATCACCATCGGCGGCCCGGGGATTGTGTGCCGGGAATCGTATGACCTGGGACGTATGCCCGAGGATCGCATGCAGATAGAGATCAGCATCGCCAGCACTGAGAGCAGGGCGAACGGTACGATCGCCAGCAACAAAGCTTCAGCCGTCAATGCCGCCGAATGCCCGTAATGCATGAAATTGTAGAGTCTGACTGTGCCAGTAGCCATTCCAGTGGGTGCCAGTAACGCAGTCAGCAGCACGTCCGCACAGGCGAACGTCGCAATCAAGACACCGAGCCACAACCTGGGCTTGAGGGCCACTTGAAATCGCCAGTTAGCCAGCTTTTGAAAAGTTGAACCTGTGTGGAATCCTTGGGAAATCGTTTGATCGAATCCCATTTCTGTATGGGCCACTCGACGCAATCTCCACTGGCCGTGCAGCCTGAGCACCTGATCTGCCAGAGAGAGAGCAGCGGCCGGCTGCCTGGATTGCAGCATCGATTCCACCAGCCATGCCAGAGGAAAGATCTTGATCACGACACCAGCGAGCAGCCAGAGAGGTAAGCTCATACGCCATCCTGTGAGATCTGCAAGAGTGACACTCAGACCACGAAGCATCAGCCCAATGGTCAATGCTCCCAATAGGCCCAGCGTCAACAGCCCATACCCCAACCATTTGGCGAATTCAAACTGTCTTTGACCTGCAGAATGTGTCAGACTCCTGGTCGTGTATTCAGCCAATCCCAGTGCGATCATGGTGGCAGTTGTTGCAAGCAGCAGGCTGGTCACCACCTCATTCAATAAAATCACGCGCTGTCGGCCACCTTGCCACAGGTACTGTCCCATCCCCCCAGCATCTTGAATGATCAGCCCAACGAGTGGCGAAAACATGACACCCAGCAGTACCAGCCACAGGCCTCCTCCGACCACACTCCATCGCCCCAGCTTCGATGGACGATTTTCAGTCGAACTTTGATGAGAGAGACGATGGCCTGTGACAAAAAAGCTGTGCTGAGTTTGACCGGCAAGTGCCAGCAGTAATGCAATCATGGCTGGAAAAATCACCAGCTTTAAGGTTTCGTTCAGCGGCAAACCTCCCGCATGATCGACAAAGAGATCATCAGTCCATGTTCTCACCCCCAGAAGTGCACTCAGTTCAAACTCCTGAAAAGTGAACAGCAGCACGAGAGCGAGAGCCCATTTCCAGCGCGACCATGAGCCGCGAAACCGAGGCCATAGAGGTAAGGGGCGATGCTGCCGGGCCAATTCCCGGCCCAACCACTCTCCAGACGATGAGCTTTTTTGCCGAGGTCCGCACAAAATCAGCAGCAGGGCCAGAGGTGTCATCCGCATCAGCAGTAGCCCCTGATAGACCAGTTCGCCTTCGAAAATGGAAAGCCCGGTGCGATTCCAGGCGTATGTCAGGAGCAGGGGGGGGACCATCCACACGATAACAGCGAGGACTGCGATCCAGGGTCTGACGAGTACAGAAAATCTGGTCTCAGTTCGCCAGAACGAGGCCATCGACCACGCTAATGGCCATGCGAGACTCGTGACGAGAATCGCTCGCAATAACGTGAGGATGACCGATTCTGTCATTCTCATCGAACGACATCCTCTTGCCTTAACCAGTCAACGGCCTGCTGACGGGCTTTGGTCAACTCTCCATTTTCGACCATTGTCGCGAGTGGCCAGGCCTGTTGGCGAAGAGTCATCCATGGTTTCACTTCTTCGGGAAGCTGCTGCTCATTAACTGTCCCCAACGGAATCTGCCGGGCACCTGATTGAGCAAGTGCCAGTTCGACTTCCGGTGAAAGGAGATATTCGATGAGTTGGATGGCTTCCGGCCTCGGCTGATGTTCCTTCAGCCGACGATGAGCAATCAAAGCCACAGTATTCGGGATGAGGATGGGTCGATTTCCATAAAGCAGTGGAAACATGGAAACAGCCGCCCCTTCGTCAATCGCCGAGAACGCATCATCGGTATCGGTCCAACCCAATGCCGCCGCATTTTGAGCCACGAGGTTTTTGACGGCACCATTTCCGGCCACCACTCGCAAATGCCGCTGACTCACGGCCTCCCGCAGAGACGTCTGAATCGTCTCCAATCCCACCTTCTGTATCATCAGGCTCACTTGAGTCAACGTCGTACCGTACAGTGGCCTGGCAATGGCAACGCGAGAAAGATCGCCCTGCTTTTCGAAATACTCGGCGAACAACTCGGCTGGTGCTCGGTCGGGCTGTTCCTTCTTTAGCTGTGAAACGAATTCATTCGTGGCGATCCAGACACGCGCTCTCGCGGCAAAACCTGTCCAGCGGCCCCGTGCATCACGATCTCCAGGCGATCGCGCTTTCCAGCCAGGCCCCTGATGTGCGATCAGCCGGTCTTTCTCGGCGAGTGCGACCATGCCTAAAAGCTCGTTGTTCCAGAAGAGGTCGCATTCTGTCGTGGCACCTTCTCTGATCAATTGATCGACTAGACCCAGGGATTTTGTGGCCTCTGTGTCATATCGCACAACCACCGGGATCCCCGTCTTTTCCGTGAACTGACGGAGAATCGGCTCGGCGTAGACGGCATCATGCGCACAGAACACAACGAGTGATGTCGCAGCCGGTTGCTGGATCCAGCTCCAGAAGATGAAGAGCCCCAAAGCACCGACCATCGCCAGAGGCCACCACAGTCGAGCGGATTTTTCAGGATGATTCGATCCGCTCAACCTTGGTGCCCCGTGTGCAAGTTCCAAAACGTCGTTCTGCCAGCTGGATTCAACATTTTATCGCTGCGAGCCTTGTGTCTCCACGCTCTGTTATCAGACAGAAGCTGAGATATCATCTGGCTTGTGACGATCACTCTTCTCACTCAGCTTCAATTTCCCTGTTGTACCACACTCTGTGACTGCTGTTCTGGAAGATGATCCAATGCCAGCTCATAACATGCCGCCATTTCGGCATTGCGCAGATAAAGTTTGGAACCAATCAACACGGGATGATTCCAGGTCTTGCCTTCGATGGCGGGGATCCGGGCCAGCTCGACAGGCTTCGCAGGATCAGCCTTCAATAACACCACTTCGCCTGTTTCGCTGGTGACCAGGAGTTGACCCGCATCGGGAAGCAGCAAAACCTGGCCATTCCCGTAGCGACCCCGCTTCCACGCACGCTTGCCGGTTTCTAAGGACACACAGGTAAAGATGTTGCCATCAAAGCCGTAGAGAGAGTTCTGATATTCAACGAAGTCATTGAAATCCGGCTTCAAATCGCGCGAAGTCCAATCTTCAGTCACTTCCCACTGATCACCCTTTTGACGTGCTGTCACCTTGCGGGTTCCTAACCCTAAGCTCGTGGCAATGAACGCCGAGTTAGCCACCACCAGTGGCTGCAAGGCCCGATAATTGTCGCCAGCCCAGCGATGTTCCCAGATTGTGTGACCATCGGCGACATCCAGAAATTGCAGACCGGCATTCGTACTCATGAGTAACCCGCTCACACCATCAAATGACGCCAGTTGAGCTGAACTGTAGCTGTGATCTCCCGAAGGGACTGACCACGCCAGTTCGCCATCAGCCGCCCGATATGCCAGCACACCTTTGTTTTCCGCACCACCGGCATGCACGATCACCAATCCCTGCACCACTAATGGTGATGAGGCAAAACCCCACATGGGTGGTTTTCTCCCGGCATCCACCTGGAGATCGCGCGTCCAGCGCTTGGCTCCCGTGACAGGATCCATTGCCAGGAGCACTCCATTGGCACCCAGGGCAAAGAGACCTTCATCGGCAATGGTGGGCGTGGCCCGCGGACCGGCTCCCGCCACGGCTTCCCAGAAGCGGCTGGGATATGTCGTGGCCCAGATCGTCTCACCAGTGGTCGCATTCAAGCAGACCACAGCTTCTTCTTCGCCGCGCTGTTCCTGCGTAAAGAGCCGATTTCCTGCGACAGAAAATGATGACCAGCCGGGGCCAATCGGTTTCTTCCAGAGCGATTTCGGAGGTGTCTCCTCCCAGTTCGACTTCAGGACAATCCCCGGTTGCCGACCATCACGAGCGGCTCCTCGAAATGCCGGCCAGGCGGCATCTGCCAGCAGAATCTTCTCGGATGGAGCAGGGCTGGCAGTCTCAGCAGCCTGGCTGGCGACTGTTTGCAGATACCGCTCTTCAGCCGTCGGAATCCAGCGCCACGAGAGTTCGGGTTGAAAGGTTCCGTCCACCCCTGCCGATTGCAACGAATCCCAGTATCCCAAGGTGAGAGCCACTGCTCCCAGTGCCACAGGCAACCGCCATTTCGGTTGGGCTGCCAGAAGGCACAAACTCACGGCAAACGCGCCCGCTCCATAAGGCACGACATACATAATGGCATTCATGTTGGCCAGACTCGGATGCAGGAGTGTGATCGAAATCCCGATCATGG
>JAIXUU010000449.1 GCA_027483405.1 Planctomyces sp. | reverse complement strand
GCTGGTTCGACATCGAGCACACCTCCCTGGCGGCGTCTGGAATGAAGGCTGAAGACCAGTCGATGATCTGGCAGCCACGCCCGGCCCAGAGGAGTCATGGCTCCCAAAGAAACATTTTGTTGGAGAGCCCACTCCTGCAGGTCTGTCTGGTTCAGATTGGAGCCATACGCGAAGTAAAGTTTTGAGGACATGGTCACAACGAGAAACCTGATGCTGGGGCGAAGAGAGTGTGCGAAAATTTCTGTTGATCAACGATTGAACCGCAAACGATTCACCGGTGTCCAGAATCTGCAGAGAGAGTTTTTGTGATTATTCAAGCAGGCAATCCCTCACAAGGCCTGACGCAACACACTGATATGAAACGAGTTGCCTCCAGACTCATGGAAACCGAACGGAGGAAACAGGCAGAATTCATGAAAATTGTCGCTGCCTTGCGAGCAGGGAGGGAATTGGAATAACATTCGCAAAGTTGTGGTGCGAAATCATTCTGATTTCTCATTGCGGCGAGATCTTGGCGATGTAGCTCAGTCGGTTAGAGCAGCGGCTTCATAAGCCGTGTGTCGTGGGTTCGAGTCCCTCCATCGCCACTCCAGTTTTTTGCGACCTGTTCTCAGCTGGCGGCAAAACTCGCGACTGAATAACACAGGCCCGACCATGATTCATGGTCGGGCCTGTTGTGTTTAATGCGGTCTCAAGGCTTGCCTGTCACCGGATGACAGCCAAGCACTTCGTGATGAGTATCCATCAGGAGAATTAGTTCTTCGCTGCTGGGCCCACATACTTGGCGCTTCCAAAGCCCAAGAGGGGGAAAAAGATGAATGGCAGTAAGAGCAGCCCAATGCCCCATGCCACATCTTTGCCAAAGGACTTCGCGAGGTCAATGTAAATGATGACGGCAAAGATAATGCCTACGCACGGGACGAAGAGCAGGAGAAACCACCAAATGGGGCGCCCAACGATCTCGAGGAGCACAATCATATTGTAGATCGGGATGATGGCTGCCCAACCTGGCTTGCCAGCTTTTGTAAAGATCTTCCAAAGTCCGGCAATGATCAGAACAAAAAGTGCCAGTTCCACCAGCAGGATAACGACGGCAATGCCACCAGCCGCTGCTGCCGCGGCGTCTGCATCTGCACCGCCGAAGTCATCTTGTGCCAGCATTGCGAAACGAAACAGATCCATCGCGTTCTCCCCACCTGAATGTTGTGTGAACAAATCCCCATTAGGGCGGCAGACTAATGTTCAGACATTTGCAGGTCAAATGCGATCTTGGAAGATTTGTCTGACCGACACAAAATACTTTGCCGTTGGTTGCAAATGGTGCCCTCGTTGACCACCACAGTGTTGACCAACAAAGTGTTGACCACCACAGTCATGGCAATCAAAGTTCACGAGGGATTGGCAGGGAGAGCACGAGGATTCCGCAAACCCTCGGGACGCAGAGTCTCTGATAAGGTCTTGACCGGCTCGCGCATTTCCTTCTCACCTGCCTTCATTTCCTGAAAGAACATGAAATGCGGATAGGAGTCGAGCTTGAGTTTGTCCTGCAAGGCGGGGAACAG
The DNA here is from genome assembly GCA_027483405.1 of Planctomyces sp. Lineage (GTDB taxonomy): Bacteria > Planctomycetota > Planctomycetia > Planctomycetales > Planctomycetaceae > Planctopirus. Next base: position 6,652 of record JAIXUU010000449.1, on the reverse strand, counting down.
ATAATCGCGCGAGCAATAGATCATCCGCCGCAAAGCCTCTCGCTGACTTGATGCAATCGTCTCCAGTTCAGCAGTGATTTTCTCAAGCTGTTGCCGGGATTTGGTCAGATGTTGATCCCAGTCTTGATCACGCGGGTTGGCGTCGAGCAGCTGTCGGCTCTCGCGGTACATCCCCAGCAGTTGATCGTGATAATGATGATCGAGATTTCTTCGGGGCCAGTACCACCAGGCAGCCCCCAGGCAACCCAGCAGGACTACTGGAAAGCTGCGCCGCCCAAACTGCACCAGGTGAGCGGAAAACGGGCGACTGGCAATGGTCGAGAGGGCCTTATTCCGCGACGGAAAGACTTCCCAGATCGAATCGACTTTCATGATCCGCAGCACATCCAGCATTTCGGTCGAGGGATTGGCCAAGGCCACGCGGCCCCCCTGACTCTTCACTTTCTGGCTGAATACAATCAGTTGCCCAAGGATCTGCGAACCGAAGTATCTCGCCCTGCTCAGGTCAAACACGAGGTGCTTTAACTCAGATTTGTCAAAATAGTCGGTGGCAGCAGCCATCTCGGCATGCACATGTGGCAGATGAAATCCCGCAGCATCACCAGTGGGTGTAATGATCAGGGTATCGCCATACTCTTCCAGCGGAAAAATCTGATGCAGATGTGTCCGATCCGAGCGTGACATGACGATTGGCCTTTGGCGTTGAGCCTGTGAATCTCGATATGGCAGTCCGCAAGAGACTTCAGCAGCAGCGTAAGACAAGCCGGGAGTCTTCGCCAGTACTGATGGTTCACAGGCGACGCCGTGCTTGGATGCGAATGATTAATGAGCTCTGGGAGTGGTCGCGGGCCCAAGTCGGCGGCGATTGGGTTCCTGTTTTTTGGCGGCCGCGTTACCGACCTCGAGATCCTGAGGGGTTGCCGATTCGGCGACCGTGATTGTCAGGGGAGATTCCGTCGACAGGAACAACGGACCAAAACCGACTTTGGGGCCTTCGCCGTGTCCTGCATCCGGGGTGTGCCCTGCTGAAATCGAAACAAAGTGCCTCCCCAGGGGAGCTTGTCCTTCGAAGGTTCCTTCTTTGGAAACGGGGATCGTGACGGCCGCGGATTGATCAGCGGGCATCAGCACCAAAGCGACTCCTTCGACCTGAATGGGTTTGCCATCAACGAGGACGCGACCGGCGACAGGTCCTTTGGCGCGCGAATCGACAGCCACTCTGCTGCCGCAACCTGCGACAAAGATTGCCAGTAAAAAAACACAAATCCTTGGTGTAAAACTCAAAGCGAGATAGTGGGAAAGCCGCGTGGAGATCGCAGCAGGTGGTGTGGCTTTGTTTCGAAGGGGTTTGACTCTGAGACACATAGGAAATCTTTCAGAAATTGGTGGAAACACCATAGAGAGGGGTAGTTTTGGAGGTGACATTCCCGATGATATCAGTATACTTTAATGCGATTGCGGAAATCCAGACAAACCTGAAGAGTTTGTCCAGAATACATCGGGTTGGCTGGCTGATCACGCTCATCACCGTAAAGCCGAAAATTCCTATCGATAAAAAACTCAATTCACTGATAAGAATCTCAAAATCTCTGCCAGTGACTTTTCGGCTGGCTTCATGAAACTGCATGTCGTACTGGTTGATTTCGCTCTGACTCAATATGTCTAATTTCAGGTTCTTCGGGCCTTTGCTACCCAATCTTGTTTGCATGTCTTGAGCCACATTCTGTGGCATTCACTTCCTGCCAGTTCTGGCAATGTTCTTTTTGGAGCTCTTTATGTACCGCTTGACTCTTCCCACTGCACGTCCTGGGCGAGTTGCTCGTCGTCCGGGATTCACACTGATCGAGCTGCTGGTGGTCATTGCGATCATCGCCATTCTGATTGCCCTGCTGCTCCCGGCTGTGCAGCAGGCGCGCGAGGCGGCCCGGCGAACACAGTGCCGCAATAACCTCAAGCAATTGGGGATTGCGATGCACAATTACCACGACACGTTCCGCGTCTTTCCGCCAGCGGGTGTCGATGGGATGAAAGGGACATCGGGCCGTCGGTATTCCTTTGCGATCAGTATTCTGCCGTATGTCGATCAGACACCATTGTATAACACGATCATGGCCAATACCGGGGCGGGCATGGCTGATCCCTGGAATCGCCCCGCTTATTTTACCGTTGATATTCCCGGCTTCATCTGCCCATCTGATGTGCCACCCGGCAATCGCAGTGAAAGCCCCAGCCTGCTCAACTATCGCGTGAGTGTGGGAGATACTCTGAACGATAATAATGGCACCAATACTCGCGGCATGTTCGCCTACCGCAGCAATACGGGGATGCGCGATGTGACCGATGGGACCAGCAATACCATTATGATGGCCGAAGCTGTCATGGGTGGTGTCGATACCACAGCGATCCTGGGTGGTGTGGCTGTGGGTGTAACGACCAGCACACCTCAGGCCTGTCTCAGCCTGATTGATCCTGCCACCCGTACTTTGACTGGTGCTGTGCGGACCGACTTCCGACCACCAGGAGGACGTGCCTGGGATGGACGGCCTTACTTCGCCTTTGTGGCCACTGCTGTTCGACCCAACGGTCCTTCCTGCCAAAGCTCAACGGTCGATGGTGGTTGGGGCCACGCCACGGCTTCCAGTCGGCATACAGGGGGCATTCATGCGTTGATGGGTGATGGCGCTGTGCGATTCATCAGCGAAAACATCAGTGCCGGTGATCCCAATGCGACCTCGCCTGGCAGCGGCCCATCTCCTTATGGTGTGTGGGGTGCAATAGGAACTCGTGCCTCGGGAGAAACGGTCAACGAGTTCTAACAAGACTGTTTGTTTCTTGCTCCACTTCGACGTCACAGGCAGTACGGGAACTTCTTCTCGTGCTGCCTGTGTCGCTTTAAATCAGCGTTGATCCGGATGTCGAGATGTCGTGTTATTCCTGCTTTTGGCACTTAGAAACGGGGGTTTTTCCCATGTCGTGGACAGGAAGGAATCGTTGGTTCCGGGATGTGGTTTTCTCGCAACAGCAAAAACGGATCGCCCTCCGATTTTCGACTGGCGATTGCTCTTTTTCTGCGGCAAGCTCTACTGCCTGCGAATGATGATCTGAGATGTCGATCGATGATTCATGGCCGACGATGAGGTAGAGCGAAGCTTGAATTCCACCGGGTATCGAGAACTGCTGGGGTCATTATTCCGTTGGACGCTGTTGCCATCAGCTCAGCGCCGGCTGATGACTGACAATATCTGGCTGCCACTGAAGCAGGCTCAGAAAACCCTGGGTACGGAGCTGGTGCGCACGACAGCCAGTGAGCATGCTTTGAGCCAGTACGCGTCAGCAGCTCATCTCACCACGACTGACCTGCTGATGCATGTGCTGATGTCGGATGGCATCATGCGTGTCTGGTCATCCATCACGTTGGCCGATCATCAATCAGCGTTGAGTGATGATCTGATTGCTGTCGAGCGACTCGTCCTCTCATTATCTCAGTCACAACAGCAACTGATGGTCTGGGCCTATCGGACCTTACAAAAAGAGGATCGAACCTCTGGTTTTTCCGAGATCAATCTCTTCCGGAAACGCTATGAGCGATGGGTCGATATTCTGATTTCCTGCACCTGTTCCAAGCATGAAACCGCTTTGGAATGGGGTTACGACAGCGACAGTGTGGCCGACTTTCTCGACAGCTTTGCTGCCAGGCCACATCCTCTGGCGACGGTTCTGAGTGCCGGCTGGGAAAATTTCCTGGAGAGTGTGGAGAAGCTGACCCCCACTTTGATGGCTCCGCTGCCTCGTCTCGCGACGGCATTTTCAGGAATTTCGCAGGAAACTTCCCGACCGAGAAGCAGTCTGCTCAGCAGCGCTCTGCACAGAATCTACAACTCGTCAAATCGTTCGTGAGCCGACCATACCTCAGGCTGTAAATTTGCGGGTACTGCCTCTCTAATGGTCAATGCCTGCAAGTCGAGCTTTGTCGGACAGAAAAATCCATCGACTTCTTACGGAATTCATGAATTCACATTCCGTTTGCCCCTCTATTGACTACGATAACTGATGTAGGTGAACTAAGCCGTCTGATGCGTGAGCAGGATGACTTGACTTCATTAGGATTCGATGGCTTAGCTGCCCCTGCCTCTCTAGTGCTCTTTTGATCACATCTCCTGGGCAGGTTTGCTCTGTTATCAGCCTTCAGAATTGGATTAAGATACAAATCTGTCGATTTTAGTAATGCATTGGCATGGCAAACGCTGTGTGATAGTTGAGTCTCCCAAATTATTGATGCTTTATAACTGTGCCAAGGCAGGCTTCTGAATTGTGGATATGGAATCCGGCAGGATCGTTTTGTTCAAAGACAATTTTGAAGAGATCCCTCGGAAGGTGGATCGTTGAATCAAATTGTCCTGTCCGCAGTGACAAGGTAATGCCATGCCAGCTTTCCTGATTCCTCTCGATGCCGGTGGTACAGTGATCCCGCTGGAGAAGTCGATTGTCCTCGTGGGACGTCAGGCTGATTGTGATGTCGTGCTGACTCACAGTCGCAAAGTCTCCCGCAAGCATTGCTGCTTCGCCCAGGTGAATGATCGCTGGGTGATTCGCGATCTGGGAAGTACTAACGGTGTTTCCATCAACGGAGCCCGTATCCGTAAAGAGCATCGGCTGCGACTGGGCGATGAGATTCTGATCGGGGATATTGGATTCAAACTGCACAACAAGCCACAACTTGTCGACAACAAGATTGTGGAGACTGCAGGCTTCACACCCGCGCTGAGAGCCTCTGCCACATCTCCAGTCAGCTCTGAACTGCCACTGGCGATTGCTGATAGTGATGCGGAGTTACCAGGCTATTCACTTCCTTCCACAGCATTTCCGGGAAGCGGCTCTCCTGCCAGTGAGAGTGGGATTTCTCGTCGGAAATTCAGTGAACATTCCTCGGTCAATGAGCCACCGCGCGGATCGCAGCCTTTGAATGATGCGCCTCGTTTTGACGACCTGTTTTCGGCCCCTAACGATGATTCCGGGGTCGATCTCAATGGTCATCACGGAAAACGCCGCGATGACAGTCACGAGATGCTCGCCGTTGGTTCTGACAGCTTTGGTTAATCGTGTCAGATCACTCACAAGGGAGTGAGTATCGTGATCAGGTGCATCTTCGACCTTTGTCATGCATCGACCGCGTGCGCGCAGCCTGACCAGTCGATTTCCATGACCTGATAACTGGTTCTGCACCATCCCAGAGTCTGATAGACCTGTTTTGCCGACTGATTGTCGCCATCGACGTACAGCCTCAGACCTGTGCATAAGCTGTCTTGCCTGGCGGCTTGTTCCACATGCTGCATGAGCTGGCGAAATACTCCCCGCCGGCGATCTTCCGGCCGTACATAAACACTCTGTATCCACCAGAACTCACCGGCTCTCCAGTCACTCCATTCCCGGGTGATCAATAACTGGCCAACCAGCTGTTTTGTCGCGCATGCTTCTGCCACGAAATAGGCTCCACGCTGCTCATCAGCCAGCAACATTTGCACACCACGCAGGAGCGTTGGCCCGTCCAGTTTTCGCCCTTCGGTCTCCAGAGCCATGGCCGCATTAAAGGCGGCAAGAACGTCAGCATCAGCAGAATTCCCCCGCCTGATGCTGTATGAACCAGAGGCCTGCGTCATGGCTAACTCCTTATTCAGCGACAATTTGGAAAAGACGAGCCTCGATCATACGTCATCGCCTGCTCGCAGACTCATCGCAGCTTTTGTGATGGTTGCGATTGTTAATCTTTGAGCAGGCTGCCCAAACCATCAACCGAGCGGCGAAAAGTGCCGATAGAACTCACAGCAAAAAGATTGGCTGTGGATTGGCAGATGCTCCCAGTTGCAGCCCTAACATCAAATGATCGGAGAAATCATTGTGTATATGTCGGAACAGGGAAAACTCAGGGCGATGGAACAACAGATTCAGGATCAGCAGCGTTTGGCCTGGGCCATGCTGATTGTGGGAGTGGCAGCCGGTCTGTTGGGGATGCACTTTCTTGTCGCTCGGCCTATGAATGCCGAGATTGCCTCACTGAGGCAGAATTTGAAAACAGTCAATTCGCAGGTTGAAGTGCTGATTCAGGAATCTGTGGATAGTGGTTACACCACCAGCCTGCTCTCTGAACTCAGGTCGCAACGCGAACACCTGACAGAAGCCAAAGTTGCTTTGCGTCAGTGGGAAAATCTCAACAAGGCGATGCTGGTCGAATCGAATCAGACAGCTCAGTTGGCTCAAAGCCTCACAGAATTGCAGAAGTTGACGAAAGGCCTTGTGGCGATCTCTCCTGCTGCTGAGCAGGCTCAGGTGGCTTGCGACCGGCTCGATCAAATGCAATCCGAACTGATTGAACTCGGAAAAACGACCGCTTCGGCTCAGCAGGCTTTAGAGCAATCACAGTCCCTGCAGCGCACGGCCATTGCTCAGAAACCTTTGATTGCCTCTGCCCGGGAAATTCTTGCTCAACAGGAAAATCTGTATCAATCGCTTTCTGGCCAGACAGAAATGTTGCATGTCGCCAGGGGAACTGTCGGGCAGTTTTCTCAATTGAACAAGTCGCTCATCGATGCCGCCAGCCAGCTGGATGTGGCCCAGCGGGTCAGTGACGTGCTCGTGCAAATCGAGCAGACCTTGC
>JAIXUU010000313.1 GCA_027483405.1 Planctomyces sp. | reverse complement strand
TGGTGAAAGCTGTTCCCTCGGCCAGTGGTGAAAATGGAGCACCCGGCAAAACGATCAGTGAAGCAGCCCGGGAGAACCTTACTCCGTTTGTCACGCGAGCATTCCGTCGTCCGCCACAAGACGAGGAACTATCGAAGTTTGTCGGTCTGGTCGAGCGAGCCACCGCAGCCGGTGAAACCTTTGAATTCGGGATGCAGGTTGCCGTTCAAGCAGTGCTGGTTTCGCCACATTTCCTCTTCCGTATTGAATCCGACAAAGAACCCGAAAATCCCAAGAGTGCCCACATCATCAACTCGTACGAACTGGCGTCACGGCTGTCGTACTTCTTGTGGAGCACGATGCCCGATGACGAACTGTTTGAACATGCCCGGGTGGGCGATCTCGGCAACGAATTGATTCTCGATGCCCAGGTCCGCCGCATGCTTCAGGATCCCAGATCCTCAGCTCTCGTCGAGAACTTTGCCGAACAATGGCTCCAACTGCGCATTCTTGACGAAGTCACCCCTGATCAAAAAGCCTTCCCGCAGTTCAATGACGATCTGCGCCGTGACATGAAGGAAGAGACTCGGCAGTTCATCCGCGCCATTGTGCAGGAAGACCGCAGCGTTCTGGATCTGCTCGTGGGAGACTATACGTTTGTGAATGAACGACTGGCCGCACACTACGGCCTCCCGGATGTTAAGGGGAACGAATTCCGCCAGGTGAGTCTTGCCGGGACAAATCGAGCCGGTGTGCTGACTCAGGCCAGTGTGCTCACGATCACCTCCAATCCCACACGCACTTCCCCTGTGAAGCGCGGCAAATGGATTATGGAAACGATTCTCGATTCTCCACCCCCTGCACCACCCCCCAATGTCCCCGAATTAGAAGACAAAAAAGAGCAATCCGCTGGCCTTTCACTCCGCCAGCAAATGGAACAGCACCGGTCAAATCCGGCCTGCGCCTCTTGCCATAAGACGATGGACACTCTGGGCTTTGGCCTCGAAAACTTCGATGCCATTGGCCGGTACCGCAAAGACGAAGGTGGCAAGCCAGTCGATACCTCGGGAACATTGCCCAGTGGCGATTCGTTCAGCGGGCCAGTCGAAATGGTCAATATTTTGAAGACCAAGAAACAAAAAGCGTTCACCGAATGTTTAACTGAGAAGCTTCTAACGTATGCACTGGGCCGGGGGCTGGAATATTATGATCGCTGCTCGGTAAATCGCATTAACAGTGAGCTAAGTGCCCAGAATTTCCGTTTCTCAGTATTGGTCAAAGAGATCGTCAAGAGCGAACCATTCCGGCTTCGTCGTGGTGAAGGGTCAACACTATGAACATCAATAAACTCTCCCGCTGGCAATCAGCAGTGGATCGCCGCACGATGCTCAAAGGGCTGGGTGTGACGATGTCTCTCCCGGTGTTGGAAGCGATGCTTCCCGCTCACTTGGCGACCGCTGAAGCGGCAATGGCATCGACAGCTCTGAACCGCATGGCCTTTGTCTTTGTGCCCAACGGTGTGGTCATGGATTCCTGGCAGCCTGTCAAAGAAGGGGCTGGCTTCTCACTGCCGCCATCACTGGAGCCACTTGCCAAGGTCAAAGAAAAGCTCAACGTCATGTCCCACCTGGCGCAGAATAATGCGCGGGCTTTAGGCGACGGGCCGGGTGATCATGCACGTTCGGCAGCGACATTCCTCACAGGTGTCCATCCTCGCAAAACAGCCGGGGCCGATATTCAGGCTGGTGTTTCGGTCGATCAGGTCGCTGCCGCACAGATTGGCACTGCGACCAAACTGCCATCGCTCGAACTGGGGCTCGAAGGGGGCCGCAATGCCGGCCAGTGCGACTCAGGCTATAGCTGCGCTTACTCAAATACGATTTCGTGGAAATCCCCCACGACACCGATGGCGAAAGAAATCCGCCCCAAACTCGTCTTTGAACGTTTGTTTGGCGGTGGCGTTGATGAAATCAAGAATCGTAAAAAGCGAGATCATTACCGCCAGAGCATTCTCGATATGGTTCAGGCCGATGCCGACCAGCTCCAGCAGAAGCTGGGTAAAACTGACCGCCGCAAACTCGATGAATACTTTACAAGTGTTCGCGAAATCGAGCAGCGTCTGGAACGGGCAGCGAGTGATTCCGCCAAGATCGTGATCCCTGATATGGAACTTCCCGATGGAGTCCCCAAGGATCAAATCGTTCATACCCGGCTGATGTTCGATCTGCTGGCACTCGCCTTCCAGACAGATTCCACACGCATTGCGACCTTCATGCTTTCCAATGAGGGTTCGAATCGCTCCTACTCGGTCGTGGGGGTCAATGAAGGTCACCACCAGATTTCACATCACCAGAAGAAGGCCGAAAATCTCGAGAAGCTGCGAAAAGTCGATCGACACCTGATCACGCAATTCGCTTACTTCCTCGAAAAACTCGATTCGATGAAGGAAGGCGACGGCACAGTTCTCGATCACTCGATGATTGTTTACGGCAGTGCGATTGGCGATGGCGACCGCCACAACCACAACGATCTGCCAGTTCTTCTGGCAGGGGGTGGTTCGGGCCGGATCGACACAGGTCGGCACGTGGTCTATCCAAAAGATACGCCTCTCAACAATCTGTTCCTCTCGATGCTCGACTGCATGGGCGTCTCGGCGGATCGACTGGGCGACAGCACAGGTAAGCTCGATAAACTTAAGGCCTGAGTCGCCGTTTTCTCCAGTCACTGGTTTCGTAACCTTGGGATTACCTGAGGAAAAATTTCTGCACGCCAGCGGAAGTGGTTCTCAAAGCCACTTCCGCTGTTTTTTTCAGATTTGTTTCACTTCGTGCAATCCCCGGCGACGTTTTTCGTACCGCGTGAGGTCATTGTGCAGAGTGGAGATCACGGGCGGAACAACGACTGGTAACACACATCAGGCTGGGCTGATTCCAATCGGTCTCCCCGTCCGCACTGCTCTGGTGTATCCTGAAGGTCAGAATGTTTGCTGGCACCTGCCTGCACAGGCCCTGCTGGAATCTGACCGAACGAGATCCCGGCTCATGAACATCTGCCCGGGGTCGACAGCGAATCGGTTGCGTAGACAAGAGGTGAACAAGTGGTTTTCAATCAATTCGTCCGGCGAGCTGGCTTGTTAGGCACATTGGCGACCAGCCTGTTCTTCATATCGGCCTGTGGCGGTAGTGCCAAGCCCCCCATGTCCACCGCTCAGGCTCCCGGCTCCCAGACGCCCACCGTTCAGGCCACACCTTCGCCAGCTGCGACACCAACAGAAACCAACTCGGCAACCACCAACTCTCAAAATCCTGCGGCTTCTCAGACCTCAACAACACCACCCAGAAAACGCTTCCAGCCCATACAGCTCGGTGCCATTGGTTCTGGAACTGATACCGAAACGATCGATGAATCCAAGATCGATTCGGTGATGGATGCCCTGAAGCCATTGCAGGTCCTTCTGGGCCGCTGGAAAGGGAATGCCCGCAAAGCCCTCCTCGACCAGCCAGAGTGGATGTGGGATTTAACAACCGACCCCAAGCAGCCCGCACTTGTCATCAAGTCACCCACTGGAAAATACATCCGCGAAGGGCGTTTGACCTTTCTGGTGAAAGATCAGTCCTATCAGCTCACCACGACTGATGCCGATGGTGTTACTCGCAACTGGCTGGGTAGCTTCACGAAAGAGGTTCAGGACGTGGCAGGTGATGACGACAAGCTGCAGCGAACCTACAAACTCGAGTTTGTGGAAAAGGCAGCCGAACCAGCCGATGAGATCTGGAAGCTCGCCCTGAGCCAGCAGGATAACAATCGCTACCTGATCGAACTCGACCGTCAACGAGGCAGTGGCACTTACGTCCGAGTCGATACGATCAACACACAGCGCGAGGGAACCAGCTTTGCCCTCAATGACAGTGATTACGGCGAGAAAGAATGCATCGTTTCTCAAGGCCTGGGAACCACCAGTGTCGCTTATCAGGGGCAAACCTACTGGGTCTGTTGTTCAGGCTGTAAATCAGCCTTTGAAGCCGATCCTGTCCGCTGGCTGGCCAAGCTGGCTGAACGCAAGAAGATGGATCCCGCAAAAACGAACTGATGCTTACCATTCTGCTCGACTGATCTTCTCGCGAGCTTCATCAGCAGCAGAAGTTTCTACCATTGCAGCAGCCTCGCTATAGCCCGCCACAACCAGTGCTGCCTGTGGTCCGAAGATCTGTCGATAGCCCAGATAACTGGTGCACAACCTGGGGTTGATCTCAACCACCAAAGGCTCCGTCGATTTCTCTGGCCACACCAAATCAACGCCTGTATATCCGCGTAGACCCTCGATCGATTGGCACGCCTTGAGTGCTAAGGCTTCCAGCGTTGCCCGTTCTTCAGGACTGAACTCATCTGCGGGCAATGCCCCCCCCTGGTACTTCAGGCTGGCCGGAAGATCGCCTTCGCCCGGGCTTTCAATGATCCGTTGAGAAGCCGCGGGCCACACAATCGATGCCATCGAGCTTTGCCCAGGTGAGTCATGATTTTTTGCGCCGCCCAACGTAGGCATAATCACTGCCACAGAAGCCGACCGGCCGCGCAGGTAAGGTTGCACAATCTGGCAGGTTTCTGTCTCTGGGGCCTCTCTCCAGTCGCTCACCACAAAGACATCGAGACTCCCCGCTCCGTCGATCGGCTTCACGACATATCGGGAGTGTGTGCCAAGTTCTTCAGCCTGTTCAACAAGTCGTGTCGGGATTGTCGGGATGTTGTGCTGCTCCAGATGCTCTGCCAATTGCAGCTTATCCGAAGTGAGCTGTATTGCTGCCGACGTCGAGTTGTGGACGCGGGCTCCAAGAAACTCACACAACTGAATAATAGCCGCCAGTGTCCCCTCAATCTCGGGAGCAATGATGACCACTTTCCAGCCCCCACTGATTGCCGAATGAATCAGTGATCTCGAGTGATCATCGTCTTGCGTCCAGATCCATCTCACACCCGAGTGACCAGTCCAACTCTCTTTCCAGTCGGCATGCACCAGCCCCGCGACCTGAATCTGGCTGGTAGCGAGATCTTCTGTCAACGCCTGCAGCATGGCGGCGCCTTCCCGCCGAATCTCTGCGGTAGAAGCGGAATCGTTGGCCGGGAGATTTTCACCTTCAAAGGCACAGAGATATTCACAGACCAGACAGGGAGGATTCATGCAGCACTTTCCGACAACACTTCCATCAACGTCATGGTCAGAAGTATGTCTTTCGTCGGACCTCAAGAAAAGCCTGAGATCTCCATCGCATGACGACCATCGTTTCTTTACCAAAAGCAGAAGCCACGAGAGGCTGTTCTCGCGGCTTCTGACAGCAATGTTTTTATTGAGAGAAAAACATGGAGTGGATGGGGAAGAGGTTCTCTCATTTACCAGCCACAGCCAGGGTACCATGGGCGGGGAGCCACATAGACCGGTGGGACAGGCCGATAAATTGGCGGATATGGTTGATAAACTGGCCCTCCATAAACCGGCCCACCATAGACTGGCCGGCCGTAAACGGGAGGATAGTAGCCACCTCGGTTGTAACCAAAGCCAACTCCCCCTGCGTTGATGGATAGGGACAAGGAATTTCTCGAAGGCCCTCCATGATACCCTCCGCCATAAGCCCCTCCTCCATGATACCCACCCCCATGATGGTGATGCCCGACCGGATACACGACCGGTGGTCCTGCTTCAGCCAGGTTACTCGATGACGTGGCAATCGCTGTGATTCCTGCGGCAATCAAACTTAGAAATGTCTTCATTTCCCGTCTCCCACTCTCTTGTTGAGGCCATTGTCTCTGCTTCCATTCCATGCGGATCAGAGATGCCGGTATGAGAAGGCAAGAAGTGAGCCATTTTTCCCCAACCACATCGCTTTTTGATAACTATCAACCAGATAAGCAGTTACTGCCGATGAATCAGTTCACACCTGCGTCTCAGATTGATTTTCTTTCAATCATTTTGACAACAGTTTTACTGAGAGGTGATTACCAAAGGGCGGGGAGAAAACTCGCTGCATCGTTTCTGGCAATGATTGCTCGTTGAGTCACCGCAAAAGACGACTCTTTTACCTATGCGATACAATTTGTTAAGTCTACTTAAGCTTCCTGCATATCCGGCCGATACTGTCTTTCGTGAATGGCAGCCGCTCCTGGTCATCAGAATTATCTGGCTGCCACTAGACGTGTGGACTTATCGACCTCGCCTTCTTTGGCGATTTGCCGGGTGCTGTTCATGACGCAGGACTTCTCGCGTAGGGATGCCTCGACACAGGCGACGGATGCCCTGTTACCACTTTTACAGCATCTGCGACAAAGTCTGCAGGATGCCCGGCACTGGGAAGAAAAGCTGGAATCGCTGTTCGTCGAATGGCGTGAACAGCAGCTCACAGAGTATGCAGCCATAGGCCAGAAGCTCGAGCAGATCAGCCAGAGACTTGGCTCCAACATACCGCCGATGCAGGAAGCTCTCCCCAAATCGGTCAGAGCCCAACTGCCAGTCTTTCGCCTGCACCCCGAAGGCTCAAGTCTGCCTTAGAAATCTGGAAGCCACGAGGCTTAAGGCAGGCGACCACCTCGCCTGGCCATGGTGTTACTGCGACCTGTAGCCAGCATGGGGAGCACGATGGCCGATTGATTCATACCACCCATCGAAATCGAATCGCCCCCCGTTTTTCCTTGCACAGGAACCAGTCTCACGGTCACCGGGCGACCGCTCGCATGGCCGATACTCATTTGGTCGGCCAGCACTGCAGCCAAAGTTTCCGCATCGGTATCGCCAGGGACTGGCACCAGATCGAGCCCCTGGGCCCCAGCTCCTGTCAGCAGTGAGAGTTGATTAAAACTCATCTCGCCGGAACGTAACGCTTCTGTCAGACCAACGTCATCCATCAGCGGCAGACGCACTCCCCACGAGCCACAGATTCTTGTGGCAGCGAAACGGCCACCATCGCGCACAGCGCGGTCAATCAAGGCAATCAGAGCGGCAGTTCCGGGGGCACCAAAGCGTTCAATCCCCATCAGGCCCATCAATTCGGCAATGCTGTCCCCCGGGCGCAGTGAAGGTGCGACTGTCAGATCGATACCTCCCCAGGTGGCCCCCAATCGACGGGCAATTTCCCGGCCCGTCAACTCCGCAGCCCGCGTGGCTCGGAAGGTGGCTGTCCGCACTTCGGCGGCAAGATCTTCCAACCGGCAATCAGGATCCTCTGCCATCCGCGCACGCAAACATTGATTGATAATCCGGGGTGCACTGATTCCCGAATAAAGCTGCATGTCGGGCATCCCATCCGGGCAACCGGCTTTACCAAAGCAGGCACTGGGTGGGTTGGCGACCACACTCATCCGCGCTGCAGTTCCCGGGCGATCTTTTGTTAAGCGCGAAAGCTCCAGCAACTGCTGAGCAACCGGAAGCAGACCCGAAAAGTTAATCCCCACTTCACTTGTCCCGGCCACAATCGCCGAATGCACTCGTTCCGTCTGTGAGAGTGCCTGCGGGAGACTTTCGATCAGTTGGCGGGCCCCACCCGAAAGGCCATGCTGCATCCAGGCCGAGAATCCGCCAATCGCATCGACCCGCACATTGGCAGCGGCTCCATCGAGAGTTCGAGCAATATGAAACAGATCTTCTGCTGTAAAACCATCGGCCAGATGGTCAATCGCTGTCACACTCAGCCAGCGCTGAATGACCGGGACACCCATTTCGCCCGAAACCTGATGGCATGTTTCCACAAAGCGACTGGCTGCGCCTGTGATTCGCTGATACACGTTTTCACAGAAGCGATGCAGCGAACGATCCACACAATTCGCGAGACTGATCCCCAGCGTCACGGTACGAACATCGAAGAGATGTGCGGGGCCATCCAGATGCATCCAGCTCGTGGTTGGCAGTGTAGGCTGCATGAAGGTTTCCGTGAGAAAAATCTATGGTCGTAATGTTTGTAGGATTAGCACTTTATCGCAGCAGATCGTACCGACCTGCCGCATCGGCATGTTTCAAATTCACTGATGATCGATTCACTGATGATCAAATCACTGGGAAGCCAGACGGATCGGGATGGGACTCTGGGTCGCCAACCCTACCAGATGGTGCTGCAGTGTGATCGTGCTTCCGGTCGTCTCGCTCAATTCGAAAAGCTCTTTCTGCAATTGACCGCGATCAATCGACTTGGGAACTGTTAGTGCGAATCTCGCCACGAAGTGATCATTTCCTGGTAATGTCGTGGCATGCAGATCGGCAATATCAATTCCGTGATGGGCCAGCCGATAACAAACCTGCCGCAGACTTCCCCGTCGATCCGGGCCAACCACTGTCAAAGAATATCGCTCGGTGGCCGCAGCTTTGCCATTCGTCGTGGGTTCGCTGAGTTCTGCACTGGAAAGTGGTTTCAGCGTCAGTTCGATACCAAAGGGATCGCAAAAGGCCCGAATATGGTCGTTGATCACTCCAGCCGGTCGATCATCGGGGAAGTCAGCCGTCAGCAACATGGTGAAATAGTTGCCGGTCACTGTCTGACTCACTTCGCGGAGATTTCCACCCAATTCATCGAGAGCTGTTGTTAATGCCGCCATGACTCCCACGCGATTGGTGGCCATCAAGGTCATCACATAGGGTTTGGGCATCGAATAACTCCACCAGCATCACTCTGTCTCAGCAGACCACCAACAACCATCTCTCATGACATCAAAACGGACAGATTCTTACGAAATATCCTCATGGAGCAGCATGATTCTTCGCATGATTTAACCATGCAGCTGCGAGCATTCTCTCATAAATTGCCATCGTTTTCTGAGTATTCACCTGCAAAAACAAAGTCTACGAACTGAACTCATTTCGATAATTCGCGTGATCCCAACCGCCGAGTCAATCCGTTCGCTGAAACCAGACCCCGTTTAAACTCTCCTTTCAATGATTGTATCGACTGGTAAGAGTGAATGCTCGTCAGGATTTGGGTTGCAGATCCGTATCAAAGGCGACCAAGATCAATCATCGAATGCAGATTCTCTCTCACAACCAGGGCCCTGGAAAAACTCAATATGCCATCGACCGCTGACAATCTGCGTGATCAATCGACCGTCAAAATCGTCTCTTTGCTGGTCCTCTCGGTCGTGATGGGCATTTTCATTCTGATGTTCTATCAGGTGATGGCCCCCTACCTGATGTCGCTTCTGTTAGCGGGAGTGCTTGCCATACTTGCGCAGCCGATGCATAGCAGCAGTCTGGCTTACTGCCGCGGGTGGACATCTCTCGCTGCTGCTGCCACCACCACCGGTGTCGTCGTGGTGATTGTCCTGCCCATCCTGTTTGCCATCCTGCTGACAGGATTAGAACTGTCGGTCTTTGTGCAGGATAATCTTTCCGATTCCTCATGGGAGCAGATCAAGTCGACTGTCTCACTTCGAATCGATCAGTTTGTTCAACGCATCATGCCTCTGATGCCTGCGGGAGCCGACCAGGAGGCTGTCAAAGAGCAACTTCTGACTGGCATCCAGAATCAGGTCAAGCAACTGGGCGTGGGTGCCTCGGAAATTGCCAGCTCCACCTGGGGAATCATCGGTACTCTCATCAACTTCTTTATTCAATTGACTGTCTGCCTGCTGGGACTTTACTTCTTTCTGGCCGATGGCCCACGCATTCTGCGCGGCGCTCAGAATCTCATCCCCATCCAGCCGGAATACCAGCAGCAGGTCTTTGATCAATTCACGAAAGTGACCCGCTCTGTCGTCATGGGGACACTCGTGGCAGCCGTGGGCCAGGGGATCGCCATGTCTCTCGCGGTAGGAGTCCTGGGGATTGGGCACATTTTCGTCATCGGCATGGTCACCACGGTCGCTGCCATGGTTCCGATGATTGGTGCCGCCGGGGTGTATGTGCCCATGTCCATCTATCTGGCGACACAAGGGCACTACTTCACTGCGGCAGGATTATTCCTGTTTGGTTTTCTGGTGATCAGCAGCATCGATAACGTCGTGCGTGCCTATACGTTGAGCAGCAATGTGCAGATGCATCCGCTGCTCGGATTCGTTTCCATTCTCGGCGGGCTGGAAGCCTTTGGATTGTGGGGGATTTTTCTGGGGCCCATGATCGCTTCGGTGTTGTACGCGCTGGCCAAGATTTTCAATCAGGAACTGAAGGGCTTCATGGCCACTTCCTCTCCAGCCAGAGGAGAATCAGCGGGTGAGAAGCCAGGAGCAAATTTTGTCTCGGATGTGACCGCCACCATCATTGCTACGCCAGTATCTGTGGTGGCCACCATTGTCGATGCGGCACCACCAGCGCCCGAGGTTCCTAAGCCACCTGCCTGCTGAAAGAATTCTATCAGGCAGGCCGGTTGGTTATGCACATCACTCTGAGCGCCGAATCTTCTGATCGGCCAGCCACTTCGCCCACGCGTCGATCTTCATCTGCCGTGTGGGATAACCTAACCTCGTATCGAAGACCGGCTGATCATGGGGCGGAACAAGTTCTTCGAGCGTCCGCAGGATTTCGACAATCACCGAATCCGTTTTCTCTGTCCAGAGTTGCTCGATCAGTGGTTCCACGAAACGAGGCTGACCGGTTTGTCGAATCAGTTCCACAGCCTGCAAGCGGGCTCGTGGATTATCATGCCGACTGCGCCTTAACAGTTCCGCCATGGCCTGATCATCTCTTAGACGCACCAGAGCCACGAGTGCTGTTTCCATCAGCTCGTGATCGGTCGATTGCAGGAGTGGTCGCAGTGCACCAACCCGTGAACCATCATTCACCGGTAACCCTTCAATGAGTTGCGGATTCCCACAGACACCAGCGGCCTCAATCGCTGCCAGACGAACCGGACGATGAGGGTCTTCAATCACAGGGGCCAGCCACAAGCCCCTTTCGATCGCGGGATGCTTCAGCACATACTGGCAACCGCACAGCCGGATATCGGGCCAGTGATGATGAATAGCCATTTGAGCCAGCGCAGCAGCTTCTGGTGTCGATTCGCGGTCAATCGCCCGCATGACTTCCTGCCAGACCTGCTGATCCTGCTCTGTTCGCAGTTTTTCCTGCAGCAGTTTGACCGCGATACGCCCAGGATTTTGTGAGGCAGCCAGTTGCCTCAGAGCACTGGCCGACTGACGACGCGCGAGGACATCGTTGGCATTCATGTCGAGCACCAGTTTCACCGCCTCGTCGGCAGGGGCAAAGATTTCACGGGCAATCTCTGTCAGTTGCTCGGGAGGAAGTCTCATGGCGGCATCAGTCAGTACAGGAAGACTGGCCGGCAACGACCTCGCCAGAAATTCGGTTCGATCCAGCCTTTCACTGCTTCCCTGGGGAAGTTTGACAATTGTCGAAAG
>JAIXUU010000216.1 GCA_027483405.1 Planctomyces sp. | reverse complement strand
TGATATCGCTTCAAAGAAATATGCTGAAGCTGTCAAACAACTCGCCAATGACTGGCAATTACATGTCCTGACAGAGACCCAAGACAGCATTCGTGCTGCGGTCTTGTCGAGCCGGATCAGTGTGCTGGCCAGTCTGCTGGCCTTGTTTGCGCTGGGCCTTGCGATCGTTTATCTGCGCCGGAGTGCCGCTTTTAAAGCAGAGCGCAATCTCGCCATTCAACAGCGCGACATGAGCGAACGTCTGGTTCAGCTCAACAAGCTTGCAGCTCTTGGCCAAATTGCTGCCGGCGTTGGCCACGAGATCAACCAGCCACTGGCTGCCATCTCTGCTTATACGAGTAATGCCGTCACCTTCTTGGATCGCGGCCAGACCGAAGAAGTCCGCGATAATTTGAACCGCGTGATTGGCTTGGCCTCCCGCATTGGCACCATCACAGCTGAACTCTTAGGGTTTGCTCGCAAAGCGACGGGAACCATCACGGCTGTCAGTCTCAACAAGGTGATCGAAGGTGCCCTCCTCTTATTGCGTGACCGGATCGCGACCTTGAATGCGGTCGTGCATCAACCGAAGGATGATGTCCTTGTCCAAGCTGAGGCCGTGCGTTTGGAACAAGTGTTAGTCAATCTCATGGCCAATGCCCTAGACGCCGGACAAAACGGCGTTGAAATCGATCTGGCGATTGAATTGAAGGACGGCTTTGTTGAGTTGAGGGTCGCCGACAATGGTCCAGGCCTTTCAGCAGAGACGCGCGACAGCTTGTTTCAGCCCTTTTCGACAACCAAGCGCGACGGGCTCGGCCTTGGCTTGGTGATCTCGCGCGACATTATGGCAGACTTCGGCGGAGACTTGGTTGCTGCCACCCCAGAAAAGGGCGCAGCCTTCATCATGCGCTTAAGGCCTGCCCCATGACCATTTTAAAGCCCGATTCCATTCTTCTTATTGACGACGAAGCCGATGTTCTGACCGCTCATGGGCAAAGCTTGGAATTGGCCGGGTTCAAAGTTCATGCCTTCAGTTCTGCTGAAGCAGGGCTGGCCGCTTTTTCAGACAGCTTTGACGGCATCATCGTCTGCGACTTACGTATGCCCGGTATGGATGGGCTTGAGCTCTTTCGTCGCGTTAAAGAAATCGACCCCGACGTGCCGGTTATCTTGGTCTCCGGCCACGCCGACATTGCAACCGCAGTCAATGCCGTTCGCCAAGGCGCCTATGACTTTTTATCTAAGCCCTTCTTGCCGGAACAATTGGTCCTGACCGCACAACGCGCCCTAGAGCGACGCGCTTTGACACTTGAAGTCAGGCAGCTTCGCGAAACCCGCCCCGATGCCGTTGAGGGTGGTCCTCTCTATGGAACGTCGAGTGCCATTACCGCGCTGCGGCGAACCATCGCCCAAGTGGCCGAAATTGATGTAGACGTCTTGATCGAAGGTGAAACCGGCACCGGGAAAAGCTTGGTTGCGGCCATGCTGCACACTCAATCCACGCGAAGTCGACGGCAAATGGTGACGATCGATTGTGGCGCAATTCCCGATGCCTTGTTGGACGAGGAATTGTTTGGCGTTGCGCAAGGCGCGTATCCGGCTGCCTTTAAGACCCGCGTTGGGCGGCTTGAATTAGCACATAAAAGTACCCTCTTCCTCGACGCCATCGATGCGGCCCCCATGAAAGTACAACAAAAACTGCATCGCGCCTTGGAGGTGCGAGAAGTTACACCGCTTGGTGCCAATCAAGCCCGACCCTTTGATGCGCGCATCGTGGCTGCCAGTTCCACCCAACTGACCGAACGCGTGCAAGCGGGAAAGTTCTTTCCAACTTTGCTGTTCCGCTTGAATAGCCTGACACTGAAGATACCGCCTTTGCGTCAACGACGCGAGGATATCCCCCTGCTCTATGGCTTGTTCCTCGACCAAGCTGCAAAACGCCATGGCCGCAAACCCGCAGCCATGACGCCTGAAGCTTACCGCTATTTGCGAAGCCATGACTGGCCTGGAAATGTGCGGGAGTTGCAAAATTTTGCCGAGCAAAATGTCTTGGGCCTATGGGAAGAAAAATTGGCCACCCCGCGCGCCGTGCAAACCCTAGCATCCAATAGTCTGAAGGCACGCGTTGCCGAGTTTGAAAAGGCGTTTATCGAGCAGAGCCTGCAAGAAGCGGCTGGCGACAGTCAAGCAGCCATCGCGTCCTTGGGCCTGCCGCGCAAGACCTTCTATGACAAAGTCAAACGCCTCAACATTTCGCTCGCGGACTTCAAAATCAAACCATAAGCAACTTTGGTATGCGACCTGGGGCGCTCAAAATCAAAATTGACAGCGCTGTTTTTATTGCCCATACAGGAGGTCCTTCAAGGTGTTTTGGGAGAGGGTGGCATGGTAAACCGTCGAGAATTGTCGCTTGGGCTGGCGGGGATGGCCCTCTCCACCATGGGTTTGGCCGGATGCAGCCCTTCTTTGGACGCGAAAGAGACCTTTATCACCACGAGAGGCCAGCAATTCATCAAGCACGGCAAGCCCTATTATTATGTCGGGGCCAATCTTTGGTACGCGGCCTATGCCGCCTCCCCTGACCCAACAATCGGTAATCCCGGAAGACTTGAACGCGAATTGGATGCCTTGGCAAAGCTTGGCATCACCAATTTGCGCGTGCTGGCTTCGTCTGAATTGTCGCCATTGAAGAACTCCCTCAACCCAGCCTTCCAATCCAGCGATGGCACGTTGAACGAAAGCCTCCTCCAAGGCTTGGACAAGGCGCTCGCCCTGATGGCAGAGCGTGGCATGACGGCCATCCTTTATCTGACCAACTTCTGGGAATGGTCTGGCGGGCTTGGAACATACGAAGCTTGGACCAATGGTGGCACGTTTATCGACATGAATGATCCGGCCCATCCTTGGCCCGCCTTCCCTGACTTTGTCTCGCAATTTTATGAGAACCAAGCGGCTCTGGCAAAATATGAGGCCTATGTGCGAACCTTGGTTACCCGCACCAATAGCGTCACCAATAAGCCCTATAAGGATGATCCAACCATCATGTCCTGGCAGCTGTGTAATGAGCCAAGGCCTGGCGGGACAGACGATGTGATCGCCAAAAGGTTCAAGGCCTATAAGGGCTGGATTGATCGCTCTGCCGCTTTGATCAAATCTCTGGACCCCAATCATTTGGTCAGTGTCGGTCATGAAGGGCCGAAGGGTTGCAATGATGATTTGGCCTTGACGCAATCGGCTCAAGATAGTCCGAACATCGACTATACGACGGCGCATATTTGGCCGCAGAATTGGTCTTGGGCTGACCCAAAAGACTTGAAGGGCAGTTTTCCAACGGTTGCCAAGGAAACCACGGCCTATATCGCCAATTCGGTTACAATCACCAATGCCCTGAAAAAGCCCCTGGTGATTGAAGAATTTGGCTTTCCTCGCGATG
>JAIXUU010000198.1 GCA_027483405.1 Planctomyces sp. | reverse complement strand
GTGTGAATCTGGAGCGGGCCATGAAAGCCAATGCCCGTTTTGGAGGCCATATTGTGCAGGGCCATGTCGATGGGACTGCCAGGATTTTGTCGATCGATCACGAGGCGGACTGGGTCTTTATGGCATTCACGTTAGCTCCGGAACTGGCACGGCAACTGGTGCCTAAGGGGAGTGTGACAGTTGATGGTGTGAGTTTGACTGTCGTCGAGGCCAAGCGGGATGGTTTCAGTGTGGCTTTGATTCCCCATACGTTGAAAGAAACGACGTTGGGCCAGCGTCAAGTGGGCGATACGGTGAATATCGAGACAGACATTCTGGGGAAGTACGTCGAGCGGCTGATGGCCGGACGGTGATGCAGAGCCCGGGAAGACGAGCCTGGTTCTCGTTCGAGCGAACTGGACTTGTTCGCGCAGAACTAACTCAGGCTGGAGGCTGGATTTCCATAAGGAGAGAGTTTGTTGCTGGCAGGCAGTGGAGAAAACTCGTAGGTAGATGAAGGGATGTTGTATGCCCCGGGGATATCCACAGGCTCCGCTTCTGACTGCCGGAAGGGGGCGCAGAGGACAGCAAAGGCATCAGCCAGGTGTTGGCTGAGCGGGGCGACAGTAACGGCGACCTGTTGCCATTGCTCGACGGGTGGAGCAGGGACAGGGACATAAAGCCCGCCGACAGTTTCCAGAAATGGACCCTGATGCTTTTGCTGAAGTTTGGAGTTCCAGGCCTCGACCGGTTCTCGCAGCTTCGCCAGAGGGAGCGCCGGCTGGCTCAATGACAGGTAGGTGGTCAACTCCGGCCGGCTGGTTGAACCTGCGGCAGGTAACGAATCCGAGGGTTGCATCGCTGCTGTGTGGAATTCTGAAGTCCCAGCCTTCGTTTGAGAAGCAGGTGAGAATCTGACTGTCTGGTCAGGAGATGAACTGCTTGAGAACTGGCTGGCCGATAATGTCGCAGCGGTGATCCATAGTGGTGCGGAAGTTGCCGCCGGACGATGGGTATCGAAGGTTGAAACAACGATTTCAATGGAGCCAGGCGCACGAAATGCGAGCACTCCCAGCACAAGGCAGGCTGCAATGGTGGTGATGGCCCAGCGAGTGATGTAGCGGCTTTGTTGAATATGCCGGGTTGCTGTGCTGCTGGCTGGGGCATTGCGACTGACTCGACTCTGGAGAGGCGCAGCGGAGGACTTTTTCCAGGTTGAGATGGCTGCGCTGAGCTGTGTTTCGTCATGCCAGTGACTAAGGCAATCCGGACAATTGAGCAAATGTTTCCGGGCGGGTTCGCTCAACAAGGAATGATCAAGTTCGGTGTGGGCAGAATTCAGGCTGTCCAGTTCTGTATGAAATTGATGGCAATCCACGATTCACCCATGATCAAAAATGGAATCCCAGGAGGTTTCACATTGCCTGAAGCTCATTTTGAGGATTCGGAAATGAGTTGTCGCTCTTTGAGAATTGTTGCGAGAGCCTTGCGACCGCGATGGAGCCAGGTCTTGACGGTTCCTTCGGGAACATTCAGGAGTTGAGAGATTTCATCGACAGATCGCTCTTCTTTGTAAAACAATTCAAAGACCTGTCGATATTCGGGCTTAAGGCTCTCCATAGCCACTTGAATTTGAAGTGCGGTTTCTGCCTGGATGGCCGATTGCGTCTGAGTTGCCGGAACGCTGAGGTGCTGTGCCGAATGTTCTTCGAGGGAAGATCCCTGCGGACGCGATTTCGAACTCAGTCGGGATTTGCACCGGTTGACGACAATCGCTAATAGCCAGGGTTTCAGCGGACGTGCGGGATTCCAGTGACCCAGATGCCTGATGGCCCGCGTGAGTGATTCCTGGGTGACATCTTCCGCATCCTGATGATGTCCCAGCATGCGGATTGCAATGGAATAGACGAGTCGCTCAAATTTGCGCACGAAGAGAACTGTCGCGTCAGGTTCACCCTCGAGGCAACGATCGACAAGCTGGATTTCCGACGTTTCAGTCATTCCATGCATCCCTGTTTGAAAATACCCGCTTGTCTGGGGTGTGGTTTCAAAATGCTGAAACCTGCCGACGACCCGCATCCATGGGTCGGAAAATCGCTAACGATTGACAGCTTCGCGGACCAGTTGCCGAGCGACTTTGTAGGCGTGCCTGACGGCAAAGGCACGCACTTCGATCTGCTCTTCCGTGTAGTATTTCCCGGAGTCGCTTTGCGGGAGCCCGGCCAGGGATAAGGTGAGAGGCATCAGGTCGAGAAATTCCCGGTAACGTCTCTGCTGTTCAGCAGCATTGGTATCCGCAGTGCTCATAAAAAGATTCCAGCAAGCCGAAGAGTGGAGCCAGGCGACATCCTGTTCAATGAATGCTCAGACACAATTGTTCTGGGCATTTTGCAGGGCGAGGTCAAGATCTGAGTCTCAGTTTGAATCAGAATTTCACTCATTCCTTCCAAGAGCCGGGATGAATGCTGAAAAGACTTCAGGTTGAGAATCTTGGGGATGATCTCTTGGGGATGATCAAAGAGCGAGAGCCCAGAAATCAGCGACCACCACGTCGATTCAAGTACTGCTTGATGATATCGCCCGCTTTATCTGAAGGTTTTTCCGTTTTTGAAGGTGAAGGGCCACCAGCAGCAGGAGGTGGTGCGACTTCGACAGCGCCGGTCTCTTCAGGATTGGGGAGCCTGATTGGTGGCGGGACGACACCGGCTGAAGGCCCCTGTGCCTGAGGTGTTTCCACTGGTTGAGGAGCATAGCCGGGCATGGGCGCCGTTTGTGGATATGCGGGAGATTGTCCTGGATAACCTGGAACCCCCGGATAGGCCTGCTGAGGGTAGCCCGGCATGGGATAGCCGGCGGGATACATTCCCTGTGGGTAGCCAGCGGGTGGATAGCCGGCGGCCGGGTAGCCTGCATTTGGGTAACCCATGCCAGGATTGGTCATGCCGGGGTATTGAGGATTCTGGTACTGGGGCATGCCTGCTGAGTATGGCTGGGGAGGATAACCTTGCGGAGGTGCTCCGACATTGGCGTAGCCTGGAGGAGGTGCTGGCGCTAACGGTGGAGGAGGACTCCCCACAATGGCTGTATCGCCCGTGGCGACAGGAGTGACCTCTGGAGTGTAAGCCACCATTTCATAACTGGTGTCTTGAGCTGCTGTATCCACAGGCAAGGCCATCGAGAAGTTGGCCAGTTCCAAAGTCGCACGGGCAGCGTTTTCCTCATGGACAGCAGTGCCTAATGCTGCGGTGCCTTGGCGAGCTTCCGCTGCGGATTGTGTCTCGATACTGGCTTCCGTTTTGAGGAGCAGTTGTAGTTCCAGTTTGCCAATGGTGACCTGATCACCTTCGTTGAGAATCACTTCTCCGCGAATGTTCTCACCATTGACCTGTGTGCCGTTAGTACTGCCTAAGTCTCTCAGGCGGACGGCATAATCGTCGATGGTGAAGACACAGTGGTGGCGACTGACAAGATCACTATTGGGCCTCAAGTGGCAATCCTGCTCACGGCCAACGAGAAACTTTCTCGCTGCCAGCGGAATGACTTTTCCCTGATGCTTACCAACGAGGATTTTTAACTCTGCTTTGAGCATGAGTTGGCTGCTCCCAGGATCTTACCGGATGAAATCTGCCGGGCAGGAATCTTTTGAATCATTCAAAAGACGGATACCCCGATGATGGATTCTCTGAGACGATGAACAATGGTTGACGACAAGGGGAGAATGAAGACGAAATATTTAGATACGTTTTGCGATATGCAGTCGAGACGTAACAAATGAAAAACAATTACTGTTAGCAATTCCTTGACTGTTTCACGCTACCAGTCAACGGCGAGAGCGTCAATCAATGAAGTTTCTGAATTCGAACTGAATTAGAATTCTTTCTCGATGTGTTCAAAGGTCAATGGTTTGTCGTTGTTTTTTGAACACGAGCTTGTGTTTTTGGCTATTCAAAATCTGGTGGTCATGAAGTTGGAGATATCACCACAGTGGATGTCTTCTTGATGGAGCACGAGTTTGGCGTGCCATCGCTTTTCTAAGTGAGAATTCCAGTGTCAGTGGTCGCTGTGGCTCGTGCGGGATCAATCTGATGTCTCGGCTTCATTCAGGAGAGAACTCAGTTCGGCGGGCCAGTCGTTGTGAATGTGAACCTGCTGGCTGATGTGGCCGGCGATCTTTGTGGCGAGTGCCAAACGGTGAGACTCGTTGAATTGTGTCCCACAGATATCGCTGATGCCGGGAATTTCGGGAGTCACTGGCGAGCTGCTGAGAATCAGGCTGCCGTGCTGTAAGAGTGAGCCTTTTCGCCTGCGCTGGGCACTTCCCAGGATTTTCTGATGCCCGATGACGAGGTCGTTTTCGTCCGAGCGGAGAAAGCAGAGATCAGGTTCCATTGGCAAGTGAGTGGTGACCCCACGGAACTGTGCGGGAATGCCGATGGAGTTCAGGACATCAACAATAGGTTGATGAATTCTGGCATAGAGTTCGTGCGGCCTTTCGACGAGTTGTGGCCAATGGGGAACTGTCAGGCTGTAAGTCCATTCATGGTCATGGAGAATGGCACCACCACCTGAAAGCCTTCGAACCACTGGCAGAGATTGCCAGCGGGGAGTGGCAACAATGGCTTCGAGTTTCTGAAAGTAGCCGATGGAGAGCGTGGGTTCATTCCAGGCGTAGAATCGAAGAATACCAGCCTGCTCAGGCCATTGGCTGGTCGCTGCAGCGCTCAAGAGTAAGGCATCCCGGCGCATATTCTCGAACCCCGAAAGTGGCTGTGGTTCGAGAATGAGATGGCAGTGTTCAAGTTGGCGCATGGGGGACATTGCCATTGATAGGGTGACCCCAGGCTGGGGACTGTGCGGGGCGAATTTCTGAGTCTCTTTGCCTGGTATCCGTTCGACCTGCCCACTGGAATAAAAGAAGCCCGGCAGATGTCGTCGTCGCTTGGAATCAAACGACAGGGGTTGACATTAGCAGGGCTCAGGCGAAATTTTTCCAGGTCAGTGATTCGATCTTATATATCTCATACTCCGACTTTCGGACTCCAGGAGAGGACTGGCTGCCGGGCCGCCTGGACGTCGTTCGGGCGGCTGACTGGCAGCGAATGTGGCGCATCGTGCAGGAACTCTGCGGATTCCTCGGTGATCTTGCGAATAGTTTCGGCGAAGGCATCAAGTGTGGCTTTGGATTCCGTCTCAGTCGGTTCCATCATCAGTGCTTCAGGCACGACCAGCGGGAAATAGACGGTCGGTGCATGGAAGCCAAAATCGAGCAGGCGTTTGGCGATATCCATGGCCGAGATATGTTTCTCTTTGGAGAGTTTGGAGGCGGAAGCGACGAACTCGTGTAGACAGTATTCGCCGTGAGCCGCAGGCAGAATATCTTTCAGAATCGCCTTGAGATAATTGGCATTGAGAATGGCATGTTCAGCAGCTTTGCGAACACCTTCAGGGCCTAAAGTTCTTAAGTAGCAGTAGCCTCGAATAAGGATGCCGACATTTCCGAAGAAGGTACGGACTTTACCAATCGTCTTCTCTGGCGTGACGAGTTGATAGACGGTCTGGCCGTTTTCGGCAGTCGTTTTTTCGATGATTGGTGCCGGGAGGTAAGGCTTCAGGAAATCCCGGACAGCAATCGGGCCTGACCCTGGCCCACCGGCTCCGTGAGGGCCTGTGAATGTTTTGTGGACATTGTAATGCATCATGTCGCCGCCGAAATCACCGGGGCGGGTGATGCCCATGATGGCATTCATGTTGGCACCATCGATGTAAACGAGACCGCCCACATCGTGAATGATCTTGGCCACTTCAGCAATCTGCTTTTCGAAGAGGCCGAGAGTATTCGGATTGGTCACCATGAGACAGGCTGTCGAACTGTCGGCATGCTTTCGCAGTTCTTCGACATCCATGAGGCCATTGGCAGTGGCTGGCAACTGGACACAGTCAAAACCTGCAATGGCAGCACTGGCTGGATTCGTTCCGTGGGCACTGGCGGGGAAGAGCACCTTACGACGGTTTTCACCTCTGTCACGGAAGTAGGCGGCAGCCACCATCAAGGCTGTGAGTTCACCTTGAGCACCAGCGGCAGGCTGGAGGGAAACAGCAGGCAGCCCGGCGATTTCGCCCAGCATGTTCTGCATTTCGTACAGAATCGCGAGCAGGCCCTGCATACGGTCTGCATGCTGATAAGGGTGAACGTCTACAATGCCGCCGAGTTTGGAAAGACGCTCATGACGCTTGGGGTTGTACTTCATGGTGCAACTCCCCAGCGGATAGAAGTGCGTATCCACAGACATATTCAATGTCGAAAGATTCACATAGTGGCGAACGATATCGGGCTCGGCGACTTCCGGGAGTGGAAGTGGTTTTTCGGCGAGAAACTTTGCGGGAATGAGTTCCTCAATCGCTCGGGTGGGAACATCGCACTGAGGCAGGCGGGCTGCTCGACGGCCTGGGCTGGAGAGATCAAAAATCAATTGAGTTGCGAGGGTGTTACGCATCCAAAAACCTTTTGGCGGAATTGTTTTCGCTGTGCTTATCGTTGCAAAATTGTTCGGTAAAAGAGCCTGCCGATGGGAAAATTACACGGCAGGCCAAGCGGGTTGGATCAATGGCAGGCGGGAGCCTGCCCTACGGCTGCTATCCTACTTGAGGAGGTTGACCAGATGATCGATCTGAGCTTTTGTTCTTTGTTCAGTGACGGCAACCAGCAGGAGATTTTCGGTATCGGGCATACCGGGGATCGGTGCAAACTGGCTGAGTGCGGGGCCGATATCCACACCCGCTTTGGCAACTTTTTCAATCAGTGTCTGTGCACTTTGGGGAGCCTGAATGACAAACTCTTTGAACTTGGGTGTTTCGCTGAAGAGAATTGTGTAGCCGGGGATAGCGGCAATTTGCGTGGCTGCGTAATGAGCTTTTTGCAGGCACAATTCGGCAGTCTCTTTGAAACCCTGAGGACCCATCTGGGCCATAAACATCGTTGCCCGGAGGGCCATTAATCCCTGATTGGTGCAGATATTACTGGTCGCTTTATCGCGGCGAATGTGCTGTTCACGAGCTTGCAGGCTGAGAACAAAGCAACGCCCCCCGGTGCGATCAATCGTTTCCCCAATCAATCGGCCTGGCATGCGGCGGATGAAGTCGTTGCGGCAGGCAAGAATTCCGAGATAAGGTCCACCAAATTGTAGGGGAATTCCGAGTGACTGGCCTTCGGCAACAACGATATCTGCACCCAGATCACCCGGTCTGGCGAGCAGGCCCAGACTGATCGGATCCGTCGAGACAACCATCAATGACTCTTTGGCATGCGTCAAATCAGCAATCGCAGCGAGATCTTCGATGTTTCCCAGAAAGTTCGGATTTTGAACGATAACAGCTGCCGTGTTCTCGTCGATCGCCCCGGCGAGCTTTGTCAAATCGACCGTGCCATCGGATCCGACGGGAATGTGAATCACTTCGGTGGAAGTGTGCCCGACGTAGGTCCGCAAAACCTGTGTGTATTCGGGGTGCAACGCACCAGCAATGACCACCCGTCCTGTGCGGCCTGTGGTACGCATCGCCATGAGAGTGGCTTCGCTGACAGATCCTCCACCTTCGTACAACGAGGCGTTCGAGACCTGCATGCCTGTCAGTTGGCAGATCATGGTCTGATATTCGAAGAACGCCTGCAAAGTTCCTTGCGAAGCCTCTGCCTGGTAAGGAGTGTAGGCAGTGTAATATTCGCCACGGCCAGTGATTTCGTCGACCACACTGGGAATGTAGTGGTCGTAGGCACCACCACCCTGGAAGCACATGCGAGAGGTTGCGCCGCTGGATTGTGACGCGAGCTGGCGGAGATGCTGCTCGAGTTCCATTTCACTGAGAGCAGGTGGGAGATCGAGCAGTTTGTCGAGTTGCAGCGGTTTGGGAATCTGCTGCAAAAGTTGATCAATCGAATCAACACCAATCCGAGAAAGCATCGCCTGCTCTTCGGAAGCCGTAGCGAACAGATAGCTCACGTGTGGGAATCCTACCCTGGTAAAGATGACCGCCTCTCAATAGAGCGAGAGAGCGAACTTAAAAATGCTTGAAAACTCGACAGAAATTACTGGTTCCATCACGAGGTCTAAGAATTGTAGGCACTCGTGAGAATATTCCATCGATTAACGTAATTTGACCGATCTTCGCAGTGTGCGGATCAGCCGGGAAGATCCTCGCCTTGCCGACTTAGTGAGCTTCGGACTCGCAGTGTTTTTCGTAGGAAGCGCGATCAAGTAATTGATCCAGACCTGACAGATCTGAGACTTTCATCTTGATC
>JAIXUU010000171.1 GCA_027483405.1 Planctomyces sp. | reverse complement strand
CCGATCGTAGGCTTTGAGCTCTTCGTTAGTCTGGACCCAGACATCGATCAATGGTTGAAGTTGCGAGGTGAGCCCCAGAACATTGGGAATTCGCTCCTCCGCCAAGGGACCACCAGAATCTTGCAAACGCCCAAGCGTGGCACTGGCCGGATAGTATTCGAATTGCTTGTCACGCTTTCCCGTCCGCAAACGAAAGCCATCAGGGTACTTTTGACGCATGCCACGCTCGAACGAATCGCGGTGGAGTTCGGCGTGCCGCTGAGAGATGACGCTGCGAGGCGTGCGAACATCGTTCTCGACGAGGCGATGAACCAGGGAAGTGGGGAGTACTGCCTGCATTTTTGCAAAACATGCTAGACAGGTATTCAAAGTTTGTTCGCTCCAAGACCCTGTTTCGAGCGCTTGCTCCATCACCTTTCCAGTAACCGGTGTTGATTTTAAGCTGAGCCAGATGGTTGCCCACAACAACGATGTGCCGTATTGTCGAAAAGATCCGGACGAAGAATAGATTTTCAGCAGCCGAATGAGTTCCTCTGCGATCGACGAATGGTCGGCTCCGTCGATCAATACCCGTCGTTCGAGGCCATAAAAATAGATAAAAACGTAACCCAAGGGGATTTCCGGATCAGATCTGCCACCAATCAACCAGTCGAGATAACGCGATCTCTGGGCGGGTGAGGAACCTCGATAACTCGGCCAATAAGGGAGATCTTCAGCCTCTATCCCTGGTTGTGCCACGGGCAAGCCGGTTTCGATGAGAGATGCATCTGGTGCTGCGTCCGCTATTCCAGGAAACACATACACGAGTGGCCTGACAACTTGACCACGATCAAACAGTAGCTTTGTTCCAGAATCGTAGAACTTTGCTTGTGGTTGAGGTTTGGGATTCCAGGTGCGTCTAGCGAAATCCCAGACGTTTTCTCTGGAACTCCCACTTGACATTGTTTGCTCCTGCTTAGCCTGCGACCCCGTCACCCGCCTCCAAAGTTCGACCAACGGTTCCATAGAATTCAGTTTCTGAAGAAAGTGAGTTGAAGATAAAGAGATTATGCCACGAAGTTACCAATATGTGCATAGGTCCTCTACTATCTGTTCTTCATTTTTTGCTGCACATAACGGAGTTCACTGATCAAGCGTCTGAATCTGATTTCACGCCAAATCCGAGTCTCTATCATGATCCTGGAGAATTCAGCAAAGAACATACATCGTTCTGCAGGCATCAGATTGTGACGTGAGCTCGTGAGGGTTTGGATCGAGGTCCAAAAATAGGCGATGTATTACGAACTCACTTTGTGTCATCCGTTTCTAAGTTTGCTTAGGCGTCCAAATATAACTCATCTGACTGTTCCAATCAAAAACATCGTAGAACCTGGAAGATTTTCCGGATATGAATCGAATGTTTGAGATTCGCAGTGCTGCCAGGCAAGGTGGTTCAGTGCCGTCTATGAACTTGGAGGGACTCATATGGCAATTTAGCTTGATTCTTCCTTTTGGGATGCCTGTTTCGGGAGGTCACAAGAAAACCTCAGCATCGCATGTTTGCACGCCTTTGTACCCGACCACATAAATCCAGAACGTTTAGTCACTCTCCAAATCATGATCTGCACTTTGCTGAATGATGTCCTCCAATTCTTCTTTGGCACTGATCGTCCTGATCACTGGCGGCAATTTGAGGAGTTGTCCACAACGGGCGAGAGTTTGATTCAGGAGTGTAGCCGATGAATTCATGTTGTTTGTGGAGTAGATGCCGAGTACCGAGCGTGCTCTCGTCATGGCAACATAGAGACTGGAGGCCAGCACGTTATCTTCCGAGTCAATAAAGTTGTCGGCGCAAGGAATCAGTACGACTTCGGCCTCATAGCCTTTGAAAGAATTTGCGGTCGTCACTAACAGTGTCTTGTGATTCCTCTCAAACTTTTGGCTTTTTTGCAGGGAGAGTTCGACATTGAACTGCTCCAGTCGCGGGGCGACATCGGACTGCAGCCGTTCCCAAACCCAGTTCCCATTGATAATCAGACAGATATCATTTGGTGGCACTTTTTCCTCGATTAGAAGCCTCACCAAATCGTGTTGGAGAACTTCCAGTTCGTGATCTCTGGTGGCGAACTGGCGAACATACGGCCGGGGTCCGTCAATATGGTTGTATTCCACTCTCAACCACTCTTCACGATCTCGCACTTCTTTGGTCAGAAGTCCGAGCGACTGGAGTTCTTTGTGATCCTGCAGATCGGCAGTTGGCCCCAATCGCTGCAAAACATTCACAGCGAACTCGGTGATCGGACGAGTTGAGCGAAAGCTCTCTTTCATCACGGTCGATCGGCCACGGAGGTCGAGACCAAACTCTGACCATTTTGGCGTTCTACGACCATATACATTTTGGGCATTGTCGAAGAAAATATGTGCCGAACGACTGTTGTGGTCCTCAGGGCGAGTTTGTTCGACAAGAGAGAGGAGCAGTCTGAGCGTGTGGGGGCCCATATCCTGGGCTTCATCCAGAAACAGGGCCCGGCATGAATGTCGAAAGGTTGTCTCCGTCTGCTGATTCAAAAAGTCTTCCGAGGCCTTATCGTAGTCGAATTTGTATTTCTCCATCGAAAGACCTACGCTCGGCAGGAGCTGCGCGAGCAGATCGCGCACATGAATCAGTTCCACTTGGTCCCAAGGGAATTCCAATAAATTCGACTGATTTTTCCACGCGGCCTCAATGGAACTGCTGAGCAGGCTGTGCAGTGTTCGATTGGCGTAAACCGCCCAGATTTTTGCTTGAGGATCACCCTGCAGACGACTGGCTGTCTGAGCCAACCAATTAGAAAGAACTACGGTCTTTCCGCTCCCCGCTACACCGCGTACGAGACGAGGTTTTCCATCCAACTCCAGTTGGCTGAGCCGCTGCTGCTCCTGGGATAAAATGGGTTTCATCTTGCGGCGCAACGCAAACTGCCCACCCAAGGTGTCGTCTCCCTCGCAAGGTTCATCCGCATCCGGAGGTGTCATCTGACTTGCGGACTGCCACTGAAATCCCCCTTTTTTCTTAACCAGAACTTGGGGAGTGAGCAGCCGCACCAGGGGACTGAGATAGGGTTCTTCCATTTCACTACGACTGGCAATCACAATCACAGCTTCTCGTGCTCGGCTGATCGCGACATTCACCAATCGTTTCCACTCATCATGGGGCCATTGATGACTCCCCGCATTGACTGTGTCAAATATCACAATATCAGCTTCTGATCCCTGCTGACGATGCACAGTTGATGCTTCCCAGCTTTCGATCTCATTTTTGGCAAACCATTGAGCAATCGTTTGAGCTTGGGCAACATAGGGAGAAATGAAAAGCCCACGGCAAATTCTCATTTCGGGGTCATGCAGAATCTTCTCCAAGACGGCCAGAGATCCCTTTCGAATCCAACTTCGATTCCCGGGCCCACGCTCAGCACGAATAGAGGCCAGGTTTTTACCCTCCTGATCAATCACATACCAGATGGCCCGTGGCTGCTGGCTGAGGCATGGGGGCAATGGACATGGTCGCGAGTTGACTTCTGGAGCAGTGGTCAGAATGGAACCGTATTGATATGCCGAGACCACCTGACAGATCTCAGGCCGCATCCGACGCTGTTCTGTCAGTACATGGACAGCTGGGGAGACATTGGTCATGTGATGGAGATGACTGACACCACTACTGGCGAGCCAGGCCTGTTGAACAGTCGTCAAAACTCTTCTCACGCGACTGATGGGTGCCAGCTGTTTGGAATCACCAACTAAGACAACTCGTCGAGCTGCCAAAAGAGAAAGTGCCGCTGTCGCTGCCCTGGAGATTAAACCTGCCTCATCAATCACGATCGTCGTGAAGGGAGCTTCGTTGTGCTCCAGCAAAGAGCGCACTGTCTCCTGGTGGAGGAACTGGAGTGCCTTAAATGATGTCGCGACCACAACGCGGACATCTGAATGAGTAAAAAGCACTCGCCCATGGTCGCCCACTTCGGATCGAAGTTTTTGAATTTTCTTTCGTCGGAAGGCCCTTTCTTCCCAAGAGTCAACCTGTGGCAATTGACGATTCAATATCTCGATTTCACGCAACTTTTCGGTTTCTGTGCCGACGAGCATCGAGTCGAGACCTAGGCTCAGAAATTGATCGACTGCTGCCCCGCGTCCAATGCGAACGATTCCTAGATCTTCAATGTGCGAGTCTGCGAGTTCGACAGCCGCAGTTCCGATCGATAAGGCCACTGCATCGGTCGCCCGATTGGTCGTAGAGACGACGAGGATTCGTTCCGTGGGGTCGGCCAGTACAGCAGCCACTTGACGGCCGATGGTGTACGTTTTGCCGGTTCCCGGCGGGCCCCAGAGCATACTCCAGCCATATTGCCACCATGCGGAGAGTTCCCTCAGTCCTCCGGTGGCCGTATGCCGGACTTGGGGAAATTGACTTCCTGTGGCTGCACTCAGTCGCTGATGGAGAGCATCAGAGAGTGGTCGGAATCTTTCTTCATGGTAGATATCATCCAATGTGCCGAGAAAATCAAAGGGCCTGACGAGAAACGCCCCAACGGTCGGAGGATGATCTGAACTGGTCAAGCTGATGAATAAGCATCCCCGTTGAGGATCAACTTCTAGAATTTCACCTGACCATTGGCTGGCCTCTTCGATAGGCGATTCTTCAAAGTCGGCCAGGTCAATGGCGTCATTCTCCTCCAGAGCGTGAGGGCGAAAGGCCAGAGCACCTTCCCACGTCCAATCGAATTCAATGCCGCTGCCAACATAGATTGCAAAAATCACTCCGCGATCAGTCTCGGCAAAAACATGCACCTTCTGGCAAGTCAGCCGGATCCATCGAGAACTCATCCGCAGTTCCTCACGGACAGCTTTACGAGCATCTCGAAGATTGGTCGCATCACCGCTGGACAGGTTCAGTTCCTGGGGAAATCGGGCGGGTTCCGCGCACTCTTCGCCAATGAACGATGCGGCTGAGTCTTGATGAGTCTCCTCAGGCACAGGATTGACAGCTTTCGAATAGAGTTGAGTCTTGTTTTGTTCACTGAAGGAAGTGTAATGCGAGCGGATAGGTATTTGCGAAGATGAAATTTGAGTGAATACATACCAACTTGATTCCGCAAATCTACAGCTTAAAACCGACTGACCGCCCGGGTGGGAAGAGCTTGATGAGCGACTTGAAGCTTTGGGATTTACGGTTTTCTCACTGAAGTTCACTGGTCTCCAGGGGAGACATTTTTTCAAGAAGTTTTCGTCATAGTGGATGGGACTTTTGAAAAACTGAACAGAATTTCGTTGGCGTGAACGTTGACACTTGGATAGATTTCTGGGGACCACGATTCTCGGAAATGGTCCTTTTTTCTCCTTGGGAGTAATTTTGGTTTGAAGTCGAGGACGCACGTATGCGGCCTCGTTGACATCGCTGAGACGCGCGCGAGCGTCAGGAACTGCTTTCCGCAAATACCGCCAAACTGAGCCGCAAGGCTCTTTGCCCAATAAGCAGTGCTTGGACCGCGCCCCCGCAAGGGGGCGTCGGCCATGTGCTGTTCATTGGGCCCCTTGGCGGGGGTTGAGAGAGCGGTCGTGGTTCGGCGCTCTCTTTCTTTTCCGCTAGCGGGGATTTTCGCATGATCAATCGTTTTTCTCTCAAATCAGACACTTCGACACCGTCCGCTTTTGTGACAGGCTTTCTGCTGATTCGCAGAGTCTTACTCTCTGCGGGCATACCGTTTGCCAGCGTCTGTCTTATTGTCGGT
>JAIXUU010000173.1 GCA_027483405.1 Planctomyces sp. | reverse complement strand
CCAGAGTTCCCGTCGGGTGAAAACGTAGATTATCACCGAGCAGAAGACGCCAATAACTCCTACGCACGCGACACTCAGTGACAGGGTCGGGAGGAATCCACCAGCCAGTTTCACCCAGGGACTGCCCGAGACCTCCAGCAGAGGCAATCCCCAGCAAAGCACCGCAAACGGTACGGCCAGACCTGCAAACAATCCGAAGGCCACGATTTCCCGGCTGAGCCAGGAATGCTGAAATCCAAGAATCCCGCGGAAAGCGTAGAGTGGCCGTCCCAGATGGAGTGTGCTGGCTACCAGTGCCAGCAACCCCAGTACGAGTGCGCCGGTTGCATGAATGGGACGAAAAGAAGTGGCGAGTCCTGTATCAAGTGCCCCTTCCAGGATGCTGCCCACCGCGAATGCTCCAACCGAAAGTTGCGTCAGCACCAGCATCACGATCAATGGCCAATGGGGATGTTGCGGGTTGATCGAATAGTAATCCGCCGGGAGCATGTTGCGGGGAAAGACCCGCGTCGTCTTGTACGTGGTTGTCGGTAGCGTCATATGAGGTTCCGGAGCAGCGGGGAGAAAATGGTCTGCCTCCGCATTTTCGATGACCCGCGACACATCGACGATCCTGATAGCAATCGCCTCATGCGGACATGCCTGCACACAGGCAGGTGCTTCGCCCATTTTCAGACGGTTGGAACACATGTCGCACTTGCGGACGATTCCCTTGGCACCATGGTACTTGGGGACGTTGTAGGGACACGCCAGCGTGCAGTATTGGCAGCCGAAACATTGGTCATCGAGATGCCGGACAATACCCGTGAAGGCGTCCTTCTCGTAGGCATTCACTGGGCAAGCAATCATGCAGGCCGGTTCAAGGCAATGATGGCAGGCGGCTGTCACATGCTGCATCACGGGAAACGTCTCGGTTCCGCCGATCAGTAACCCAACATCGCGCCAAGTCTCCAAATCACCCAACCCGTTCAGAGAGTGGCAAGCTGTCACACAGGCCTTGCAACCTGAACAACGGTCGAGATCGACTTCGAAGCCGTACTGCTGGCCCTCGCCCACAGGCGTCGCAGGCAACAGCTTAGTATAGAAACGGGCCTGATCGGGTAATTTGTTATCGTCAATCGTCCCACCGGCGTGCTCCTTTGCGAAGAGTTCGACGGCTGAGAGTTCCCGCTGTTCTTGCAACAGTCGGCGAACCATCTGCTCGCCTTTCGAAGTTGGCGCGTAGACCGATCCGAAGCCTTCCAAAAGATCCTGCAGGCTCATAGGCCTCGTGATTGGTAACGCGTCGCTCATACGAACGGGACTCTCAAACGGAGGTCTTTTCGCACAAATGGCTGTCGGCTGGTGGCACGGCCCAGAGGTCTTTCGAAGGGCGTGTAATTTGTGAACGCACGATTCGAAATTCACGCGCTTCCGCAAAGCCCCCAGGGGTGTACTAGCCATGCCGGATTTCCAGGGCAGGATCCGCGAACGGCGCGAGCGACTGCTCCGATCATAGGATCCTGCACCAGGAAACAGGAGTTATTTCATTGAAGTTCACACGGCTTGGATACCGGCTGGTAAAACGGGAGCTGCCTCGTCTTCCGCCACAATCGGAAGGGTGGCCTCTTCGCTTTCGATTTGAGGCGAGAAGCGGATAGCAAGTATGCTGACTGATACCAACGTCACGATTGTTCCGAGAATGAACAGAGCCGTTGGCCAAGACACCACCGAACTTTTGAAAAGGAAACCCGCCGCGACAGCCGCCGCATTCCCACCGGCTCCGACGATCCCCGAGACCGAACCGAGCGCCCGTTGATTGATAAAAGGAACGACGGCATAAGTCGCCCCATTCGACATCTTCACAAAGAGACCTAACAGCAGCATCGCAGGAATCGCGAACTGCAAGGTCCGTGCCTGCGAGAAGAGCATCAATGCCAACCCTTCCAGCAGAACGACGATGAACAGTAAGCGGACGCGGCCCGACAAGGCCCACTTTGCTGCACAACGATCTGAGGCGATCCCCCCTAAAGCGCGGGCGAACAGGTTCATTGAACCAAACAGTCCTGCGACGAACCCCGCGATGCCCAACGCATAGACTGGATCAGCCGTTTTCAGCTCATCGAAATTGTCGATGAAATAGAGGGCGGCAATATTGTCGAGCGTCAGCTCCATCCCAAAGCAGGCCCCATAGACCAGAAACAGAATCCAGACTCGGTAGTCGCGACAAGCCTCCTGAAAGGTTCCCTTGACTGCCGACTTTTGAGGCATTTTCCCAGCGGCGCGAAGCTCTCCATAGTTTCCCTCTGGAGTATCCTGCGTGAGAAAAAAGTAAGCGATCCCTGTGATTGCGCAAACTACTCCGGCCAGCAGCATGCAGATTCGCCACGAACTGGCCGTTGACAAACCGAACGCGACCATGAGAAGTGCAAAGAGAGCAGGCATGACCATTTGCGTCACCCCGCCCCCCAGATTTCCCCAACCGGCAGTGGTGGCGTTTGCCGTGCCGACACAGTTCTTTGCAAACATGATCGAAGTGTGATACTGCGTGATCACAAACGAAGCACCGATGGCACCAATCGCGATGCGGAACATCAAAAACGTCGTGAAATCGTGTGCCAGACCGATCCCCATCACCGGGATTGAAGCGAGCACCAACAGCCCGCTATATGCCAGACGGGGTCCGATCCGGTCGCATAGCCAGCCGACATAAAGCCGCGCGAGAACTGTGATCGCGACCGATCCAATAATGCACCAGCCCACCTGATCCTTACTGAGGTGCATTTCATCACGAACCACCGGCATCAACGGTGCGATGCCGAACCATGCGAAAAAGCACAGGAAAAACGCGAACCAGGACATGTGGAACGCACGCATGGGTGGAGTCTTGAAATCCCACAGCTGGATCGATGTCGCTTTGGCGGAGTTGGTCATGGAATGAGCCTTGTCGTGCGTGAACAACTTCCCATCCACCCTGACGACGAGCGACTGTCGTGCTTCCCTAGGCGCAACACCCCAGATGGAAGACCGGTGGATGACTCACTGATCATCAATTTCGGCTCGCTTTCTCTCGAGGAATACCAGGTGAGAAATGGTCGAGATTTGATGCAGTGGCGGATCTGCTTTAGGCAGCTTTGATTCCAAAGCATACTGAATGCTACATTTGTTCGGTTAACCGAAGTCAAACTCTACAGTTCACCATGTGAAAGCCATTTGTGATGCAATCCAATGAGGCACGATTGCATGGTTTTGGAGCGGAGGTTCTCTGAATCTTTGAAAACTTCAAATGCCAGTTATTCCCTTGAATCCAT
>JAIXUU010000270.1 GCA_027483405.1 Planctomyces sp. | reverse complement strand
ACAAGAGGTTAACGATATTGAAATGGGCTAGATGGAAGTATTTAACACCTTTGCTACAAGTCGAGCTACGATGCTGGGTGAGATCAGGATATGCGATATTTTCATAGGACGTCAGCCTCATGCGATTCCGGCATAAAGGATAACCGGCCTGATGGTACTGGGGACGAAGGAGCATGTTTGATAATCTTTCAGCCGGGCAACAGTGTCTGCAATATAGCTTCAGATGCAGCTTTGCGTTCATCGGACAAGTGCACAGGCCGAGCCACTTGCTCCATTTTGGATAAGTTTGTCAATGCCAATGTGCCGCCATCCGAGCTGAGACCAGGATAAAAGGTTCTTTTCGAGGCTATGTGAACGTGGGTTATTGAGAGGTGTTGGCTGTCATTGCGAACTGTTCGGAGAGTGACAGTGTTTCACCTAACCGTGTTAGTGAGGGTTTCTCACTTCAGGAACAGAAACTGGAGACGATGATGGCGAGTTTGACGGATTACCGTGGTCTTCAAGTACTCGATCCGGCTCCCGTGGCCAGCGGCGGCGACGCCATCCAGGACAACTTCAAGCACCTGGCCGACTGGCAGCCAAAGAGTGTCTATAGCGAGACCTCGGATCCCACCCCTTCCGATGACGTGACCGACAGTTTTTACCCCGGCTCGGTCTGGCTACGGGTGGATGTCACCCCACCCAAGCTCTTCGTGTGCGTGGACTCCACCACGGGAGCAGCCGTCTGGAAGCCGATCCTTCTGGCCATTGCCCAAGACCCCTCCCCTGCCCTCGGCGGTAACCTCAACGTCTCCGGCCAAGAGCTTGTCACCACCAGCAACGGCCATCTCCCTCTGATGCCCAATGGCACCGGTGGTGTAGGCGTTGGTACCGCTACGCCGATTGCCAAACTCCAGGTCGCAGGGGATTCCGTGGTCAATGGAAATTTCCGGGCGGGCTCGGCGGGTACGCCTTCTTTCGTTGGTCACTTCTCTGCCAGCAAGCCCGAAGCATCAACACAACTTCTCGCAGAAAACACGTCTACAACTGCTGGCTCCATAACGGAAATCATTGCTCGATCTGCGGCATAGATCGCCCCTATCATCACTGTATCTCGTGCGACGGAGATTCATGAGGGGAAGGCCAGTGACATTGACAGCCTAGGATCGTCGCAACGTAGTTGTAACTGCAGCCTGATAAGTCGGTAAACTCATGCGATCAAATAAGAGAAGTCCTCTGATCGGGATCCACTGTGGCTGACAGCCTAGATATCAAACAGTGAAGGTTTAAGGTAAACGGTCGTCTTGTCTCATCCATTACACGTTCGATTGTATTTTTAGCTGAAAGAGGCAGCCAGCCGAAATCTTTTGAACCATTTTTAGAGCAGTGTTTGACGATGATGCGATGAAGATTGGACAAAGCGAAGCGGTGTGGGATTACGACCCCACAGTCAACTTTCAAGCATCCACATTACTGAAATCGTAATGGTGAGGAGATGCAGTCGTGTATTTTCATAGACCTATGGGCTTCCACAGGAAAGGTCCGCGTACGAAAAAGTTGCGTGCAGGCAAAAATGGCGTATTGGTGATTTGCGAGTGACACAGCAAATAGTTGGGCGGAAGTGAAGTTCAGTTCCAAAAGGCAAAAGGCCATTAATGAGTTTTTTATCGTCTGCACACCAATTGATACCGAAAATCTTTCATCAAATCTGGCTCGGAAACAAAGAGCGTCCTTCCAGATTTGTTGGTTATTCCGAGTCTTGGATGCGACACCATCCCAACTGGGAATACAAACTATGGACGGATGAAGATGTCTTTCCCCTGTACAATCAGAGTCAGTATAACTCCTCGCGTACCATGGCTCAGAAGGCCGACATCCTGCGATATGAGATTTTAAAACTTTTCGGAGGTGTGTACGTTGACACGGACTTTGAGTGCTTCAAAAACATTGAAGATCTGATTTCAGATGTGGCTGCTTTTTCAGCGTTCGAGGATGACCAAGGGGTGGTGGCCATTGGCATCTTAGGTGCCGTCCCCGGTCACCCCGTGTTTACTGATGTCGTGGAGCGATTATCAGAAGGATTTGATTCGGCTCGCCCCCCCTGCGACACCACCGGCCCCCGATTGTTCACCAAATGTGTTCAAGGCCGTCGAGACATACGCATTTTTCCGCAGTGTATCTTCTATCCAATGCACTATTCGGGCCACCTTTGGGGCCCTCTGTCGGAAGCATACGCTACTCACCATTGGGCTCATTCCTGGAGGAAGCAATGATCACTCGCGAAATCGGGATGTGCTCGACACGTGGAAGTCTTGCGAACTGGAATGATTTTCGGGCGTGTTCGGACTCAGTATGGGGATAAATTGAAACGGAAACTCTGGATTACGTTCATAGAGCCACGTGCCACCAGCTGACGTGTTGGTGTTTATAAGGCGAAAGAGGCAGAGGCGTGGCAAGCAATATGTACGATGTTTCAAGTTGTTCACAATTGGTTTTCACCACTTACCTGCAAGTGTTTTATTGTTCGTAGAACTCGTTCCATTTGTGTCTGACCATTAAACCATTTCGGAGATGAATGGGATGAGCGACATTACTGTAGTGATTGCAAATTGGAGACGTCCCGAAAACATCGACAGAATTTTCGAGGCTCTCCCAGCAGAGTGTATGAAGTTCATTCTAGACAATTCGAATGGCAAGCATCCTCTTTCAAATGAAGTGCTCGCGGAAGCTGATTGGGTAATGACATCAACCGTCAATGAGATTCGCCTGAGATGGACCATGGCGACAATGGCCAGAACGAAATATTTCTGCATTCACGATGATGATTTGATTGTTCACGACTGGTCTCCCTACATCGCAGCCGTCAGTGAAACAGGTCTGTGTGGCCCATTCGGGGTGCGCTTGAACTACAACCACCCTCACGCTCCTTATTCCAAGGGACAACATGTGACAGGCGGAACCGTAGATGTTGTCAAGGGGCGATTTATAATCGGACGTGTTGACCTTCTCCGAGAGAATTTAAAGTATCGCCCCGGCTTTGATCATATCACCGACGATATCACTGCGGCGGTTGACTATCCTGGCCCTCACTCTTGTCTGCGTCGTTCTGGACAACTCACGGAGTTACCATCTCCCCATGGATCATCGACAACTAATTCCAAGCATTATCAACTTCGCGATCAAGCTTGTGCTGGAATGCTGGAGGTATTTCGCCAGAAAACATCGTGTGTGCCACTCGAACTCAAGTACAATTCATGAATCATCAACGTGAATATGGGATAGCATCTCTATCCATTTTTGTAAGAGGCTGACAAAAACCTCTTTGGTGTTGTTTCGTTTAGACTGGTTACCTCTTGAGCATGTGATAGCATAGCGCGGCGAGGGCCAGGTGGTTCCGGGCGTGGATAATCTGCTGACCGCGGTCGTAGCGAATGCAGAATTGGCCGAGGCCTGCCAGCCAACTGATGGTGCGTTCCGCCAACGCTGTCCAGTTAATTCATAAGAACCTTCCCCAGTCCGCTTACATGTGAGGTATTTCTTTGCCGAATCTGGAGGAGAATGCTTCGGGCAAGCGGTGACTGTCGAGTCGCTTCACTGTCGTAGCCCGTGTCAGCATACTGCATTTGTGGACGTTTCTGACGTTTGCCCGCACCCTTCCTTCACGTGGGGATGTTGCTCCCCAGTCGCAGCAGGCAACGATGATGGCCGGTGTTCGCTGAAGTCGAGATCATGGCCAGAGGTGTGCTGTTGTTGTGAGTCAACAACGTGTATCTTATCCCTGCTTTAGTGCGATTTACTGGACTGGGGCCACCGTCAACTGCACCGCCGAAGGCCTGGGGATGCGTGGAACCGATGATGACCACTTCCAATTTCAGCCCCGCGTTCCGGTGAGATATTAAAGAGTGCTGGCGGGCCATCGCCTCCAGATTTCCAGTTCCCGCAAGCAGGACAGGCGTGTCCGCGCGGTCTCGCCTGAAAAGATCATGCCTGCTGGACGTTTGCATTAACTGCAACCAGTGGAGAGGATAAATCAGATGACGCGGAAAACAATTTCAT
Source organism: Planctomyces sp. (assembly GCA_027483405.1). GTDB lineage: Bacteria > Planctomycetota > Planctomycetia > Planctomycetales > Planctomycetaceae > Planctopirus. The sequence continues at coordinate 12,975 of JAIXUU010000270.1, read as the reverse complement.
GCGAAATTGGAGGACGCCCCCCCAGAAGAGAATGTTATAGATAGGATCCCGTCGGGAATTTTTCGGCCAGGATCTTCGTGGCAGACTGGCAGTTCGCATCCGACAAATGGGCATCCATGATCACCTCCGGAGAAGGTGAAGGTGGTACAACCACTTCCTGGGGCACGTCCAGTGCCATTTGTCGAGTGCGTCAGATATCTACATTTTTCTTGCCCAAAGCGCCACCTGAGAGCGATGTCCCCAAATTGAGCAATTTGGAGAGTATAGATCACCGGGGGATTGCGAAGCACCAGCAGGCGTGTTATGAAAGCTCCGAACAATAGACATGCTTTCAGTAGCCCCCCCCCCCCCCCTCCCCCTTCAACCCGGAGAATGAGGCGTCATGAGTGTCAACCACGATCGCGATTATCTTCGTCGAGAGGCATATCCCTTGACTTGGCAGATGCAAACTCAAAGCCAGAAAAAGGCGTTTGAGGGTATTATCCGCCTGTTGTTCAATCATATGCAAAGGGTTGATCGCACCCACGCTACGCTCAGGTGCGAAGACATGAAAACCACCCCCAACTGGCTCGCGAGTAATCGTTACTCACAAATCGCGTTCTTGGGAGGGGGACGAGGGACCGGCAAAAGTACGCTACTCAGCACATTAGTGAAGGGAACGTCAGATTCACAATTGACGAAAGAACTTCCGCAGGAATTCTTTCATCTGCAAAGACAGTTGGCGTATCTCCAAAGTCGACTTATTTGGCTTGAGCCGATCGACATGGAGCCTCATCCGGTCGATATGAATTTGATTCCATCGATCCTAATTCGAATTCAGCACATTGCCCAAGAAATGCTCTCGAATGAAAACCATGATGTTTGCAATTCGGATCATGAATTCGACTCTGAACGAGAATCTCCAGCTATACGCAAACTCAAGGACCTCAATCATTCTCTCAGTCAAGTGTGGTGTGGAAACTTGGAAAACCGCAAATCCGCTCTCACATTAGATTCTTACTCATCTGAAATAATGTCTGTGGAGCGGTCCAGACTCGAACTCAACCAACGCTTAACCAAAGCTCTCAATGGTTTGGCAGAAACGATTAGTAAAAAAAGAGGTTTGACAGAGACTCCCATTTTTATTCTTCCCTTGGATGATTTTGATTTGAATCCCACAACCTGCACCAAAGTATTAACGACACTTCGAATGATCTCCACACCGAGATTATTCACGCTGGTGCTGGGGGATCTCGATGTCGTAGATATTGTTCTGAATCTGCAGTATAGCAGAGAATTCTCACGGGTGAACGACAACTACTTTTCCTCCTCTTCCATCCGTGAAACTAAGATCGCAGAAGTCGCTGGCGGCCTGACAGCACAAGCGATGCGCAAGATGTTACCACCCTCTCAGCGCTTCATACTGGAACCGGTTTGGATCTACCAAGGACTCAATTTCCGTGCTGGCGATCATGATTTCACACTGCAAGAAATGATCGGTCGTATACCGCTTAACATATTCGGTCACCTGCCAGCACTGGACGATGATCTTCATTTGGAATTGACGGCAACGAAACCTTCAGAACAGAGCCTGCTTCGCTATTTGCTGACAACACCACTTCGTGTGTTCGGCTCTAAAGCTGACCTCAAATTGCCATCAGAGCGATCTGTCAATAGTTTCGAAGACCTCGACAACAACTATGTTCTCTATAGCGGCCTGATGCTATTTGGTGGTACGCTTCGACAGACCTTTGATCTTTGGCTGACAATCCAGCGTTTCCTGGAAGATTCCGCAATTCCTCTATCAACGGAGAGGAAAAAAGAAATTCGTTATGAAAGCGAATCTGATCCAGATAGAAGCGTTCAAGATCGAATGATGCGCAGCCGCTTCTTGTCCGAACTGAAACAGCACGTTTATGATAGTTTGATGGAAGAACCTAGTTTCGGCAACGATGAGCGAGATTTCGTACGGAAGTCATTTCTAAATCAGGTGATGAAAGCTTGGAGTTTGTCACCGTATCGCCTTGAGCTTTCCTTGAGATCGCCTCAGGAGTCACACATTGTTCTTGGCAGTTCAAGTTCAATCGGCTACAGCAAGTTTCTATCAAGTGAAATCGAAGAAGGTTCTTTGACAGTCTTGTTCCCAGGCAAGCGTTCACCCGCCTTCAAGGCAGAATTGGTATCCGACAAAGGCGAGCGGACGGCGTTATCCGAACGCAGTTTTGGCGGTCTGTCCTTGCTCTACGATTTGACCTTCTATGGCCCGCTCGACGACCCACACCGCTTGGAGATTCAGGACTGGTTCCGTCTGACCGAGCTTCAGGGGGAGATGGGCTCAACAATATGGAGTCTTGATGACACAAGAAATTATCAATTCAAATGGCCTTTGCCGCCTTTCAGATCATTTTTCCAACTCGATCGCTTTCGACATAGCTGGTTTGCAGCACTCAAGATGCTTTCCGCTCAATCTATTGATGATGGCGAAAAACTTAGCTTCGCTGACGAAATTTTCGCCTGGATTTCCATTGGAACGGCAACTTTAATAAACGACTCAAATAACGGAGTTCCTAATATTAAGCGAAGAAATTGGCAAGACTTATTCGCTCTCTTGAATGCTGTTCTGCCGACCAGATATGAGCGAAGAAGAAGAAAAGTACAGATTAGAAGAGACACCATTGACATGGAACGATGGGCATCCGATTTGTTAATTATGTTCCACCCAATCTCTGGCATGAACCCTGAATCTAATCCCTCATTCATCTATCGGGATTTTGAAAGATTTCCTAAAGACTACCCTAATTTAAACTACTTATGGAATAGAAATCGAGACAGATTGACCCAGAGAACGGCGAGTATTTATGTTGATCTTTTGAGGTCTCGCATGCGACACATTGCCACAGAGCTAAGAAGATTTGTACCCAAGACTCAACTACTAGAAAACTGGGGTATTTACGTCAGTGACGATGCAATTCAAAGAGAAGCTAGTCGCAATCGACTCGATTGGAAAGAGCGCGCCTCACGAAGAGTGCAATTGAGCATGGAACAGGAGGCGTCTTCAGCAGTTACGGATGAACAGAAAGAATCAAAGTTTGACCAAATCGCATCAGGCACTTCTCCCAAGAAGCTAGCACCGAAGAAAGCAGCAGCAAAAAAAGTCTTCCCTGGCAAACGGGTTGCCAAGACGGCAACTCTCGTGAAGTCCACAGCGAAGAAAGCGGCCAAGTAGAACGACAATCTTTTTGATGAAATGTGGCACATACTCTCATGGTGATCCCATGTTCGGTCTTAGACATTCGACTCACCCAACAGATCTAATCATCGCGGAAATGCTTGCATTTCCGTTTGCTTCGGTTGAAGCTTTGGAGAATCGTTGCTCCGGATTGCCATTAAGCTTGTATGGCGGCAATGGTCCGACAGCCTCAGGCAGATTGTGGCGGGCAGCTGAACGCTACATCCTTTCTCAATGCAATGGCACATCACTTGAAGAAGTCACGGCCATTAGAGACTTCACATGGTTTTCACCCAAAGGTATTCAAGAGGTTCACCTCTCGAAGATTCTGGAAAGATTTGTCAGCGACAGAATTGATATACGTGGAAGCTATGTTTCTCCTAAATCTCCTGTCGCAGCCTTCCGAGATGGAAGATCCCTTGTTGATGATCGAGCATCCGCGAGACTGGCTTGGCAGTGGGCAGTCTTATCAATGCCGCCTGAATACCTTTTGGCCACGCATCCGCATTTAAGCCAACAGGAGTTCTCGGTTTCGTTGACGATGGAGCTTCCATCTCACCTCGATACGCTGTTACGAGACTGCGGTTATGCGGAGTCTCATGCCCATGTCGGTGCCGTCGCGAAATTCACTCAATCGTGGGCAGTCCTTATGGGTAGAGCTCATGATTTGCTGGAAGACGACTTCCTTAGTCCCGCAGCAAATTTCAATGAAGGCCAAGATTTTACGCATTGGATCTTGGCTGCCGCGTTAGGCAGGTACGTTCTAGCAGAAGGATTGATGTTCCAGTCTCAACGTCAGCCGTCAATTCGACAGGCAGTACAAGCTATTCTCAAAGATCTAGAAGCATCAAAACGGGACATCATCGAAGATGGTCTGAATCATGCCATACGGCTCCTGCTGGCGGGACGGTTGCCCCATGAGATGCAAACACGAAATACCTCCCGACGTCAGATCGTTTTGGCCGAGATGAAAGCCGCAGCAGCGGAGTTATTCAGACAGACCTTTGACGGGCTCAGTCCAACTGATGAGCTGGAGGAACGTGACCCTCTTTTAAAGCTGATTCAACAGAAGTCAACCCAGGATAAAATCGATGTGTTGCCAGATGGCGAACTCATGCGACGAATGACTCTTCTGGAAAAGAGGCTTCCCGTTGATGGTGAGAATGAATCTCCTGCACTGGCACAGTTTCGTCTCCTATTCTGGCAATATGTTCGTGTCCGTTGTTTGTTCTATCGTCACGTAACCCAACGTCCCCAGATCCCTGGATTGCAATGGTTCATTCGCTTTTTCGATCGTCTTCGCCCGACCAAAACGAACTTGGATTACCAGACTTCATTCCGAAACGCTCTCTCGGTTAGTGGATGGGAAAAGGGACTCAAATCACTTGAACTCAGAACGGCTCCGCCGAAAACTTTCAGTGAAATCAGAGTCCTTCAGCAACATCTTCAGGAGTTTCTAAGGAAATTGAACCTGCGGTCATCCGCCAGTCGCGGTGAGGACGCTGATCTCCATTTTGGAACTGTGCTGCACTTCATCAAAAATCGTGGCATAAAGGGGGGCTATCCAAATCCGTACTGGAGAAAAACTCATTCCCATCCCTCACAGCGACGATTTCGTTATCAACATTATTTGGAAGAAGCTGTTCGCATTGATTCTTACCACCAACGTCCAGGAGAGAGTCAAGCGAAACGGAACATCGGTTTTGATGTTACCGGAGACTTCTGTCCGCTATACGCCTATATCTATCACAATCCTGAGATTCTCGAACTCATTTGTGGGCTTGATATTTGCACAGACGAACTTGGAGTCCCCAATTGGGCCATCGCTTCCCAGTTTCGTGCTATTCGCGAATTGGCTGATCATTCATTGAAGCGTGTGGGTATCAACGGAACTATGCGAGCGACCGCTCATGCGGGCGAAGACTTCGTTCATTTGATGACAGGCCTGAGAAACGTCGATGAAGCTGTCGATCTTCTCGCGCTCCGCCCTGGTGATCGTATTGGCCATGGCATTTCAGTAGGAATCGAACCTTTCAGTTGGTCTCAGGCCACTGGGCGAGTTCCAATGAGTCTGGAAGACCGAATGCTCGATCTCCTCTGGGCACAGGACAAGTGCTTGAAAGATGCAAGCGGTCAACTAGGACGATTCGCCAAACGCATTAGTCATCAAATCGATGCAATCTTGAAGGAACTCAAATGTCGAGATCGTGAGGAAGCACTTCACTTACGTTCGACTTTATTAGAACCTTCAGAGCTACTAGATCGCCACCTGCGCCATTGGGCGGATGATCCAACTTCTCGGTATATTGACGATCCGTCGAACTCGTTAAGTGAGCGTTTTCTGCGTGACCCCAACTTTTTCCAACAAGCGCGTAAATTGATGTGGGTCGATACCTCTCAGGAGGGCGACCTTCTCTACTTGCTCCAAAATCTTGTCCGCAAACGGTTAGCAGCTATCGGCATCGCGGTCGAAGTCAACCCTTCATCCAACCTCTTGATTGGCAATCTTTCCGACCTGGAACGACACCCGTTGTGGAGACTTCGACCGATCTATCCGAAACCAGATGACCCACCTCGTCTCAGCATTTGTATCGGTTCAGACGACCCGATCACATTTGCAACCACAATACGAGAAGAATATCTAAAACTCTATGATGTCATGATTAGCAACGGCATCGGGAATGATACTGCCACAGCATGGCTTGACGACGTGAGAGAGTGTGGTCTGACCTATCGCTTCACCAGACCCTACCGTCGAAATTGAGAATTGGACAAGTACATGAAATAGAACTTTGTTAACTTTGTACGAATCGCCCAGATTTTCTATCGTCAGTCACAGTAGATTCTGTTGCAGTGGTGTTATGCCGTATCGTCAATGTGGCATTTTATGTCAAGGGTCTACCATGGGTGCCAAGAACAGCTTTCTGAATCAGGTAGTGCGCGCAACACCGACTCAATTGGCTAAAATCCTCGCGGAAGCGAACCAGCAACGCGAACTCTGGTTGCGGGAATATCTGGGAGACCAACGGTTCGTAGAACTGAGCGAACTGGCCTCCTCGGTTGTCTCTTCGATCGATCTTCAAGCGTCTGATGATCGAGGCGGCTTCTCCTGGAGTGGCTCCTCTGCTCAATCTGGCAACGTGCGACGTGATCGAGATCGTGTCATTATCCTTCCGGGCATTATGGGGAGTGAACTGTCACTAGTTGATCCACGTCGTCTCGTGTGGATTCATCAGCTGCGTTTGTTTCTAGGTGGATTTGACTGGCTGAGGCTGAACGACTCGGGGTTGGCGAGGCACAACTCTGGTCGCGATATCTCAGCGTCCGGCTTACTGCCTCTCTACACCAAAATGTCTTTGCGACTGCTATGTTCGGGGTGGGATGTTCAGACTTTCCCGTATGATTGGCGATTGTCAGTCACGCAGAATGGTAAGCTTCTTGCAGCTTTGCTGAAGCAATCCTCTCCAGGAAGCCGTGTCCATTTGATTGCACATTCGATGGGAGGCTTGGTTGCTCGTGTCGCGCTGGCTCAGATCAAGGGCGATTCCAACCGAGATCCGCTCTACGGTGGACGGTTCATCATGCTCGGTACTCCCAACAGGGGTTCCTACAACGCCCCTCAAATATTCGCCGGCAAGAACCTCAGCGTGAAGACCCTTGTCGACGGACTAACCGAGCCGATTGGAGGCATCGATCTTCGCGACCGGAGCGAAGTCGAACGCAACGTCCTAACGGTCATCCGCTCCTTCCCAGGTGTTCACGATCTGATGCCAGCCAGATCACATGCCACTGAATCGATCATGTACGATCCCAATAGCTATGGGTCAGTGGGACCATCAACAAGGCACCTGAAAGCCACCGAGCAATTTCAGGAGGCGTTGGAATCGGATGAACTCAGATACGCTCTGAGCGCGAACACGGTCTATATCGCTGGAGATCAGCAACCAACGATCGTGGGTTTTCAAGGCAAAATGTCGGAAGAGAAATACTTCATCAATCGCGACGGCGACGATACCGTGCCTCATCGACTCGGACTGCTGCGTGGCGTTAAGACCTATCGAGTGGTCGAGACCCATGGAAAACTGCCAGAAAACGATCAGGTACTCGACGCCATCGAGCAGTTACTGACAAGAAATGATCGCCAGTTGTCCCTGGAGGCGATGTCACAATCTGAAGTTGAGGCGTACATCACACCACCATCGTCCACACGAGGTGGAGTGAGAAATCTCGACTTAGATGATGCGCACGAAGAGTTTGACGAACGTCGCAAACTGATGGAAGTTCAGCTAGCAGCACAGATCAGTCGAAGGGAGATCAATCGATCTCGCAGTGCAACAGTGAAAGAAAGGATCATCAATCCAGATTATGATGAGATCGAGTGGGAAACTGACCCGGTCACGATGACCGCACTCACCGGTGGCATGATGGACCTGCGGAACACGCGTCAAACAACTGGGTCCAGCGCACCCATCATCACGATGGAGAAAAAACCATATTCGTCCGACCTTACAGAGCCGTTCGAACCAGCGCCGGTCGTGTTGATTCGTCTCATTCACGAGAAAGTCGAGAGTTTCTGTTCAGCTGAGAATCTGCCCAAAGTAGATGTCATCGCCGTCGGCTTACAACAAGGGGCTGAACTGGCAGGCGCGGGGGAAGCACTCGACAAACACCTCTCATCCCTGATGGGCATGCCTTCAGAACAAACCTTCTTAAGCCTTGCCCTCAAACGACGTGTTTTTCAAGGTCAGCTCGGTAGCTTGTTTTATGTTCCCAACCCGGGAGATTATGCGGAAATCGTCATCACTGGTATGGGTTTACCAGGGCGGTTTTATGCACCTGAATTGACCGTAATGGTGCGTCAACTCATCTGGTCGATCACATCGCTGAAACGGAAACACCTGCGGACAGTCATGATTGGCCACCGCAGCAGCAAGTCCGGTGATCAAGATTCGATGATCTCGTGGATGAGGGGCATCGGGTTGGCCATACGCGATTCGGGCATTCAGAAGAACTCCACTTCAAACTTGCCTATACTGACAGTGACATTCGCAGAGTACTATCACAAGCGTTTTCAGGAGATTAGAGCAGCGATCGAAAATCTCTGCGACACGACTACGCTTGAGTGCGAGCACGAGGGGACACGGTTCCGATTCATCATTGAGCCCTCAACTTCGGATTCTGAAAAGCAATCGGAAGCCAATGCAACTTTGAATGAGCGCGATGAGTCGACCAGGATCTCAGTGACTTACAACAATGGGATCTACCAATTCTCGGCGCAATCATCGAATGCTTCGATCCCGGTGCGAACCATTAACCTCGATGATACGTTCATTGATCAACTCAACAACCAGATGCCAGCTGCCCCGGACCTGAAAGAGCAGGCGTATCGGGGAGATGCCTTGACAGGGACCATCGTTCCTAGAGACTTCCGGCAGCTGATCTTTGGATCGAGTTCCGTGATCTTTCAGGTCAATACGAAAACTGCTCGAGTTCACTGGGAAATGCTCTCCCAACGACTCAGTGACTTCTTCGACGACTTCAGCAAGCAAAGCAGTCGTGAAGATCTGGCAAAAGCAGTCGATGCAGCGAAGTCTCGTTTTCTGGCATTCAAAGCCACAGTTTCACGACAATTTGAGACTGTCTATGCACCAGTCATGGAGCCTGTGCTCGACAACAAACGCACGTTACGCATGCTCGTGATCGCCGATCCTGCCGATCACATGCCGCTCAAAGGGGCCAGAGAGGAAGCGTTCCAGATCAAGAAACTGATTTCCGCTTTCAATCAGGTCAGCAAAACCCGGATTGAACTTGAGACGCTCATCGGACCACGGGAAGCCAATATTTCGGAAGTCATGGCGAAGTTGCATTCCTCCGAATTCGACATTCTGCACTTTGCAGGTCATTGTCAGTTTGTGGAGAACGAACCGAGAAAGTCGGGTTGGATCTTTGGCAAAGATCTGGTCGTCAGTGCCGGTGCTCTTGATGGTCTGGATCGATTCCCGAGGTTTGTGTTCTCGAATGCCTGCGAATCCGGCGTCACGCCCGACCGTCTCGACCAGCGTAACGCAATGCTGCCACCCTCGTTTGCGGAAGCGTTCTTCCAGAAAGGGGTCGCGAATTTCATCTGCACGGGCTGGAGGATCAACGACTACGCTGCACGAGTCTTTGCGTTGGAGGTTTACCGATGTCTCTTTGGTATGCTCAAGCCAAAGGATTCAGACAATTTGATGAGCATGGGCGGGGCCATCAAAGAGGCTCGGCTTAAGCTCCTAGATGGAAGCCGAGGATCTATGCAGACCTGGGGGGCATATCAACATTATGGCGATCCCCGGACGAGGCTATTTTTGGAAAAGGTCAGCTATTATCTCGCAACCTTCAACTCGCCACTTTCTGCGAAGCCAAACCAGCAAAGCGAAGGCCCAGATTTCGCCGACCCTGACTTGAACTGGACTGCATCCAATGCGAAAGAACTCCAAGCAGCCTTGGACGAGCGCATGAGAGCGCTGGAAGGGACTGGAGTGGTCAAACTGACTCTTGGCTACGAGATCCAAAACGACAACTTCACCGACCAGCCTGCGGTTCTCGCGTTCATTGAACCGGGCACGAAACCCGACCTCGAATCCACCTTCGAGGGCCTGCCAGTCGTCCGTGTTCCAGCATCTCCACGTCAGTTACTACGAAGGAAAGATCGGGCCTGGGCCGAATACCTGCCCGCCGAAGAAGATTGGCTAATGCCAGGCTCATCCACAAACATCACCCCAGACCTCGTCGAGGCACGAGGGAAGATCACCGTTGACTATGAAGGGCCTGACAATGTTGAGCTCAAACAAGTCCATCGCAAAATGACCGCAACGTTTTGTGTCTCTCCTGAGCGAGGGTTTCCTGTCCTTGAAGAGTTCTTATCGGGAACACAAGAAGAACTAGTGATCGGGATGTATGACTTCTCAGCCAAGCACGTGCTCAGTTGTCTGACCAGACTGTCAAAAGAGACACGAGTGAAACTCATTCTCGGCCCAAACGTCCACTTACAAGGTAAGGAAAATGACATAAACGAAGAAGAAATCCGTGACGCATTGAAACGTCGTTTCGGAGAAAATTTTGAATTCTGCTGGGCGGGGGTCAAGAGCAGCGGCCGAGTCACCGGTTCGATATTCCCCAGCGCCTATCACATCAAGGTGGTGGTCCGAGACCGATCGGCATTTTGGCTTTCCAGCGGAAACTGGCAGTCCTCCAACCAGCCACCCGACGCGATCTATGAGACGAACTTGCGTGAGGCCTACCGCCACCATAACCGTGAATGGCATGTCGTGATCGAAGAAGAAGGACTCGCAGATATCTTTCATCGGCACCTGAGTCACGACTTTGAAGCAGCCCTTCCTCTTCAGGAGAGTACCCGTGGCGAGCAGATTGAATTGCCCTCTTTGCCTGACTTTTTTGTTCAGGAGGAAGACGATGATCGCGCCGTCGATGAAGTCAAGTTGTTCGAAACCGAGACACTGACAGCACGACTCAAAGTCACTCCTGTGCTGACCCCTGATAACTTCCTCAAAGAGATGACGGCTCTCGTCAAGAGTGCTCAGAAAAAACTCTACATTCAGAATCAGTACATCAAGGTCAAACAGAACATCTCTGAGGGATTCCGTGAACTGCTCGATGCCGTCAAGGAACGCATTGATGCGGGTGTGGAAGTCAAAATCATCTTGAGAGACAACGATGTTTACGAGATGCTCGCGGCGTTGAAAGCAGATGGATTCGACACCGGTTGTTTCCGCATCTTATCGCGAACCCACACAAAAGGTGTAATCGTCGATGGACGCAAAGTCGCCGTCGGCAGCCACAACTGGTCGGACGATGGCGTCCGCCGTAATCGCGACGCCACACTGATCTTCGAAAATACATCTGCCGCCAAATATTTTGAGCAAATCTTTCTCTATGACTGGCAACGTGGACGCCCTCCCTTGCAAAGCCGCACATTCCGACTGGCCAGCCAACGTGCAACTGAAACAATCGAAGGCTTTCGCCGAGTCACAATCTCCGAAATCTTCGCAGATGAGGAGTAGTCTTAGCCACAGCAGTGTTGTTTAGGCGGCTCCGGCGTGTAGACATTCGATCTTGCAAGTGACGAGCTGATTCTGCGAGAATAAATTTATGTAAGGAATAAGGGCTATGCTCGAACAACACGCACTTTCGGATGAGCATTGGAATCGAATTAACGTGCTCTTTCCCGGCAAAGTCGGTGATCCCGATCATACGACTGCCGACAATCGCCCCTTGGTCAAGGGAGTGATTTTCGTACTCAAAACTTAGAATATTGCCCAGGCTCTGCAAGATGTTGAACTGAAAGAAGTCCAGATCGACTCGATCACGATGAAAGCTCATCCCATTGCTGCGATAGAGCGCCGTCAGGCCGGGAAAAAAGTCGAGACGCGATGAGCGTTTCTGCCTGCGGTGTAGCCGTGGCGGAGTGACCACGAAAGTGTATGCGGCTATGGATTACCGCGGACGATTGTTGGCTTTGATTCTGACACTGGGATAGACCGGCTAACCCTCGTAGCTGAGAAATTTCCGGAAGATGTATATGCGAATCATGTATTGACAGACGCGGCCTGCGATATTGATTCGATCCGACAGCGTATCAAGCGGATATCGGCAAAAGCCTGCATCAAGCCGAGGGGTACCTGAAGATGAGGAAGCGTTGAGTCAAGGAGCGCTACCGGCATCGGAACGTGATCGATAGGTTCTTCGGGGCCCTGAAACGCTTTCGCCGCATCGCCACCCGTTATGATAAGAAAGCCGCGAACTTCGCCGGCTTCCTCTGGCTCGCATCCCTACTCACAAAGCCGTTCTGAATATCCATAGGCTCTAGGATGTGTTGTTCGATCCAAGGCTGACCGGATTCCTTTAATATTAAAGACATCGAATCGTCCGGGAAGTGACTCATGAGCATGTCACTGTGGCCTATGTTGATCAGGGTTACACGGGAGATCAGCCACGAAACGACGGGACTGAGAATGGGATTCAACTGCAAGTGGTTAAGCATATCCAGGCGAAGAAAGGCTTTGTGCTGCTGCCTCGTCGATGGATTGTAGAACGGACATTTGCCTTGCTGGGACGCTTACGCCAATTGCCCCCTGATTATACGCATTCCAACAAATAACTGCGCTCCCGGCACGGGATTTGCGCAGTGTGATTTTCCAGATTCTTTCCGTCATTTTGGCAGGAGGCTGGGGATGAAGGTCGAGAAGCATCACACACCGGACGAACTTCAAATGCTGCTCCGACGCGAACGCCGCGCGAGTGTCGCCAACAGGATCCGGATCGTCCGACAGGCCGCCCTGGGAGGCACAGCTTCGCAAATCGCCCTGGAGTGCGGCATGTCCCGACGCTCTGTTCAAGAGTGGGTCGGACGCTACAACGCCCAAGGACTTCCCGGACTGGAAGATCGCCCCGGACATGGTCGTCAAGAGATCCTCAACGCCGAACAGCAGGCGCTGCTTGCCCAGCGGATCGAGGACGGACCCCAGGCCGACGATCCCTGTTCTCTGCGGGGGATCGATTTCAGGAACTTCATCGAATCCCGCTTTGGCAAACGCCTGGCGCTTTCCACAGTCTACAACCTGCTGCATGAACTCGGATACGCACCGCTCGTGCCACGTCCCCGCCATCGCGGTCACGACCCGGCCGCAGCCGCCGAGTTCAAAAAAAATCCCCACAGACATCGCCCACATCCAAGCCACTCACCCTGGAAAACGGGTAATCGCTTTCTT
>JAIXUU010000374.1 GCA_027483405.1 Planctomyces sp. | reverse complement strand
GTTGATGTGATCTACCGTCGCATTGATGACGATTTTCTTGATCCGAAAGCCTTCCGGGCTGATTCCATGCTCGGCGTGGAAGGGCTGATGAATGTTTATCGTGCAGGGCGGGTGGCGCTGGCTAATGCACCGGGCACTGGAGTGGCCGATGACAAAGTCATCTATGCATATGTCCCGAAGATTATCAAGTACTACCTCAATGAAGAGGCGATCATTCCGAACGTCCCCACCTATATTTGCGAAAACCAAGATGAGAGAGCCTATGTCCTCGATCATCTGGATGAGCTGGTTGTCAAGGCGGCCAATGAATCGGGAGGATATGGCATGCTGGTGGGGCCCCATTCAACCAAAGAGCAGCAGGCTCAATTCGCTGAACTGATTAAAGCCAATCCGCGGAACTATATTGCGCAGCCGACACTCTCGCTTTCGAGAGTACCAACAATCTGTGGAGATCATTTCGAGGGTCGGCATGTCGATCTCAGGCCTTACATCCTCTATGGTAAAGAGATTTTCGTCCTTCCTGGCGGACTGACCCGCGTGGCCTTAAGAAAAGGCTCACTCGTCGTAAACTCTTCTCAAGGAGGTGGAAGTAAAGATACATGGGTCATCGCCACCAATCAGGAACAACTGACACCACAATCAGCGACCCCTTAAGGGCAGATTCAGGGTCGCCATGACCTACTCGGGAAACGATCAGACCCACCTTTAGTATTCTCAGAGCCTGTTTTACAACTTGAACGCTTGCCGGAAGAACTGGAATGCTCAGCCGTGTTGCCGACGCGATCTATTGGATGAGTCGATACATTGAACGTGCTGAGAATCTGGCACGATTCATGGACGTGACATTTAACCTAATGCTCGACTTGCCGCAGTCTCATCAGAATGCGTGGGCGCCACTGGTCTATACGACAGGTGACCATGAGTACTTTCGTGAGAAGTATGGCGATGCGAATCAGAGCAGCGTGATTGAGTTTCTCGCCTTCGACCAGGACTATCCCGGCTCGATCCGTTCGTGCGTCAAATTTGCCCGAGAGAATGCCCGCTCTGTTCGTGAGACGATCTCCAGCGAGATGTGGGAGCAGTTGAATCTGTTCTACTACATGGTGCGGGAAGCTTCGGCAAACGATCGCATCAAGGCGTCTCCTCTCGATTTTTTCCAGGAGATCAAGCAGGCTTCGCATCTTTTCAAAGGAATCACCGATGCCACGATGTCCCGAGGGGAAGGATGGAACTTCAGTCGGTTGGGGCGTTTGCTTGAGCGTGCCGACAAAACTTCTCGAATTCTGGACGTGAAGTATTACCTCCTGTTGCCGACAGTCCATGATGTGGGCTCACCCACAGATGACCTGCAGTGGCAAGCGGTCTTGAGATCTGTCAGTGCGATGGAAATGTACTCGAAACAATTCCATGCGATCACGCCATCGAAAGTCGCTCAATTCCTGATTCTGGATCGCCATTTCCCGCGGGCGATCAATTATTCGGTCACCGGTGTCGAACATGCCTTGCATGCAATTTCGGGTACGCCAATGGATACATTCCGCAACTCCGCAGAACAGCGCGTCGGCCAACTGCGATCCGAACTGGCCTATACCACGGTGGACGATGTGATTCAGCAGGGCCTACACGAATTTCTTGATCTACTGCAGACAAAACTCAATAAGATTGGTTCCGCAGTTCATGAAACATTTATTGCCGTGAAACCCGTGGACACATCGGTTCAGTCGCAGGAAAATGGTTACCAGCGACAATCCATTTTCACTCGTTAACCTTGAGATCAGCACCCATCGGGCTGCTTGAAGCATCAAATCGGTCTCCAGGCATTTGCGTAGATCATGACTATTGCAGCCTATTCAAATGACCTTTATGGCGAATGAGATCTTTATAGTCCCATTGAATTCCCCGGGCCTTCTTTAGCCATCGCCTTAATCGGTTGTCTTGACCTCAGTAAGCCCCCTGGATCATCCACCAGATCAAGTCGTTCTGACGATGGTCTCCTGGCGACCCGAATTGGCTGATTCTTCGCGAAGCGCTCATCAAAATCTCATGGTCTACGCTTCCCCAGTCGTCTGGCGTTGATTGTTGCCCTATCATCTGTGCAGAATCAGCACAGGCAGGGTTGCGCGATGTCGTGAGTGAAATCTCCCGGCGACGTTGGAATTGTCGTCACTCCTGATACCCGTTTGACGAGCATTGAAAGAACCACGGAAGTGTCTTTGAGACGGATGACCGCATGCTGACATCGCAACTCTTCTGGAGAATTTTCGCGATCTATGCGGGTTTGACGCTCTGCACGGCATTCGCATTTGCCTTAACACTCACTGCGGGTTATCGCGATCTGGCATATCCGCAAGTGGAAGCCCGGCAGATCGACAATGCACAAATCCTTTTACCACAACTTCGAAAAATTCCTGCCGCTGACCGATGGGATTTTCTGCGAACCATCAACGCCACTTCGGAAACAAGATTCGAAGTTTTGACGTTGGATCAAGCTCGACAGAAGGCCGATGCCGAACCGGAACTGGCAGATGCGCTTGCTCATCGCATTGGAGCTTCACGGCGGCCGAACGCGAATGCCCTGTTTCAGTTTTATGCGATCGAATTCGAGGCCCATGGTGAGACACTTATTCTCCGCATGACGACCCCGCTAGACAGCGTGACAGAAAACCTTTCCTGGATCTCGGCTCGATTGTGGGCCACAGCGTTTACACTGGTGCTGATCGGATTGATTGTGACATACGTCATGGTCGCCCGAATCATTCAACCACTGGATCGACTGACCCACGCTGCCGAACAGATGGCCTTGGGAGAATCGCCCAAGGGATTGAATTTCGATAGCCAGAACGAAATCGGTACTTTGGCCCGCACCCTAAGAAACATGGATCGGCAGCTGGCCCAGCGATTCAGTGAACTCGAGAAACAAAGCCAGGAACTCGAAGAAAAACATGAACAACTGGCGACGGTCCTCCGCTCGATGATTGAAGGTGTCATTGCTGTTGACCGCTCAGAGCAGATTCTTTTTGCCAACGATACGGTGTTCCAACTGTTGGACGTTCAGCCGCAAAGCTTTATGCGCCGGCCGATCTGGGAAGCCGTCAGACATCCGCAAGTACAAAAAATCGTTCAAGCGGCACTCAGTGGTCAACCCTCAGAGAAGGTCGAGTTCGACGTCGCACGCACACAGCGAACGTTGGCCATGGTGGCCTCCCCCTTGCCCGGCGAACCGGCAACCGGTGCGGTATTGGTTCTTCATGACGTCACAGATCTCAGGCGTCTTGAAAATCTGCGACGAGAGTTTGTCTCCAATGTTTCTCATGAACTGAAGACCCCACTCACTTCCATCAGTGCTTATGCAGAAACCTTGCTCAATGGCGCAATGGAAGATGAAGAGACCTGCCGGACTTTCCTGCAGAGAATTGAGGAACAGGCCGAACGGCTCAACAAGCTGATTGCCGATCTGATTGCCCTCGCCCGGCTGGATTCGATTGAACAGGCCTTCGAGCTTGAACCAGTTAACGCCACTTACATCCTGCAAAAAAGCATCGACGAACATCAGGGTGTGGCCAAGAGCAAGCAGATTGAACTGATCTCGGTCGCTCCGAATGAAGAGATGGAAGTCATTGCCGACAGTGATGGTTTCCAGACGATTATCGACAACCTGCTCGACAATGCATTGAACTACACTCCTGCTGGCGGCCAGGTCACAGTCCGCTGGAGACGGGACGGTGAGTGGTCAAGAATCGATGTAGAAGATACCGGTGTCGGGATTCCTCGCGAGCATCAGGCCAGAATTTTTGAGCGATTCTACCGGGTCGATAAAGCCCGCTCCCGCGAGGTCGGCGGTACCGGATTGGGACTTTCGATTGTGAAGCACCTTTGCCAGGTCTTTGGGGGAAGTATCCGCGTCACCAGTCAGGTGGGCTCCGGCAGTCAATTTACTGTCCTGCTGAAGAACGGCCAAAACTCGAATGGCCAAGGATG
>JAIXUU010000166.1 GCA_027483405.1 Planctomyces sp. | reverse complement strand
TTTTCCTTCGGCATTCAATCAGCGTAGTTGTGAGAAACATCGCTGTCCGTTGCCTGTTTGCCCAGTCGTCGATTGTGACTCCTACCCAACTCGCGGATTGAAATGGCTTGGTGTCGGCAGTTGGGAGCTCTTCACGGCTTTTGCCGACCTCTCTTCGGCTTGTCGGGCCCACCGCCGCCCTGATTGCCGCGCGGGCGTTCGGCTTCGGGGTCGTAGCTGGGGTTGGGACCAGGCGGCATGGATGCGTTGGTTTTCTTTTGCCAGGCCCGTAGCGTCTTCGCGAGTGCGGCGGCCTTATCGGGCATTACAGCGGCAAGGTTTTTCTCCTCGTTTGGATCGTTTTTCAGATTGAAGAGTTCGACGCGTCCCCCCTCTTCAAAGAACTCAATCAGCTTGAAATCCCCTTCTCGCATGGCACTCGACGGAGTCGCTTTGCCGACATAGCACGGGAAGTGCCAGAAGAGTCGCTCACGGTCGAGAGTTGCATCGCCTTGCAGAAGTGGGGCGAGACTGACGCCGTCAAGCACTTGTCCTTCAGCCGGCTTGATACTCGCCAGTTCGAGCAGCGTCGGATAGAAATCAATGCTCGACACCGGCACGTCGCATCTGCTGCCGAGTTTCTTGACTCCTGATCCGGCGACGACCAGCGGGACGCGAATGCCACCTTCATAGAGTTCGCCTTTGCCACCTCGTAGCGGCGGTGTGTATTGCTGGGTGCCGCCATTGTCTGAGGTAAAGATCACGACTGTGTTATCGGACAGCTTTAACCGTTTGAGGTGATCCATGATTCGTCCCACGTTTTGATCGACGGCCTCGATCGTCGCCGCACAAGCAGGATCGTCGCGACGATCGTTGCTCGCTGCCGCCTTTCGCTCGTATTTCGCCAGTAACTCCGGCTTGGGGTTGAATGGTGCATGGATGGCATGATCGGGGAGATAAACGAAGAATGGCTGCTCGCGATGCTCGTCCACGAACTTGAGAACTTCATCGCTCAACCGATCACTCAGGTAGTTCTTGTCATCATCGAGATACTCGTCTTTGCCGAAGCCAAGGTTTTCTGGAAAGACGACTTTCTGGAAACCCTGACCGCCTGGTGTGACTGGCCCGGTGCGACCGCGTCCGAGGTTCCACATGCCGAAGAAGGCGGTCGCATAGCCCCCATCGCGCAGTGCTTCGGCAATGGTGACGACGTTCGTATCGAGTTCTGATTTGCTTTCCGCTGCCTGCAACTTATGCCAGGGCGAACCGGGTGGCTGACGAGGATCGACGACGGTGTAGATGCCGTGCCTGGGCGTGTACTGGCCCGACATCAGACATGCACGCGTCGGGGCACAGTTGGGGGCGCTGGCGTAGGCCTGAGTAAACACCAAGCCGGTCTTGGCCAAACGATCGATATGAGGCGTCTCGACGAACTTGTTTCCCATGAATCCGACATCGCGCCAGCCCATGTCGTCCATCAGGATGAGAATGATGTTCGGTGGCCGGCGGCTTTCAGCTGCTAAAGAATCGGCGTGAAGAGGCAGCCAGAGCGTCAAGCAGAGTATCGCCACCCGCATCGTAAATTGTCGGATGGACGTGGTCAGGAATCGCGTCATGATCATCACCGAGCGTCCTTCCGTTCATATTTGAAGTCGAGCGTTCCGGTGGCCAGCGTGATGTCCTTGATTGCCGCCAGCAGTTCGGCTCGTGACGCTTTTTCCGGAGCCAGATCCAACCTGGATGAAAGAGCGTAGACCGTAACGTGGTATGTCTTGACGCCGGGGCCTTTCGAGCACATCGGGTCGTATTCGGCGCGACGGCGATCATTAGCGCCCACCGTTCCTGCTTTGGGCGACTTTTGAGCGAGGCTCTGTGTCGTCGCGGGGATGTTGTAGACGACCCAGTACGATTTCTCCTGATCCGGAGCTGTGTGCCAGAGACTGACTGCGAACGACTTCGTTCCCTCGGGCGCGTCTTTCCAGGCAACAGCAGGCGATTCCCGCTTCCCGTCACAGGTGCATTCGACGGAAATGAAACCGTTCGCGTCGATTGAGGAACTGGTCACTTTCAACTGGGGAAGTTGGGCGTTGGTTCGACTTGTGGCCTGGTTTGCTGGTAAGCCTTCGTCGTTACGAGGAGGCGGAAGTCCATCGTCTCGGGGCGGGCGTTGCCCATTGCGGAGGGGGGGATTATCACGAGGCTGAGGCGGTGGTCGTCGCTCTCCGCCTCCTGGGCCGCGCTGCCTTGGTGAGTAAGTTTCCTCAGTCGTCTTGCCATTTGTATCGACGAACACGAACTTCGCTGATCCATCATTCGACAGGGTGTAACTGATGGTTCCCTTTGACCCTCGCACGTCATAGGTCAAGGTGTAACCGCCGGACTTGGTCTTCTGGAAACCGGTGATTTTCGCATCTCGTAAGGGGGGCAGTGCCGGACGAAGCGGTTCCGCCCGTGGTTGCGGATCGACCTGGCCATCACGTTCGGTCACAACCCCGTAGAATCCGCCATTGAGATACGGGTACTTCTTCGTCGCGTGATAGTGATAGTTTCCCTTGGCGTCTTTGTGGCCGTTGAGAGCATCGAGATTCTTGACGGGTGAGCCGTCCGGCTCTTCGTAGCCATAGATCGGGTAGCCATCCAGGGCATAGGCAATGGGCTTTCCCTTGCCATTCGTTTTTTCCAGATGCACCGGCGCAATGTGATAGTGATAATCGTCTGCCCGCCCGCAGTGACCGCCGAATTCATCAAGCTCCCCGAACAGGTAGGCATCATCGCCCCGATTATTGAGCGGGTTGAAGATGGGAATGCCATTGACAGCGACGGCAATCGCTCCTCGCAGAAAGCGATTTTTAGCCGTGGCAGGGGTCTCAGCGGGGATGGGATGCAACGGGATTTGCCAGGCGTTGTTGCCGACGTATCTCTGCGGCAGCGGTACCTGCTGCTGCCAGGCCGTGATGCCGACCATCATCTGGTGATCCGGCATTCCATTCGATTCGACGTAGAAGAAACGGTCGTCCCAGCGAGTCTGAATCGCCTTGAGGTTCACGAACGTCTCAAAGGCTTTGGCGATTTCAGGAACTTGCTCTCGTGCCATGATTTTCTCCGGCTTTCGATTTCCCAATTGTGCAAGGAGCAAGTCGGCTGGCAGATCTACATTTCGGCGAACACCCTGTTGAAGCGGGAACTCGTTCGTGACGAGCGGAAAGAATCCAACCGCTTCATCGGGTTGAGGGAGATGCATTGGTAGGGCGAGTTGTAGATTGACTTCTGATTTCGCTCGCAGGAGTCCGTTCGTCTCAGCGAGACGCTGAATCTCGGACATTCGCCGCTCAATCCAACTTTGATCATCGCTCCGCAGCAGCGCGATGGGGAGCGAAACCAATGAGTCGTCGTCTCGGCGGATCTGAACCAGGCCATCCCGCGCCATGACGAACGAACCCTGTTCACGAAACGCGCCGGTTGAGGCCGTCCAGGTGCGTTCTGAGGCGACTGACACTTGATTGTCAGCGGGTGATGACCTTTTACGATGCGAATGGCCGGGGTGGGCCTGAACGATCGAGGTCGTGAACCCGATGGCCAGAATCAATAGTCCGGCTCTAATGGGAACTTGCATGTCAGTCTCCTGAAACATATCTGGGAATCGCCCTGAAGCGGGCTTTTTCATTTCGTTGCGGGTTTCCCGGGTTTGTTCTTCCCACCACGTTTTTTCGGTTCAACTGGCTGATTGGGGTCGAAGTTCGGGTTCGGCGTCGGGAACTGCGCATCGACGTCGGCAAGGTATTTGTCGAGAAGTTCACGTAGCTT
>JAIXUU010000412.1 GCA_027483405.1 Planctomyces sp. | reverse complement strand
CATGCGGAAGCAGTCGTCGCAGAATCGGGCTGGTCATAAACGTCGTGACGACCGCCATAATGATCAGCATGCAGAAGACGCTGGGGGGAATAACTCCCATCTCACGACCGATATTGATGGCAATTAACCCCATCAAGGCTCGCGTGTTCATCATGATGGCCACACACCCGCTTTCTGGCCAGGATAAGCCACCAAGGCGAGCCGCCAGGCCGCAGCCGACGATTTTGCCACTGATCGCGACGAGGCAGACGAGGCCACACATTACCCAAAGTAAGGGCGTATCGAGAGTCCCGATATCGGTCTTCAACCCTGTATAAGTGAAGAAAACCGGCAGCAGAAGGCTGTAAACGAAATCCTGTGTTTTGCTGGCAAAGGCTTCGCGAAATCGATGCTGGTCGTGCAGCACAGCACCGAGCAGGAATGGCCCGATAATCGAGAAGATGCCAATCCAGTTGGTGATCATGGCCATCACGAAAATCAACAGAATCCACAGAGCCAGTGAAGTCACATTCAGCCGGGATTCTGCGGTCGGAAGCAGTTTTTCGATCCAGCGGATCAGTAATGGCCTGACGACAATGATCACCATGGCGACGAGGGCCAAAGTCAGCAGGAGCATGCCGAGGACCGAACTCCACTGGAGATTTCCGCGAACGATCGCTGCCACTGTGGCCAGCATGATCCAGATCAAAGCATCGACCATGGCGGCGGCACTGATCGTGAGTGCTCCCAGTCGAGAGCGATTGATGCCGAACTCAATCATGATCCGGCCCAGAATAGGAATAGCTGTCACAGAGCAGGCGGTCGCCATGAAGAGTGCAAAACCCAGAAGCGGAACATCGATCGCAACGTAGGGATGCATCCAGAGACCTAAGGCAAGCCCGCCAGCAAAGGGAAGCACAATCCCGGCCACACCAATCATGCCGGCAGTTCGGCCCATTTTTTTCAGGTGGCTGAAGTCAAACTCCATACCAATCAGGAACATCAGGAAAATGAGGCCCAACTGCCCCAGTGTCTGAAAGATGGGAGTGACGCTGGCCGGGAAGAATGTCGGAATGAAGTCGGGAAAGAGTCTGCCCACCACAGAGGGCCCCAGAATCAGCCCGGCACCAATTTCACCCACGACTATTGGTTGCCCGACTTTTCGAAAAAGCCAACCACCTAACCTGGCCGCTGCAATCATGACAACCAGCTGGAGAAGCACGATCAACATGAGTGCTTCGACCTGATTGACGTGGTCTACAGCCAGAATCATGAAGTTCATTCCAACAAAAAAATGGAAAAAGACAACGACACTTGTCCAAACAAGTCTACGAGTGTCATGAGAGATTTCCACTCTCTTTGAAGCAAAATCATCATTTTCAGATTTGAAAATCGACTCATATCGATCAAGCCCAGGGTGATTTTCAGCACGACCACCTGGAGCCTGATACTCGAGGTGGTCGTGCGGCAATGATCGACATACAGGGCGCGAGATCGAAGGAAGACCCAACAATCAGGAAAGGAGCATCCGCAGATCATCAGCCGTCAGATTGGTCATGACGGAGTTGTCCTGTTCAAGGATCGCATCAGCCAGTTCGCGTTTCTGCTTCTGCAGTTCAGCAATCTTTTCTTCAACGGTATTTTTGCAGATGAGCCGATAGGCAAAGACCTGCCGGGTTTGACCGACACGATGAGCACGGTCAATGGCCTGAGTTTCCACCGCAGGGTTCCACCACGGATCGAGAATAAAGACGTAGTCGGCTGCAGTGAGATTCAGCCCCAGCCCACCTGCCTTCAAACTGATGAGGAAGACGCCGCAATCTTTGTCGTTCTGGAATCTTTCGACACACTCCTTGCGGTCGCGTGTCTGGCCATCGAGGTATTCGTAAGTAATACCGGCCCGATCCAGATGCTTGCGAACAATCGCCAGCATGCTGGTAAACTGCGAGAAGACCAGCGTCTTATGCCCTTCCCCAACCAACTCCTCAAGATGGGGGATCAGCACATCGAGCTTGGCACTTCCCTCTTCGTCAGAAGATTTATGCAACAATGCGGGATGGCACGAGGCCTGTCGCAATCGAAGCAAAGCTTCGAGAACGTGCATTTTGGTCTTTGCCAAACCCTGAGATTCAATCAAACCGAGGAGAGAATCTCGGAAATGGTCGCGCAGTTCGTCATAGAGACGCTGCTGTTCTTCGCCCATTTCACAATAGATCGTCTGCTCAATTTTATCGGGCAGTTCATTGGCCACAGCCTGTTTCGTGCGGCGCAGAATAAAGGGCCTCAAACCATGGGCCAGCACCTTACGGGTTTCTCGATCATTCGGGTCAGCAGCATGCAGTTTGAAGAGACTGCTGCGGCCCAGCATACCCGGATTGAGAAAATCGAAGATCGAGCACAAATCACCGAGATGATTCTCGATCGGTGTACCGCTCAAGGCCACTCGGCGGACAGACTTTAACAATCGAGTCGCCTTAGCCACTTGAGACGTGTTGTTTTTGATCGCCTGGGCTTCATCGAGAATCACATAATCGAAATCAACATCTTTCAGGATGTGAATATCCCGGCGTAACGTTCCGTAAGTCGCCAGCACCAGATCTGACTTGGTGAACGCTTCTCGCTGTTTAGCCCGGTCAAGACCTGAGTATTCGAGAACTTTAAGTTGAGGAGTAAATCGCTCGGCTTCCTGCTTCCAGTTGAACATCAGCGATTTAGGAACCACCACCAGCGAGGGGAGGCGGTTCTTTGCCGGAATGCCCTGGCGCCGCTCTTCGAGAAATGCGAGCATTTGGATCGTTTTCCCCAGACCCATGTCGTCGGCGAGACAGCCACCGAACTGGAATTCATCGAGAAACTGCAGCCAGCCCACACCCTCTAACTGATAACCTCGCAACTCCCCTTGAAAACCTTGAGGCTTACGGGCGGCTTGAACTCCATTAAAGTTTGCCAGTCGCTCGCGCACCTGAGCGAACTTCGCGTCGTAATCGACACTTCCCTGATCCAACAGCAAGGCGTCGAGCAGCCCAACCTGAGCGGCACCAAATTTCAGATGATCGCCTTCGAGGACACCCAGGCCACCCATCAGTCCGTAGCGATGCACCCACTCTTCCGGAAGAATCCCAAGCGAACCATCGTCGAGATAGACCGTGCTGTCACCTCGCGCCAATGCCGAGAGCAACTCAGGGAATGAGACTCGACTGCCACCAAAATCGATATCGGCGTGCAGTTCAAACCAGTCAATGCCCGATTTCACCTGGAATTTGAGTTCACCAGGCTGGCGGACCTGTTTGCCGTCAGCGCGAACTTCCCAGCCTTGACCGATCAGCTTACGAACAGCCGGGCCCAGATCGCGGGCGGTAATTTCCACATCGTGGGGCCCGCGGCGGGCATCGATCAATCGGCGCACACCCACATCCTGAAGTGCCGACCAGTAGGTATCTTCCAGATCGCGGTCTCGCACGACGTATCGTCTGGCAGATCTTTGAACGATCGCCCATTGAACACTCGACCCACGAACAGTGGCGTCTTCGTATTCAAAGATCACGTCAGCTTTCAACCTTTCATGATGCCATTTACTCTTGCCTGGTGAGTGAACCAGCAGCAATGGCTGAGGCGAGAGCCGCACTTCCTCAAGTTTCAATTCGTCAGGAAGCTCCAGCCGGGGTAAAGCCGGCATATCGTGAAGGCGATCGACCAGATCGTGCTCTTCACCAGCGGGAACCTCCAGAGGCTGGCCAGATTTTAAGAGCTTCACCCAGGCATAAGCACCAAAATCATTGAACAGCGAGATGCGATGATCGAGGATCACCAGTCCACCGGGTGTGAGCATCTGTGTGGTTTCCAGCCCACGAGATTCTTCCCCGCGGCGTAAAAACCCTCGCAGCTTCCAGAGATCCTGCCCCTGATCAAATTCCAGAGCCAGGCATAACTCCCAAGGTTCCCCACCATCCCAGACCAAAGGCTCGGTCATCCGCTCTTCAGGATCTGTAAACCGAATTCGTCCAGTGGCACAAATCTGCGGCAAAAGGAGTTCGGTCAGATCGTGAGGAACACGATAGCGCCATGCGGCAGCCTGCATTTCCCCAATCATCCCGGTGGTACTGGAACGATCAGGTGTGCCGCCGACCAGGTGAGCCAGAATTCTGCGATCTTCTTCGTCTTCAATTTCTTCGAGACGGCCTGGGCGGAGCTTGAGTGGTTTCAGTTTTCCCCACTGACCACTCGCCCGTCGTTGCCGTTGGGAAGTTTGCAGAATCAGACATTCGGCTTCCTCACTGGCGGCGGGGTCAACTTCGTAAACGACTTCGCGCTCTTTGCCGGGGGCAGAAACAGCATAGCTGCCGGTGCCATCCTGCATGGCGGTTCTTAATTCTTTAAGACGCGTTTCCCATTCACGAGCCGGAGCTGAAACAGGTGTCGGGCGTTCAGCGACAGCCGTTGATTTGGAAAGTGAGAGTTTTCTCGAAGGTGTGGCTTCAAGTTCGTCATCAAGCCAGTCTTCATCCGGCAGATCGAGTGGTTCGTCTTCAGTAATGAATGCCGGGATAAAACCGGGTTTGACTCCCGAGGAGATCACGCCCTGCTTCTCAGCGAGGAGAATCGTGGCCCAGACGTGCTTACAAGACGCCTGCCCGGTGGGATTGGGCTTACCAGCCATGCAGGTACAACTCATTTTGAGTTGACCTTCGTCCCGCATCAGTTGCGTCACGAATTCGACGCCATCTCGCACAGCACCAAAGATCTGATCTTCAGTGATGCGGTTGATGGCAACACGTTCCGCTTGAATGTAGGCCGCTCCGCGAAAACGGATATCTCCTCGAAACTTGCTTTCCAGCAAATCCGACAATGTCATAGAGGCTTCCCTGACTCCACTGGATCAATCGGATGGTGACAGTCGCCCAACTGGCAGGCCACAGACCGACTAACCCCAGCCGAATCGTCTCTGCAATTAAGTGAAAAATGGGTTCATACGCTCGCAAAACAATCCCGGCAGTCTGGCCCTGACCAAAACTGGCGAAAAAGTTTGCGCAGCGATCCACGGTAATCAAAAGCAGCGCGATTGACTACTGAAGATCGATGAGTCGCAGGTCTTCACGGAAAAATGGTCTGTACGACGTGTCGATTCAAGAACGCCCCCATCCGGAAAGAGGCTTGCCTCCAACAATCCTCCAGCCTCGATTCGCCAAAATCACTTTCAGGGATTACACTCTGCACACTTATGCTGGTGGCTCGCGAAATCACTGGCATATCAATCCAGAATTACACAAGACCATTTCTGAAGTGGATGGCATGGCTGCTGAATCACTTTCCACATTGTCTGCCGATGAAGTGCGCCAGTGGTTTCATACGCAAGTGCCGCTGGAAGACTTTCGTGATCAGAAAGTCTTGCTGATTGTCCCGGATGCCACTCGGACAGCTCCCCTGCCCCTGCTGTTTGGAGCGTTATTCGATCGACTCCGGCCGGTGGTGCAGAATCTGGATGTGCTGATTGCCCTGGGAACTCATCCCCCGATGTCCGAGCAGCAGATCTGCAAGCTGTTGGGTATCGCACACGAAGAACGTGAAAAGCTTTTTTTCCAAACTCGATTTTTTAACCACGAGTGGGATAACCCCGACCGATTAACCACCCTCGGTGTGCTGACATCACAGCAGACGGCTGAAATTACCGATGGCAGACTCAGCCTCGATGTCCCCGTGCAAATCAATTCGCGAATTGATGATTACGACGTACTGCTGGTGCTGGGCCCTGTCTTTCCCCACGAAGTTGTGGGATTTTCGGGTGGAAACAAATACTTTTTCCCGGGAATTGGCGGCCCGGATATTCTCAACTTTTTTCACTGGCTGGGGGCACTGATCACCAATGTGGGAATCATTGGTGTGAAAGATACTCCGGTTCGACGGGTGGTTGATCTTTCTGCCAGTATGATCCGCCAGAAGAGGCGAGCGATTAAATTCGTGGTCGCTGCCGATGCCAGCCTGTATGGGCTGTTTTATGGCACGCCGGAATCCGCCTGGAGTGAGGCTTGTGCCATTTCTGGGAAAGCTCACATCAAACGATTTGATCGACCTTTCCACACGGTCCTTTCGTGCGCTCCCCCGATGTACGACGAACTCTGGGTCGCGGGCAAATGCATGTATAAAATGGAGCCCGTCGTGGCGGACGGTGGTGAATTGATCATCTACGCCCCGCACATGCATGAAGTCTCAGTGACACATGGCAAACTGATTGAAGAAGTTGGCTACCATGTTCGCGATTATTTTGTGAAGCAGTGGGATCGATTCAAGCATTACCCGTGGGGCATCCTGGCTCACTCGACCCATGTGCGCGGGACGGGAACATTTTCCGACGGTATTGAAAAGCCACGCGTGAAAGTCACACTGGCATCAGGAATTCCGGAAGAGATCTGTCATCGGATCAATCTGGGATACCGAGACCCGGCAACCATTGACATCGAATCATTTGCGAACCGCGAAGACGAAGGTGTGCTCCTCGTCCGAAAATCGGGCGAGCACTTGTACCGCCTCAACGAGGCCTGAGTTTTCCTCAGCTACCCAGTTCTTTCATCATCTGTTTATTGAAACTGCTTTTATGGCCTATACCAACGCAGACTTGGCTTCACGACTTGATTTTGCCCTGGCGGTTTACGCAGAAGCTCGCCAGCTGATTATGAGCTTCTACCAGCATTCTTCTCTTGAAGTGGAAGAGAAGACCGACTTTTCTCCCGTAACAGAAGCGGATCGCGGTGCAGAGAAGTTAATCCGTGAACGTCTCGATGTCGCCTTCCCCGAGGATGGGGTGCTTGGCGAAGAGTTCCCCGAAAAGCCAGGTCAATCGGCCTTTCGATGGATCCTCGACCCGGTCGATGGAACCAAATCCTTTGTGCATGGGGTGCCGCTCTTTGGCACTTTGATTGGTCTCGAAGTCATTGAAGGCGAACATCGCCATTGCGTCATGGGTGTCTGCGGCTTTCCCGCATTGAATGAAGTCGTCTATGCCTCGGAAGGAAATGGCGCTTATTGGAAAATTGGCGATCAGCCCCCGCGACGGGTTCACGTTTCGCAAGTCAGCACCATCGAAGAATGCACGTTCCTGACGACAAATATGCAGCGGTGGCAGAAGATCGGTAAGTGGGAGGCCTACACCGAGATCCTCGAACGCTGCAAACTTTCCCGCGGGTGGGGAGATTGCTATGGCCACGTGCTCGTTGCCACCGGTCGAGCCGATCTGATGGTCGATCCGGCTCTGAATCCCTGGGATGCCGCTGCCCTCGTGCCGATTCTCCAGGAGGCTGGTGGTCACTTTGTTGACTGGAAAGGTGTGCCCACAATCTACGGCAAGAACGGGATTTCGGTAACTGGCAAACTGAAAGATGAAGTTCTGCAGATTCTCAACAAGTCTTAAGAACTTCCGACAACTCACCACGTTTCTGCACTTGTTGATTGGTACGCCTCCCATTCAGCACAATTGACCGGTGTGTTCAAAAGGGCAGGCTCGCCCAGAACAACAAGTTCGGCATGACGCAAGCCATCGCGACCATACCAACGGGTGGCTCTGAGTTGATACAAACCTCTGTTCGAGTGACGAAGCCCAATTCGCGATTTATCGCACTGGCTCCCGCTTTTGAGATCATCAGATATTGATGTATTACCGGGCAAAAGTGAAAGTCGGCCCTCTGTCTGAGAATAAATCTCTGCTGCACAGAAAATGTGATCAGCTCACAGGTTGTATTCAGTCCTCATCGCTGTATATTCGCTGAATCCGACGAGAATTCGTTCACGAAAGCTGTGCAAGGCCTCGCGCTGCGGTTATTGCCAGCAAAAGCTATGAGACTGACAATGCCAACCTGCTTTGCCACTTCAGACTCTGAATCGTGCATTTCCCTCGCCAGGGACAAGGCGCCAACCTGCTTGACGAAAAGCACAACCTCTCTTCGTCAGTTTTTGCGCCTCTCGAAGGTCGTGGGGATTTTTCTGCTGGCCGTGACAAGCCTGACGTCACTGGGGTGCCAGTCGCGTGTCGCATCGACAGATGAAATTGTGATTGGCCATTTTGGCTCGATCACAGGTTCCGAAGCGACCTTTGGCATCTCAACTGATCGCGGGATTCAACTGGCGATTGAAGAAGTGAATGCTGCGGGCGGGGTGAACGGTAAGAAAGTTCGCCTCATCACTTACGATGACAAAGGCGATCCTCGCGAAGCCGGTTCGGCTGTGACAAGACTTGTCACGAGAGATCAGGTCACGGCAGTCTTAGGTGAAGTGGCTTCGGGACTTTCACTGGCAGCGGCACCGATCTGTCAGGAAAACGGCGTCCCCATGATCTCCCCTTCTTCGACAAATCCTAAAGTCACACAAGTGGGAGACATGATTTACCGGGTCTGTTTTATCGATCCCTTCCAGGGATCGGTCTGTGCCAAGTTCGCCAGGGAAAACGAAAAGATCAAAGCCACAAAGGCTGCGATTCTTTGCGATCAGACAGCGCCGTACTCGGTAGGTTTGCAGGAAGAGTTCGAAAAAGCCTTTATTGCCGGTGGCGGGACAATTGTTTCCAAGCAGGCCTATCAGGCGGGTGATCAGGATTTTTCAGCACAACTGACATCCATTCGAGCCAGTGAACCTGAGGTGATTTTCATCCCTGGTTACTACACCGATGTCGGGAATATCGCCCTGCAGGCTAAGAAGTTGGGACTCAAAGTCCCGATGCTGGGTGGAGATGGCTGGGACTCCGCCAAGCTGGGGCAGATTGCCGGCGATGCATTAAATGGTTGTTACTATTCCAACCATTATTCGCATGAAGATCCCAGTCCCCGCGTGCAGAACTTCATCAAGCTTTATCAGGGGAAGTATCAGGAGACACCGGATGGTCTGGCAGCCCTGGGTTACGATGCCGCTCGTATTCTTTTCAACGCGATGAAAACTGCACCTTCTTTGAGCGGCAAGGATATTGCCGCCGAGTTGGCCAAAACGACGGGCTTTGAGGGTGTGACGGGTGTGATTTCGATGGATGCCAATCGTAACCCGGTCAAGCCAGCCGTCATCCTCGAAATGAAGGATGGAACCCCCCGATATGTCGCCACGATTGCTCCCGGAGAGTAACTCAAAAGCGACAGCCCACCCTGTGGATTCCGCTGTGATACTTCAGTTCGATCAATGCCTGGCGTTCACAAATTCTTGAAAAGGCTGCGTGGTGAAAGCATGGGGATGCTCACCACGAGGGATGATCAATACTCTCGAATTCTTCTGACTTCCTCGTAACAGAGTTCCATGGCAGACTTTCTACAGACATTAATGACGGCCCTGGCGATTGGCAGCTTGTATGCCCTGATCGCGCTGGGCTACACCATGGTTTATGGTGTGCTTAAATTCATCAACTTTGCACACAGCGATATTGTGGTACTGGGCGCCTGGCTCAGTTATTCGTTCGCCATCCGTGCCCTGCCACTGGTGGGGTTGGATGCACACAATCCAACGACCCCACCACCCATCTGGATGACCGCGGGAATTTTTGTGGCGGTTCTAGCGCTCTGCAGCCTGGCTGGTTTTCTCATTGAGCGACTGGCATATCGGCCCTTGCGTCGTGCCCCCCGGCTGAATGTGCTGATCACAGCCATCGGAGTCTCTCTCCTGCTGCAGAATGTCGGCCAACTCGACTTTGTGTTTGGGGCCAGCCCTCAGAAGATGCCAGCTCTGCTGCCGAATTGGGAACTTCTGCGGATCCCTTTCGGGCAAGGTGAATCGATTCGATATGTGGTCTTGCCGCTGATTGACTGCATCATCTTTGCCGTCTCTGGCCTGTTGATGCTGGCTCTGGAACTGCTGATCTTTCGGACAAAGTTTGGTACGGCACTGCGGGCCGTCTCATTCAATACCGATTTTGCCGCGCTGATGGGCATTCCAGTGGATCGTGCCATCTCGCTGACTTTCATGCTGGGTTCGGCTCTGGCGGGTGCGGCAGGATTTCTCTACGTGCTGAAGTTCCCCAGTATGAACCAGCCGGCACATAGCGTATGGGTGCTGCTGGGTCTGAAAGCGTTTGTGGCGGCTGTGGTGGGAGGAATTGGAAATGTTCGAGGAGCCGTTCTGGGTGGCTTTATCATTGCCTTCGTCGAACAGTTCGGGGCGTATTACATCTCGTCAAACTATCGCGATGTCTATGTCTTCTCTTTGTTGATTTTGATTCTGCTCATCAAGCCCACGGGGCTCCTGGGATCACCCGTGCGGGAAAAAGTTTAACATGTCTGCATCCGATGTCTTTATCGAGCCTACCTCGCGTGGTGTGAATATCCTCAAGAGTGCTACTCCCATTCTTGTTGGGATCGCCCTTGCGGTCGCGATTCAGTTTTTGCTTCCCTCGACAGTCGGCCCCTACTATTCCCGGCTCGTGATCGATGCCGGGATTGCCATGATTCTGGCAGTCTCACTGAATATCGTGAACGGCATGACAGGACAGTTTTCGATTGGTCATGCAGGCTTCATGACGATCGGGGCCTACACGGCAGGATCCATCACCTTCTACAGTTCACTCCTCATCTGGGGGACAGCCGCCAAACACGGTTCTTTTTTAGGAAGTGGCGAATGGATGTTCGTCATTGCCTGCCTGTGTGGCGGAATCACAGCTTCGATTGCCGGGTTTGTAGTTGGGCTTCCTTCGCTGCGACTCAGGGGAGATTACCTCGCGATTGTGACGCTCGGTTTCGGTGAGATTCTGCGCGTTGTGCTGCAACAGACTGGCAAAGTGGTGGATAACGCAGAAACGATCCGAAATGCCCCTCTGACAACATTTGCCACAGTTCCTGTGGGTGGCGCGATCGGGTTTGATGGTATTCCCAAATACACCACGCTCTTCTGGGTCTATGCGTTTCTGGCAATCACAGTGATCTTTGCCTATCGCCTGAAGCGATCAAGCTTTGGCCGTGCCATGCTTTCTGTCCGTGAAGATGAAATCGCCGCCCAGGCCATGGGGATCAATACGTCGAGGCAGAAGCTGTTGGCATTTATTACAGCCGCTTTTTTTGCAGGTGTTGGCGGCGGTCTATTGGCTCACGAAAGTGGCGTAATCATTTCGCCCAAGGATGCCGGTTTTCAGCGCTCCTTTGATTATGTGATCATGACGGTGCTGGGTGGACGAGGATCGATCACGGGTGTCATGCTCGCTGCCATTCTGCTTTCAGCCTTACCCGAGGTTCTGCGCGATTTCGAGCGATACCGGATCATCATCTATGCCGCCCTCCTGATCTTCATGATGCTGAGCCGCCCGCAGGGATTGTTTGGAATTCACGAGATCTGGGATTTCTTTCCAAAATCCTGGAAGACCTTGCCGTGGAAGAAAAGTCCGCGTGAGGAGGCCCAATGAACCAGGTTCTCGAACATCGATCAGCCGGTGCTGCTCAACAGACATTGCTGGAAGTCAAAGATCTGGGGATTTCTTTTGGTGGTCTGAAGGCTGTTCAGAATTTCAATCTGACATTACCCAGCGCCGGGCTCTATGGCCTCATTGGCCCTAACGGCGCTGGCAAGACCACCGTGTTCAATCTGCTCACGGGGATCTATCAACCCCAGACAGGATCGTTATCGCTGAGCGGGAAAAATCTGCTCGGTTGCAAACCCCATGAAGTCACTGCCGCCGGGATTGCTCGAACATTCCAGAATATTCGCCTGTTCCCGAACCTGAGCATTCTCGACAACGTGCGGTTGGCCGGTCAGATTCGTATTCGCCCCAAGCTGTTATCAACGTTTTTGCGTACAAACGGCTATCGAGAGCAGGAAGCGGCTTTGAAAGCCCAGGCCATGGATCTGCTGGAGATCTTCGATCTTCAGGATCGCGCGGAAGATCTGGCACAGAACCTCAGTTATGGCCATCAGCGTCGGCTGGAAATCATTCGCGCATTAGCAACGAAACCTTCAGTACTCTTACTGGATGAGCCAGCCGCTGGGCTGAATCCTCAGGAAAAACTGGCCCTGGCGCAGTCCATCCGGCAGATCCGCGATCGATTCGAAGTGGCGATTTTATTGATCGAACATGACATGCAACTCGTGATGGATATCTGCGAGAGAATCGTAGTGCTCGATCATGGTGTCACGATCTGCGAAGGGACACCACAAACTGTGCAAAACGATGAAAAGGTGATTGCAGCCTATCTGGGGGCGATTGCCGACGACGCTTAAGCTCGCTCCTGCCGGGAATTCGAATTCGATCTATCGCGGAAATGACCTTATGGCTTTGCTGGAAATCGAAAATCTGTCGGTCTCGTATGGTTCGATACGGGCACTTCGCGGAATTTCACTCAAAGTCGAGCCCGGCGAAATCGTCACTTTGATTGGCGGGAATGGTGCCGGCAAATCGACCACGCTGCGGACAATCTCCGGGCTATTGTCCCCGCAGGAAGGCCAGATCCTGTTTGAAGGAAAGCCCATCGCCTACAAGTCGCCTCATTCGATTGCCGCCAATCGATTGATTCATGTCCCGGAAGGTCGCGGGATCTTTGCCAACTTGACAGTCGAAGAAAATCTGCGGCTGGGTGCGTATTGCCGAAGTGATACAAATGAGATTCGCCAGGATTACGAACATGCCCTCGAATTGTTCCCGCGCGTCAAAGAGCGTTTGTGGCAACTGGCAGGAACATTATCTGGTGGCGAGCAGCAGATGGTAGCAATTGCCAGAGCCCTCTTGGCTCGGCCCAAACTGCTGATGCTCGATGAACCATCACTGGGCTTGGCACCGCAGATTGTGCAGCTGATTTTCCAGGTGATTCGTAAAATCAATGCGGGAGGGACGACCATCCTGCTGGTCGAGCAGAATGCCAACCTGGCACTGCAGGTGGCTCATCGAGCCTATGTGCTCGAGGTGGGCAAAATTGAAATGTCTGGGCCTGCTGCAGAGCTGGCCAATAGCGACGATATTCGCAAAGCCTACCTCGGTGGACATTAGTTTGTCGTTTCCCGCCGAATTCGATTGATGCACAAGCCTGGGGGATATCGTTTTTGCACCCATCTGAGGGCATACATTGGCTGTCGCATGGCATAGAATTTCTACGAGAATGCTGACTGCGAAGAAGCCCCCTCAGGAGTTCAACCATGACTGCCAGTTCGGTTGTTTCAGATTCGTCCGCAGAGGGAAAAATATTTCCTCGCATCGAACTGGCCATTGTGCAGATGGATGTGACCATTGGGGAACCTGCTCACAACTGTGAACGGATGCTTGGCTTTCTCCGGGAAGCCGCAAGCCATGGAGCCAGGCTGGTTGTTTTTCCCGAGTGTGCGCTTTCGGGGTACTGCACGAGTTCACTCGAAGAAACGCGAAAACTGGCAGCACCTATCGTCAATCCCTGGTATCAGAAGCTCCAGGCGGCTTGCGCTGAACTTCGCGTCTATGCCATTTACGGTCAACTCGAAATCGAATCGCAGACTGCTGATAGGGATGAACTGCCGGTTTACAACACTGCCGTCGCCATTGGCCCACAAGGAGTCATTCATACGTATCGCAAGACTCATCTCCCTTTTATTGGAGCAGATCGTTTCACCTCGTATGGTGCCGGGCCACTGGCTGTCTTCGAGATCGAAGGAGTGCACATCGGGCTATTGATCTGCTACGAC
This sequence comes from Planctomyces sp., assembly GCA_027483405.1. Taxonomy (GTDB): domain Bacteria; phylum Planctomycetota; class Planctomycetia; order Planctomycetales; family Planctomycetaceae; genus Planctopirus. The sequence goes on along the minus strand of JAIXUU010000412.1, from coordinate 12,554 downwards.
GGCGGGTTCCCGGAACCATCCCGCGTCTTGGCCATCGAGGGAGCTGATCTGATTCTTTTACCAACCAACTGGCCGACAACGGCTCAGGTTTTTGCCGCTCACGCCTGCCAGATGCGCTCCATGGAAAGTACGGTCTTCTTTGCTTCGAGCAGTCGCGTCGGTATCGAGCGGGATGTCCGGTTTATTGGACAAAGTCGCATCTGTTCGCCTTTGGGGCACGAAATGACGGCGGCCGACGATCAATCGGAAGCCATTCTGTACGCCACCATTGATACGAAGCTCTCTCGAACCAAACACCTCATTCGGACTGCGGGAGAAAGTGAAATCAATCGAGTGGCAGACCGTCGTCCGGAACTTTACGCCGCTTTGGCTGTACCGCACAATTCGCCCAGGGCCGGTGGTCGGCGAGCCCCGGAAGTTGAGACGCACTGAGCAAAGCAAGCGAATTGCCAATCACTTTCGGAAGGCAATTCGAGATCTCAACTCGTATCCCGCGGGCGGCTAACATACACTGTTCAGGACGAGTTCAGGCTCGGGATTTGAATAGTGGACAGCACTTTTCAGAAAATATGGTCGAAGTGAGAATCCCTGGTCGGCTGAGAATGACTGACTGAAAGTGACTGCCCCGAGAAGATGGTGCAATACGTAGGAACTTCTTGCACCCTACAGTCGAACAAGAGATGCTGGTTCAGAATTGTAAGTATGCGACACGAAACCCCCATCGGAAGTAGTCATTTTGTGAATTGTGCTCTGGTGATCAAATGCCATCGTGATGTTGTCATTGATCGTGGCCTCTGGCTTGTGAAGAATAGGATCTTCGCTGGAAGGACAGCCGCCTGATGACATTTCTGCATCCACTGATTCTGGCGGGGCTGGCGCTGGTTCTGTTACCAGTCGTGATTCATCTGCTGATGAAGCAGAAGCCCAAACGAACCCCCTTCCCCGCTTTGAGACTGCTCCAACAATCTCAGGCCAAGGTTTCAAGGCGATTGAATCTGCAGCACTGGCTGTTGATGCTGCTGCGAATGCTCGTCATTGGTGCCATCGTCATCGCGATTGCACGCCCCACATTACCGGCAGCCAATTATCAATTGACCAGCGGTGAATGGCTCCGGCTACTGACGATTCTTTTGGTCGGCGGTGGAATCTATACGGTCTTCGAAATCTATCTGTACCGCCGACGCCAGCAACTTCCGAATATTGATCGTTTCTCGAACAACTTAACCTCCGGAGGGCCGGCCGCTGCTGCTGCAATTCAACAGCAGACCTCAAAATTGCGGTCGCGACTGATTCCACTGGTCTCGATCTCTGCCGGTTTAGCGGTGGTGCTGTTTCTCATCTGGCCTTATCAAACACGAATCATGGCCGACTGGTCGAAGCCATCGTCACGGGCGAATTTAGAACTCCCCGTTGCTGCGGTCTTCATCTTCGACACGTCACCCAGCATGCAATACAGAAATCAGGGCAAAACCCGGCTGGAAGTCGCACAGAGCATGGCGACAACCCAATGGGGCAAACTCCCAGCCGGAAGTCGTCTCGCACTGATCGATGGGATGCAACCTGCCAAACCGACGTTTCTTGCGGATCGAAATACGGCTCACCAACGAATACAACAATTCACCACCCGCTACGAAGAACGTCCACTCGAAGACTCCGTCCGACTGGCCCTTGCGTTGCAGGAGAATGATCGAACGAAACTGCTTGAAGCTGAAGGAGGCGCAGCCGATCGATTTGTGCGTGAAGTCTATCTGTTTACAGATCTCGCGAGACATCAATGGCATGGGGCAGCAGACGCAGGGTTATTGAGCGAACTGGAAAAGCTCAAGGATGTCAGCATCTACATTATTGATGTGGGCGAATTGAAACCTTCAAACAACAGGCTCTACGGTCTCAAGCTCAGTCAGGAAACGATTGCCGAAAATGGCGAGGTATTAATTGAAGCGACCGTTGAATCCGATCTGGCACTGGCGCCCAAACCTATAGAAAGCTCTGCTCCACCGGCTCAGAACACAACAGATCCAGGAAATGCAGCACCACTCAGTACGAATGATGATATTTCTATCGAACTGGTGCTGGGTGATCCCCGTGTCGGTAATACCAAACGGGTCGGTTTGGAAACGGTTTCCAGAGGTGGACGACAAACCGTACAGTTCATGGCCAGTAACTTACCCTCAGGCCCTTCGAGTGGTTATTTGCGGCTGATTGGTGACGATCCCCTGGCATTCGATAACAGTCTTCCCATCGCACTGACAACTGCAAAGCCACCTAAAGTGCTCGTGGTTTCAGCGAATCGAGCCGATAGCCGACTCCTCATGGAAGCGTTGGCTCCCGCAGAACTGACTCGTGCAGGAAAGGCGACGACAGTCCCTACCTGGATACCGGCATCAAGCCTTGCTGCCACAGATCTGAAGTCTTACGACGTGGTGTTTCTGATCAACCTGCCAAGACCAACAGCCGAAGACTGGAAGTTACTTCGCGGGTTCGTCGAAGCAGGTGGCGGCCTGGTACTGACCAATGGCCACCCATCGAAGGGAGTCGTCAACACACCAACTTCCATCGATCCGCTGACCTACGAGAATCCTGATGCGCTGGCCATACTTCCAGCCAGACTCAAAGCTTCGCTCTCTTTTCGACCGGGCCAGGTATGGGAGTTTCCCAATCGATCCCATGGCTTCATGGCTCCATTGGCTGAATTCGGAGTGCTGGAAGAGTGGGAGTCACAGGTCGTCAACCGATACTGGACAGTCAACCCGGTCGATGATGCTATCGTACTGGCACGCTTTCTTGACGAACGAAAATCTCCTGCTCTTTTAGAACGCCGCGTGGGAAAAGGGATCGTCCAGCAATGGACGACTTCATGGAGCCTTCCCGACTGGAATGACCTGCCCAGAAGCTGGGCCTTTGTGGCTCTGGCAGATGCTTCTGTCGATTACCTGTCTCAGCGACAGGCACGCCGATTCAACTTTGTGCTGGGTGATCCCATTCAACTGATTTTTCCCTCAGATCAGGTTTTACCGCCCCAGTGGCTGGTGCGGACTCCAGATGAGCGTCAGCAAGCCCTCGATGCCGAATCTTCGACCCGGCTGATCATTCCTGCAACCATTGCCAATCAACCCGGAATCTATCTCGTTCAGCCCAAAGCCGACCCTGCAGAGATGATTCCTCTTGGAGTTCGTGTTCGCGATGCCGAATCAAATCTGGAGCGTATGAACAAAGAGAATATCGAACAGATTTTTGGAACGGATCGTGTTCTGGTTCATCGCGAGCTGGAGACATTAGAGCGAGCTGTCCTTTCCGGCCGGATCGGTCAGGAAGTTTACGCGCTCGTTCTATTGCTGCTCGTGGCCGGCTTTGTGACTGAACATCTTCTCGCCAACTGGTTCTATGCACCACCGGCTGCCGCCCTCACCAGGAACACGTTGCACACTGCTCCCCGTCCTGAAGGAGCAGTTCATGCCAACTGATTTTTGCGCAATAGCCTTCGCTTCCAATTTGCATGTCAACGCCCCGTGGTCCATGTGCCGCTTTGACGGGGGGCATCCATGACGTTTGAAGAGATGAAATTTCAGGAGATCACCTTCCAGCCAGTGGGTGGATATCTCTTTGCGATCACTTTATCGATGGCCTTACTGTGGATGGTCTGGAAGGCTTATCCGCATCATTTCTTTCAGCAACTCCCCTCTCGAATCCGCACGACAAGAGGATTGCGGCTTTTGGCGGCCCTCGTGTTGATTGCGGGTCTGTTTCGTCCCGAACTGGTCTGGGAATCGTCTGCTGCTCCCGATGAGCAGGTGCTGATTCTGCGCGATGTGAGCCGCAGTATGACGACACAGGATCTGCCTGCCGCACGGAGCCGACTGGAAGGTGCGTTGTCAGACTCGCTCGCCATTCAGAAGGCATTTGAAAAAACAAAATCAAAACCGTCTCAGGTTCGAATCTTCGATTTCTCGGATAAGCTGAGTCCTCCAACCACTGAGAATCCGGTGGCGGATGGTCAGCAGACACTCTTTGGCGAGGCCCTTCAGGGCGCCCTTCGAGAAGCGCGGAATCGTTCGACCTCGGCTGTCTTTCTCCTTTCCGATGGTGCCCAACGCAGCTTGTCTCCCAAACCTGTTGACCCGTTATCAATTGCACAGGCATTTGGCGAAGAAGGGATTCCGATCTACGGAATTGCCTATGGGGCGAGCAGTATTTCTGGCCAGGGCTTGGATTGGACACTGGCCGATCTGCGAGTGGACCCGATTGTCTTTGAGAAGAATCGTGTTCCGGTCACTGTCCGTGTGCGGGCGATTGGAGCGCGGGGTCGAACCACGACCGTTCGTCTATTGCTCGAGAATCGAAGTGATGTCCCATTGGGAAAATCCGGGCCACTAGAACCCGTTCTGGCCACGGGTGGTGTCATTCCTCAAGTCACCATCACGCCCACGGAAGATGATCAGATCATTCCTGTGGAATTGTCCTTTCTGCCCAGTCAGGCAGGAGAATTCAAACTGGCTGCTGAAGTTCAAACCTCCGAAGGAGAACTGCTGACCAGAAACAACCGCCTCGAAACGATCATCACCGTCAAGGCGGGTGGCCTGCGGGTGGCCGTGATTGATCGCTTGCGCTGGGAACCGAAGTTTCTCAAAATGGCCAGCGGGGCATCGCAACTGCAGATGGACTTTGCCGAAATTCGTCAAAGTCGCGGCCAATCGCCGGTGGTACTCGATGCCTCATGGTTCGAGCCTGATCGCTACAACGTTTACATCCTCGGCGATGTCACCATCGATGAACTGGGCGAATCGAACATCAAGGCTCTCGCGGCACGAGTTCAGGCGGGAGCCGGCCTCATGACCATTGGTGGCAGCCGAAATTACTCGGCGGGCCGATGGGAAGAATCAGATCTGACAGATCTCGTGCCCGTCATGTCGGCCTCTGCCAATCCGGGTGGCAATTCGAAAGACTCATCCAGCCTGGAAGGGCCGACACCTTTCATACCCACAGAGACTGGCCTGCGTCGCTATGTGCTGCAACTGGATGGCACCGGGCCGCTCATCGATCGCTGGAAAGCACTGGCTCCTTTGGAAGGGGCCAATCGACTGGTTCCTCGGAATCCTCTGGTCGAAGTCTGGGCTGCTGCACCTAATGGCGAAGGTCTGTTGTTTGCCAGCGAGATTGGCAAAGCCCGTGTGCTTTCGTTTGCAGGAGATTCATCCTACTTGTGGGTACTGGGTGGTGCTGCCAAAGCCCATCAGCAATTCTGGCGACAGGCGATTCTATGGCTGGCTCGTCGAGAAGACGATACCGAAGCTCCGTTGTGGGTGAAGGTGGAACCTCGGAACGCACCTCTCGGGACAGCTGTCGGTATTGAATATGGTGCGCGAGCCTCGGGGGGACAACCACGAAACGATGTCAGCTTTGAGATGGAGATTATCGATCCTGCGGGTTTGAAAATTCCTGCATTGGTTTCGACGGATGCTGCCGCAAGTTCAAAGAACACAGGCAGCGGTGGCAGGCTCGACTGGACGAAAACTGAAGAGCCTGGCGATTACTGGGTGCGAGTTTCGGGCAAAGCCAATGGTGAGAGTATCGGGTTGGATGCCGTGACCCGATTTCTGGTTTCGCCGCGTGATATTGAACTCGACCGTCCGGGTGCCGATCCCGATTATCTCAAGCAAATCGCCGAAGCTGGAAGTGGTCAACTCCTTTCGACTGAAAAGCTGGCTGGGTTTCTGGATCAGTTGATTTCCAGAGAAAATCCACTGGCCAAAGAGACCGTTCAAGTCAGGCTGTGGGATCACTGGCTGATGATTGCCCTCTTTGTGATCGCCATGGGGATCGAATGGGTGATTCGTAAGGCCAACGGCTGGGCCTGAGAAAATGGGCCTGAGAAAAATAGTTCAGATTGAGAATTTCCCGAGGTCTGAGGGAACTTTTCTGGCCAGCACTTCGTCACCAAAAGAGTTGATTGGGGGAAAGGTCAGTAATCTCAGCCGTTTCCGGTCGATAGTTCTCGTTGAGAAACCACGAATTCAGAATGCAAACTGCCATTCTGTCGCACTTTATGTCAAAATAAAGGCGTAGAATTCTGCAGAGAGGTCGCTCAGTATGGCAACTATTCAACCTTCCGATGAATCACCCGCCTTCGTCGACTTTGACGAATTTGTCGCCTATCAGTTGGGCGAGGTGAAATCGGCGGTGCGGTCCACGGATCTCACCACGGCTATTGTCGGCAGCTTTGCCTGGATCAGTGCGCTGTGTGCCCTATTCGTGATTTCTGACCAGTGGTTGTTTGCCGATGGCTGGAGCATGGTGGCCCGGTGGATCTGGCTGGCAATTCTTGTGAGTGGTCTATGCTGGTGGTTGACGCGCACTTTGCTGCATCCCCTTCTGCGTAAGGTGAGTCCACTTTATGCTGCCAAAGAGCTGGAGACAGCCGTCCCGGCTCTCAGGCGGAATCTGGTCAATCTGGTGGATTTACAGGCTGCGGGCCGACCTGTCGCGCCGGCTGTCTTGAAGGCCTTGCAAAAGCGAGCAGCGGTTTCGCTGGAAGAAGTGCAGCCCAGGCAAGCGATCGACCACACTCACCTGCTCTGGGTCTCTTGTGCACTGCTGGCGACGGTCGTTCTGCTGGCGGTCTATGCCGTGATGTCGCCCAAGCCGATCTGGCCGTCCTTATGGCGCATGATTCCTTTCACGTCGATTGACGCTCCCACGGAAACATTGATTCGAGAAGTGACCCCGGGCTCGACAGTCCGCCTCGCGGGGTCCATGCTCGATGTCGAAGCCCAACTGGCAGGACGTATCCCTGAGCTCGTCGAGCTAAAGTTTACGACCGTTGATCAGCAGTTTGTGGACGAAACCGTCCGTATGGCTCCCGTCGGTCAGGGAGGTGCGCGGTTTGAAGCCAGACTGCTGGGTGAACGAGGCGAGGGATTCACCCAATCGTTCTCATACTACATTCAAGCCGGTGATGCCCGCTCGGCAACTTACCAGGTGAGCATTGTCACCCCTCCCCATGCAAACATTGAAGAAGTCGAGATCCAGGCACCCGCTTATACAGGTATCGAGAAGCAGGTCAGCCGAGGTGGTGCCATTCATGCGTGGGTCGGTTCGGAGGTGAAAATCCGGGCGCTGGCGAATCAACCCGTCACTTCAGCCACCATGATCTTCTTTGACGACGACGGCATGACGCCTACGGGTGAGGAACTTCCTGTGCGGTTGTCTCAAAACCGCGAACTGACTGCCGATTACCGTCCACAACTTCGCGAAGACGGGACTTACGCCAGGTACTACTCGATCATCGTTCGCACAGCAGGTGGAGAAACCGACCCTGCGCCAACCATCTATCCGATTGCATTGCAGATAGATCAGCCTCCGGAGATCCGGATGGTGCTTCCGGAAAATGATGTGGCTGCCGCTGCTAACTCGACGGTGGGATTTGTTTTCACGGCCCGCGATGTTGATTTTCTTCTGGGCCCGATGACACTCATTGCCGAAAAACAGGGGCAGATCATTGCCCGGGAAGAGTTGGCGGCCGGTGGTGTTTCACAACAGACAGCGAAGACCACCTTACGCCTGGATCGCTTTGCACTGCAGGAGAATGATGAACTCAAGGTCTATGCCACCGTGCAGGATAATCGCCAGCCAACACCGAATACGGCTCGCTCCGACGCACGGCTGATTCGAATTCAAGGAGTCTTGCCTCCGCAGAAACAGCAGGAACAGCGTCAGCAGGCCGAAAAGCAGGCCCAACAGGTCGAAGAACAGGCCCGGCAAAAGGCGGCCCAGAACCAGGAAGGAAATGAACCGCAAGCAGATCCTGCACAGCAGGATCCGGGTCAAGCTCCCGAGGCCATGTCTGATCGCCCACAGGAAGGCGAAGGGAATCCTGGCCAAAATGCGAATGATCCAACACGGGCCAAAGACAATCGTGCCGGCGAAGGGATGAACCAGAACGAGCCACAATCTCGTGATAACAATCCTCCGTCCGATGGTTCCGACCATGCGAATGGGAAACCCGGTGAAGAACCTGGTGATCCTTCAGAAAACAACCCGACTGAAGGAAAATCAGCTTCCGAACGGAAGGGCGAAAATCAGGATATGTCTCGCCAACAGAACAATGACTCAGGCTCGAAGACATCTCCTGAAAATGCTCCAGCAGATTCTAAAAACCAGTCTGGTTCCTCAGGCCAGCAGAAATCCAACCAGCAGAACAGTGGCCCGCAGAACAAGGGGCAGCAGGGCTCCAACAAACCTGACCAGGGATTATCACCCAACGGAGAAGATGATTCGGAAGCCTTGAAACGGTTGTTGGAAAAAGCCCGGCAGGAATCGCGTCAGGGCAATTCCAAAGGACAGGAATCGGGGAACGAATCCCGTCAAGAACAGAAGGCTCAACCCGAAAATGAGGCCGACAAGTCCTCATCGTCAAGTCAATCCGATGATCGCAAGCGAGGAGATCAAGGCTCGAGCAAGGAGTCGATGACGGAAGACTCCACGAACTCTTCGAAGGGAAATTCTGCGGAAAATCAGCCGCCCAGGAATGATTCTCGGCAAGGAGAGTCGTCCCAGAAATCTCCTGGCGAGATGAATTCTCCTCAGGCTCCAAAAGAGCCAGCGAACCCCAAGGAGAGGATGGCTGACGGCCAAACTAAACCCCCAGGTGACTCTCAACCTGAAAGTGCTGAGACAGGGGATGCCGGCAAACCTTCATCTCCCGAGAGCAAAAACTCTTCACAGCCAATGTCTGGAAGTGAAAAAGATTCTCAGCCCCAGGCCAATGGGGAGAAATCAGCCTCTGCTGGTGATGAAAATTCATCGGCAAAAAATCCGGGCGCATCAGGAAATGAATCTGCCAAAAATGGCAAAGGATCTCGCCCCAACGATCAATCGTTGAAACCCAATTCTGATAATCCTGCCAGTGCGAGTGACCCCGCTGGCGATCCCTCGGGAATGGATCCATCCCAACGTGCTGGACAGAAAAACAAAGCCTCAGATCCATCGATGGGCCCGCCCAACGAGAAGCTCCTGGGCAAGTCTCAAGAGGGGGGCAAGGATGACGAGATGCCTGCTCAAAGACGCCCCGGTGAAGATGGAACGACGGGAGACCTGAAGGCCGATAACGAACGTCCTCAGAATTCACCCGCCGGTAAGGCAGATCCTGGTGCCTCCAGCCCGAAGAATGCCCCCAAGAGCCCTGCTCCACCATCTTCTGATGAAATGCCTCCGTCCGATCAACGGCCTCAAGATGCTTCGGCAGGTGAACGAGGTATGGATCGACAGGCACAGAAGACAAACACTCCCGGGGAACCTTTGGAGCAATCTCCCAATCAACAACCGTCTGCCCGGCCGAATCCCGATCCTCAGGACGTTCCTGCCGGAAGTGGTGAGAAGATGCGCGGCGAACCAGGGAAACCGCCCAAGGCCAATCAGAAATCACAGCAGGCCGAAAGTGGTGAAGCTGGTCAATCATCCGCCAATCCGGATGGCGCGGATGGCATGGCGGAAGGGAGTGGCAACGACACATCTTCCGAGCGAGCCAAACCCGGAGAAGCGGGAAGACCAGGAACCAGCACTGCAAAAGAGAATGGAGCACCAGCCACTGGAAGCCAGCAGAAACCTTCCGGAGAAAAACCAACTGGTTCGAAAACAGGATCACAGCAGAAATCGGGAGGCAATGACCAGCCAGAAGGTGGTGAGCCAGCGGGGATGAACTCACCGGCAGATGGAAAAAATGGGAGTCAACCACCTGCTAACTCGGCAGATGCAAAAGGGGGGGCGTCAAAAACAGGTAGCGCTCCAGAGAATTCACCGCCAGGCAGCAGCAAGGAAAAGACATCTGGAGAAGGCAATTCGCCTTCCAATCCCTCTGGTAATAAAACTCCGGGCAACAAGCCTGCAGGCAAGGAAGCTGCTGGTGGCCAGGGCGATAAAGGCAATCAGAGCGGTGACAAAGGTGGCCAGGGTGGTGATAAAGGTCAGGGTGGCGAGAAGGGTCAGGGTGGCGAGAAGGGCCAGGGCGGCGAAGGTAGTGACGCTGGTCAGAGTAGTGGAAAAGGTGGTGGGAAAGGTGGATCTTCACCAGCTTCTGGCACGCCTTCCAGTTCCGGAGCATCATCTGGCGAGCCTTCCGGTCAGTCATCGTCAGCCACTGGTGGTGGGGCCGGAGGTGAGATGACACCACGGGGTTCCGCTGAGAATTCCTCCAATCCCAAGGGTGCATCGGGTGGAAAAGAAGGTCGCGAGAATCAGGCAGCAAATGGCCCTGCGGGGAATGCACCGGCCGATCAAAATCAGGCCAACCCTGAGTTTGAAAAAGAGGCCGCAGAGTTAGTGCTCGATCAATTGGAGCGGCAACTGGAACGTGGCCAGGTCGATCAGAAACTACTGGATGATCTCGGCTGGAATGAGCAGCAGATGCGATCCTTTGCCAAGCGGATGCGAGAGCAGATAAATGCCGCCAAATCGACAGATCCGACACCAGAAGATCTGTTGAGAAAACGTCAGTTTGAAGAGATGCTCGAATCGGCCAGAATTTCCCGACAGAGGGTGGAAGCTCAAGGAAAAGCTGTTCCACAGCGCGATATTGACCAGGCCGGAAGTCGCCGTTCACAGGTTCCAGAACAATATCGCCAGCGATTCGAGGCCTACACGCGTGGCGTTCAGAAAAAATCTGCAACACCCGCACCTCCATCGCCAACCCCGGCACCGAAGCCATGATCACATCTACCTATCTTCTACATATCCCACGAAATCAAAGCGCGTTGATTGTTGAGGAACATGCTTGCCCAGAGCTGCAAGCGTGACACACAGCCCTATGAAGCATCACACTTTCCAGGAAAGGTTGACATCTTCGTATGTCAGGGGATCGGCTGGAAGGTTTGTAAAGGGGGTGGGCGAACGGCATTCGATGGATTGAAAGTATTCAAGAACTGTTTCAAGGCATCATCCAGTTCTGGCACTGGTTTCATGCGAGAAACCGGGCTGCCGACATTTCCTCGAACTTCGACCCCGACCCAGCCACGACTGAGTGCACCGACCACTTCATGAATCACAGGAATGCGTACCTGATTTCTCGCCAGCATCGAATAAAAATCGAGGACGATTCCACCATCGAAACGGATCGAGCCACGCCCTCTGAGACTGATCGCACTCCCCACGAGGTCGATACTGCTGAAATTGAATCGTTCATCGGCCACACGGAAGTTCAAATCGACATAATCAAAGGCCGCTTTCGACGCATTACCATCCAGTTGCAACGAACGGAAAATCTGCACAAAGATTGGTAACTCGTAGATCGCTGCGGGGCTGATCTGTAATTGACCGGCACCAATAATCGTCTGTGTATCGCCCGCCCTCCCCTTCAAATCCATCCAGCCATTCATCGTTCCCCGCAGATTCGACTGGCCGTTCAAATACATCTGGGCGTAGCGCTCCAGACTGGCCCGCGAGATCGTCGATTTGAGTTGCCATGAAGGCACTGCCTGATCCAGCCAGACAATCGCGTCGAGTGTGACGATCCCGTCGCATGTTTTCCCACTGAGTCTTTCTTCCAGTGGGATGCGTCTGGGTGGTAACTCCCCCTGATTCCCCATGATCATTTCCCGGGCACCAATCGAGAGTTCACCATTTGATAACCGGAAGGGGCCGCGGATCACGCCAATCTGGTAACCCATCACGCGGACAAGATCAAAATCTATCGAGCCTTTGAGTTCAGTGCCTTTCGCAGAAGTTGAACCATCGCACTGCACTTTCCCGGAAACTTTTTCCAGCTTTAGGCCGGCCGTCAATTCGTTCCCTGGCAATACAAATTCCAATCGCCAGGCCACATCCAGAGCCGCCTGATCCTGTTGTTCCTGCAAAAATTCGATTTGTCCATTGACCGAGAAAGTCCCCGCAGGATTCAGTGCGTCTAACGTGGGCTTCAATGAAGCGGGGACTGCACGACGAAACGCCGTCGTCACCAGCACATCGTCTGCAAAAAACTCCTCGAAAACGACTCGCGATCTCCCTGCATGAAACTCACCAAAGCCTTTCAACCGGATGGTGGTGTCATCATGCCGACCACTCAAGCGGAGAATACTGAGATCCCCCTTCTGATAGTTCAGCTCTCCCTGCACATCAGTAATTGCATAAGGGAACTGCTTCAAAGCGAGATCACAACCTGTCAGGCGGAGACTGGGGATCACGACATCAACTTCCATTCCCGGTGACCAGGCCAGTTCGATGTTCGAATCGAAACCTCCTCGCGGATTAATCTCCTGCCATGTCTTTTGCAGATGGGCTGGCAAGGCGTCGAATAATGATTGATCAAAACTTCCCTGATGGACATCAACAATGAGATCGAGACGATCCTGCTCGGGTTGCCGCTGAAAAACACCTCGTCCTTCGAGTGCGGTCTGCCCATGAGTGGCCCGGACATCTTTCATTTCGAGTCGATTGTTCAGCCAGGTCACGACACCGCTGACATTCTGCATTTCATAAGGGAATGGCTTACATTTCAGGCGTCCGTCAAACACCTTCGCGGCCAGTTGAGTCTCCCATTTACTTCCCAGACCAGGTGGCCGGATGAT
>JAIXUU010000007.1 GCA_027483405.1 Planctomyces sp. | reverse complement strand
TGGAAAGCAGATTCCGGCAGCCAGTCACAAGGCCTAATTGGTGAATACGAAAGCCCCATGAACCATTCGGCTCATGGGGCTTTCTTTTTGTGATCATGTCGCGGATCAGAAAAACAATCGGAGTGATGCCTGGGCAAGGAAATCAAAAGGGTCAGGACTCTTTGCTGGCATGTTGGCCCAGACGTGGCTTTGAACGACTGGGTGACGGTAGTCATAAGAAACAGTCTGCAAAACTCTGCATGGTCACGTTAGTGAGTGTGACCCACTTCATCCGCTCCAGGTGCTCTTGGGAAAGCTGCCCTCAATGACCTTCAGAAACCAAACAATGAGTTCTGAAACGTTTGCCTGACTTAACCCCTTTGCCTCACCGACCCGGGATTACGCGATCTGCCAGAGGTTGGACTTTGTCCTGAACAGGGCTTAACAGCCTTTAGGTTTATGGGTATTCAAAGGTCGAGAAGACTCTCACGGTGTCGGTGAGAGTTTCATCATTCCGCCACGGCAGCGGTACCGAATCGGCGCAGATCAGGCACGCCGACGCGGCGTCCTGTCTTGGGATCGATGACGATCGTCTCGGCACTCCCTTGCAGGCCGGCGACTGAAGCCGGATCGTTGGGGTACAGCTTTCGCGTCCTGAGGACGTGGCCTTTCGCTTTTAATTGTCGCATGGCCTCTTCAGACACAAAGCCTTCCTCGTAGGTGATCGCATCTGGCAGCCATTGGTGATTGAATCTCGGAAGATCCACTGCTTCTCGCGGTGACAGTTTGTGATCAATCAGATTGGTCAGGACTTGAAACACCGTGTTGATGATGGTCGATCCTCCTGGGCTGCCAGTCACAATGACGACCTTGCTATCCTTCACCACTATCACAGGGGTCATTGATGAAAGGGGACGCTTGTGGGGCTGGATCGCATTCGCTTCGCCTTGCACCAGCCCGAAAGCGTTTGGTGTGCCGGGGCGTGCAGTGAAATCATCCATCTCGTTATTCAGGAGAAATCCGGCGTCGCCTGCCACCACCCCGCAGCCGTAGAGGCCATTAATCGTATAGGTGCAACTGACCACGTTGCCGGTTGAATCCATGATGGAGAAGTGAGTCGTTTCTGTGGATTCGGGTTTTGCGGGCAAAAGGCCTCCAGGCAAGTCACGGCTTAGGGTTGCCCGCTCTGGATCGAAGCTCCGCATTCGCTGCGCCAGATAGTCGCGGTCAAGCAAACGCCTGACAGGAATGTCAGAGAAATCGGGATCCCCCATGTAAGCGGCCCGGTCCGAATAGGCACGACGCATGACTTCCGCCCAGAGGTGCACTTTCTTCGCGCTCTGCGGTGCAAGACCTGAGACATCAAGCGGCTCGAGCATGCCGAGCATCTGAAACAACGCCACACCACCGGAACTGGGAGGAGGCATGGTGAAGATTTCATAACCTCGGTAAGTCCCTTGCAAGGGCTTCCGCTCCGTTGTGCGGTAGGCCGCAAGGTCCGCCAAAGTGATCAAGCCATCATGAGCACGCATATCTGCCACGATCATCTCGGCTGTCAGCCCGTTGTAGAACTCTTGAGGACCCTTGTCACGCAAACGTGCGAGAGTCGCCGCCAGCTCGGGCTGCTTGAACATTTCGCCAGCCTGATAGGGTTTTCCGTCTCGCAGGAAGATCCGTCGCGCGGCGGCGTTCCCGGAGAATAATTCGGTGCTCGCGACCAAATCCTCCGCCAGCGAGGCCGAGACCGTGAATCCATTTGTGGCGAGTTCGTGTGCGGGGGTAATCAACCGCGCCCAGGTCAATCGGCCGCTACCATATTTCTCCAAAGCGAACGCGAGGCCGGACACGGTTCCCGGCACACCCGCTGCGCGATGCCCCATGGTCGACGAACCTTTGAGCAACTTTCCGTCAGGTCCAATGTAAAGATCCCGTGTCGCAGCCGCTGGTGCACGTTCGCGAAAATCCAACGCCGCGACTGTCCCGTCCATGAGGCGGATCATCATGAAACCACCACCGCCAAGGTTGCCGGCGCGCGGGTAGGTCGTCGCCATAGTCAGCGCAGTCGCGACTGCCGCGTCAATCGCGTTGCCTCCCTCGCGTAACACCACTGCACCCGACTCAGCCGCCAGACGCTCCGCCGCAACGACCACACCGCGATCGGTTTCAACAACCCGCTGCGGCTGCTCGCCATACACAGGCATGACCATCGGGCCCGAGATCAACGCAATGAGGAGCAATCTTAAGGTCATCATTTTAAGACATTCAGGAAGGAGGTGATTGAGATGGTGTTCGCAAAGTCCACCAGCAGACCGCCGACAGTGGGCACAATGATCAAAGCGCTAGGTGCGGGTCCAAAGCGGCGCACCAGTGTATCCATATTGGCCATAGCGCTTGAGGTGGACCCAAGACCAAAGCCACACAAGCCCGAAGCGAAGACGGCCGCCTCATAGTCACGGCCCATCAAACGAAAGACGACGATGCTGGTGAACACGACCGCAAACACCACCTGTGCCAACAGGATGACGAGCATGGGCACCGCCGACGAAACGAGATCCAGCAGATTCAGACCTGTGAGCTCGATCGCCAGAAAAACCGACAGAATCAAACTCCCCAGCAGGCTGACCAGATCACTTCGAATCACTTTCCAGCCACTCAAATCGAGGGTGTTGCGGATTGTCAAACCGACGATCATCGCTCCCATCGCTGCTGGAAAGACGAGGTCTTGTTGCTGGAGAAAGTAGCTGAGCCAGGCGCCGAGTTTGATCACTGCCGCAAGCACAATGAGATGCACGACGGCGGCGCTCCCTAGCGAAAGGAATCGACGAAGCTGCCAGATGAAGCCTCTGTTAGAAACCGCCTCGGACGAGGACGCTACTTCGGAAGGGGACTCATCACGCTCCTCCGAGGGTGTGGCGAGGCGATACTTTTGGATGAGCCGCGTCGCGACTGGTCCTCCTGTCAGACTGGCGAACACCAGCCCGAACGTGGCTGCTGCGGCACCCACGGTGGCGGCCGCGGGGAAACCCGCCTGCTCAAGTGTCTTTGCAAAACCGAGCGCCGTCCCGTGACCGCCGGTCAAGGTTACCCCGCCACAGATTATTCCAAGAATGGGGGACTCACCGAGGAGTTTGGCAAGAATGACCCCGAGGAAGTTCTGACAAACAGCGAAGACCGTTGCGATCATCCAGAATAGAAACAGGCCATAGCTGCCTTGTCGCACTTGCTGCCACGTCGCACCGAGGCCGATACAGCCAAAAAAGCCCATCAGAAACGGCAGACTGATGCCCTTCTGGGGCCTTTCAAACCATTGGACTTCTGGCGTCACCAGCCATGTCCACCAACCCGTCGCCACCTTCGTCTGCACGACGATTTGTGCCCATCCGCTGAGGTTGATCGCAAACACAATCGCGGCGAAGAAAAGTCCTCCGACCACTGGGGACGGAATGTTAACTCGCGACAGGTGCGGGATTCGGCGTTCGAACAGCTCTCCTGTCAGCAGCACCGGACCGGCGAGCAGCAACAGCAGCCATGGGTTCACTTCGAGAGTCATAAAAACTCGATTCTGAAACGATGTGTTCCCGGCGCATCGCAGCGTCGAAACGCGGTCAATCAGCCGCGTGGACCCCAAAGGCGCTTTCGCATTCCCGAAGACCCTATGAGCGCAGCAGTCTTCAGTTCATTTTTCTCGGGACTAGTCGACGCTACTTTGGCAATTCATAGTCGTAGTTGTTTTCCAGGAAGCTCTTGAGTGCATCGACCACGGCTCGCGCCAGTTTGGCTCGGTTGTCCGCAGTATCACGCTGACCTTCATAGCAACACTCCAGCTGAAGTCCATCAACGCCTGGAAAGTCTTTTGAGGTATGGTGTCGCACAATGAACGACCCCGAATAGTAGTCGCTCTCGAAAGGTCGCGGATCGGCAGGAGAGGGAATGACCGGATAGCCGGAGCGAGATAACAAGGCACCAAAACTCTCAGGCCCTCGAATCAATTCGGAGATGTTCTTGCCATTGCGGGCCGACAGATTCGCAAGCGTGCTCCGCCGGGCTGCATTGCTGGCATCCAGCTGCGCATCCTCTTTGTTGATATCTGCGCGAGAAAGACCGTAACCCAGTTCAATTCGTTTGATCGCATGGGTATGACCGTGGACATCAACCAGGAACGCGAATCGGTGGGCTTGAAACGACTGTCTCTTTGCCGCATCGACACAGGCGTGAAACCGCTGCCACGCCTTCTTTGCCGTCTCATCACCCTGAGTCGCCTCAGCCATCTCACGATTGGGATCGAGTTTGGAACGGTGCAGTAAACTGATGACCATCGCTGGTTCCCGTCCGGTTCGACGTTTCAATTCGCCATTGATCTCACGTGCCAGCTCCTGTGAGTTCCTGTCAATTGACAAGACACCTTCTTTCCGATCGGCAACACTGTCCGGAGATTCACGTCCTCCGTGAGGTGCCGTCAGAATAATCGGAAGAGTTCCCCTCTGAAACTCGACAAAGTCTTTCTTACCCGATTCCGCAGCATTGGGTTCAGATGCGTCAGTCTCCAAAACTCCAGTGACGACACCGAGACAAGCAATAATGAAGACCATAGTCTGCAAAGAGGTCGATAACCGCGAAAAGGGGAATGGTACGAAACGCATATAAATACCTCAGGAATGGTTTAAGGAGCCGACAATGTCCTCTGCCACGGGAGTAAGTCCAAATCCACATTTCCACCGGTGATGATGACTCCGACACGACATCCGGCGACTTCCATTCGCCTCGAAAGCAGGGCAGCTACCGGTACAGCGCAGGAGGGTTCAATGATGAGCTTGAAAAGCTCCCAGAACATGCGCATGGCGTGGACGATCTCTTCTTCGCTGACTGTGACGATGCCATTCACATGTTGGCGGAGAATTCCAAAAGTTCGCTCGCTCAAAGACGCACGCAGGCCGTCCGCGATCGTTGCCTGCGAGACGTTTTTTTCCAGCTTGCCCGATGCAAATGAGCGCGCTGCATCGTTTGCCAGTTCAGGTTCGCAGCCATAAACAGTGATCGCAGAGGACACGCCATGAGCTGCGATCGCCGTGCCGCTTAACAACCCCCCTCCACTGACCGGCGTGAGCATCACATCAATGTCGGAAACCTGATCGAGCAACTCAAGCGTGGCTGTCCCCTGCCCTGCAATCACCCCTGGATCATCAAAGGGATGAATGAATGTCCCTCCGGTCGAGTCCAGCAGCCTTCGCGCAGTTTCTTCCCGCGCTGCCAGCGTCGGTTCAGAAAGAGTGAGTTGCCCGCCATACCTGCGTACCGCCTCGATCTTCGCACGCGGAGCATTATCACTGACTACAATGTACGCCGGGATACCTCGCTCATGAGCCGCCAACGCTACAGCCGCCGCATGATTGCCAGACGAATGTGTAACGACCCCTCGTTGCGCTGTTGATTCATCCAGACTGAAGACCGCATTCATCGCGCCTCGTACCTTGAAGCTCCCCGCACGCTGCAGATTCTCGCACTTGAAAAAGACCTCTCCTCCCACCAGATCGTTGAAGCTCCGCGAAACATGGACAGCAGTACAATGTACGTGCTCGGAAATCCGGTTCGCAGCCGCCACGATATCGGCAAAGTCAGGAGCCGTGAAAACGGGGGTGGGACTCATCATCGGTTTGTATCCTCAGTTGGATTCTGCACGGCAACAGCATTGGCTTCGATCCGTGCGCCGTACCGTAGCTCGCCGCATGGAACGACGGTTCGCGCCGGCTTGTGGGCTCCAAACGCCTGCTGAAACGCTTCGTTCACGCTGGGCCAATCGCTTAAGTCACTGACAAAGATCTGGACACTCACAACAAGGTCCATTCTCGATCCTGAGGCTTCCAGAATGGCCCGAAGGTTTTTCAGCACCAGCGCCGCCTGCGCCTCGATCCCTGCCGGGACTTCTTTCGCCAACGTGAAAGGGAGCTGTCCTGCGACGAAAACAAAGCCGTTGGCTACAACCGCCGGAGAGTAGTGACCACCCGGGGCCGGTGCGACTGGAGTTAAAATGGTTTCGAGCATAGTGTGGGAATCTGCTGCAGTGATGAATGCCAACGTACACGTTTAGACCATTTTTATACAAATTGTACAATTCTTGTCAATCAGTTTTACTCGATATCACGCATCCGACTGGAGAATCCGCATGCCCAAACCTGCCTCCGCTGCTTCACTTCAGGCGGCCGAGAACGCTCACTTACTCGCCGAGGCGAAGAAAATCGTGACTGCGATCGGCCGCATGTTCGCCCCTTGTTGCGAAGTCGTATTGCATGATCTGCTACACCCCGAGCATTCGATCATTCACATCGAATGCCCACTCTCAGGACGAAAAGTTGGGGATTCAGGAACGGAACTCGTCTTCGCGCGCATTCAGGATCAGAACTTTCCCGACGTCGTTCAAAACTACTCCAACGCATTTCCTGATGGACGACCGGTCAAGAGTACATCGATCGGCATCCGCAACAGCGAAGGCAAATACATCGCTGCCATCTGCCTGAATCTCGACATCTCGCTTTTTAGCTCGATGAATCGGGTCGTGGAGCAGTTCATTTCGACAGAAGCCTTTCAGGCCCCCATTCGTGAGACGCTGCGCGCCAGATCGCTGAATGATGTCCGTCAAGCGATTGAGAACTTTGCTGCAGAGAACAACACACAACCCCGCGCCCTGTCCTCCAGTCAGCGCAAAGAATTGATCAGCCTCTTGTCCGAGGTAGGACTACTGCAACTTCGCGGAGCCCCCTCGTTTGTTGCCGAGACAATTGGCGTCTGTCGAACCTCGATCTACAACGCACTTAAGTAATCGCAAAAAGCAGGCAAGGTGGCCCAGACGTGGCTTTGCACGTCTCGGTGACGTTAGTCACAGAAAATTTTGCAGTGGCACGCTGGCCACCACAACTCCCAACTCCCAACTTCCAACTTCCAACTCCCAACTCCCAACCATCAACTCCCCACTCCCTGCTTCCTGAGTGTGCGTTGAGCGTGATGGACGATCCACTGAGTTTCTTTGGTCGGAGATTCTTTGAGCCAGCGGTGGCACAGGCGGGTCACAAATTCGGGCTGTGACTTGCTGCTGTCGTTGAGCCAGTTCGCGACCGAAAGCTGGACGTAGCGGGCCTCGTCGCTACGGAGTTGTTCCAGAATCGGGAGTGCGAGTTCCGGTTGCTCTTTGAGCATGGAAGCGTGTGCGCACCACACGCCGCAGGGCCGGATCGATTCGATGGCGAACCGTCGCAGATTGGCATCCTGATGTTTTGCCCAGGGGAGCAGGCGATGGATCGATTTGGGCAAGTCGTTAACAAGTGCTGGTCGCACGACCATCCAGGCACATTCGCGAACACCAAAATGTTCATCCGCCGCAAAGGGGCGGATCGCTGTAAGCCGCTGGGAAAGAGTGAGCTTTGTCGGGCTTTGGATCGCGGTCATCGTCCAGATGCGGACGGCATCGGAAGGATGAGTCGTCAACTCCTCCAGAATGACCGGGTGTCTGGGATGCCGGGTGATGAACCGGGCGAGTAACGATCCCAATCCCCACGACTTCTGCATGACCCCTGCACTGCGCAAGGATTCGAGTTCCAACTCAAGTTCAGGAGTGGTTTCGAGCCTCAGGTCATCAAGCAGGTGAGTGAAGAGGCGCAGCTGATCCATGGCAAGCCACTCGACAAGATTCCGCGTGGCGAGCTTTCCCGTTTCGAGGGCTGCGAGGGTTTCTGGCGAAACTTCCGAGCGGCGGCGGGCGGGCTTACTGGCGGCCACCGATGGATTGACGCTGAGACTCGACCCTTGAGCTTTGGATTTCCTGGGCATACTGGCGAACCATCAACAGAGGTCAAAGGTGGAGTGTGATCGACTCGTTGGTGAGCAGAAGAGCTGGCGACTTGTGCGCCGTGGGGTGGCGTGCGATATTACCCCTAGTCCGGACATAGCTCGTTCGCACACTGATTATGAAACATTATGCCACTGAAAATTGCCAATCTCCGTCTCCCTTTGGGGACTCCTGAAGCCGAACTTCCTGGTTATCTGGCTCGTGCCACGGGCTTACCGAAGGAAAATCTTTCCCGGTATCGGATCTTAAAGCGGAGTCTCGATGCGCGCAAGCGCGACGAACTGCACTTTGTCTACACCGCATCGGTGGATATTTCGTCAGAGATGGCGCAGTCGAAGGCTTTGCAAAAGCGACTGGGGCCGGAACTGATGTTTTTTGAGCCGCCGGTGTTTGATAATCCCGCACCTGGCGAAGGAGAGTTGCACGGTCGGCCACTGGTCATTGGTTCGGGCCCGGCAGGATTGCTCGCTGCCCATTACCTGGCAATGAAGGGATATTGCCCGATTGTTATCGAGCGTGGCAAAGCAGTGAAAGAGCGTGTTCCCGCTGTGCGGGAGTTTGATCGCGGTGGTGCATTTGACCGTGAGAACAATTATCTCTTTGGTGAAGGCGGGGCCGGTTGCTTCAGTGATGGCAAGCTCACCTGCCGCATGGAAGGGCCGGATGTTGACTGGGTGCTCGAGCGGTTTGTC
>JAIXUU010000402.1 GCA_027483405.1 Planctomyces sp. | reverse complement strand
CAGTACTGCAGCGATTGCCGCAGCGACGATTCTTCCAGCCCATGTGCTGGGTCGTGAACAATCGACCGCTCCCTCTGAGAAGATCACGCTGGGTGTGATCGGGATTGGCCCGCGTTGTACTTATGATCTGAAGGCGATGCTGCAGTTCCCTGATGTCCAGTGCGTGGCGATTGGCGATGTGCAGGCAAGACGACGCGATGCCGGCAAAAAGCTGGTCGATGAGCATTACAAGAACAGCGACTGTCGTCTTTATAACGACTTTCGAGAACTCCTTGATCGCAAAGATATTGACGCGGTGATTGTCGCGACGGGGGATCGCTGGCATGCCGCTGCTTCGATTCTCGCTGCCAAGGCGGGTAAAGATGTCTACAGCGAGAAGCCTTGCGGCATCACGATCGAAGCCTGTCAGCAATTAGCTGATGCGATGCACAGTCAGCAGCGTGTCTTCCAGGCGGGAACGCAGCGGCGCAGTGTTCCCAACTTCCAGAAAGCCGTCGAACTGGTTCATACGGGGAAGCTTGGCAAGCTGCATACGATGCATGCCTCGGTCTATATTCCTGTGCTGGATAACACGTGGTTGCCCGCTCAGAAGACGCCTGCCAAGCAGGAAGTGGATTGGAACTTATGGCTGGGGCCAGCGGCGTGGCGACCGTTTAATCAGAAGTATGTCGATGGTGGCTGGCGTGGCCAATGGGATTTCGATTCCGGAGCACGGTTGCTCGACTGGGGTGCTCATACGATTGATCTGTGTCAGTGGGCCAATCAGGCCGACAACACGATGCCAGTCAGTTATGAGCCACAGGAAAAAACGATCGTCTGCACATATGCCAATGGTGTGAAGCTGATTGTCGATTTCCTCGAAACACCGTTTGGGGAACGTTCGCCTCAATACATCACTCGTTTAGGGACCTGCCCGGTGCGATTTATTGGCGATGAAGGCTGGGTCGAAACGGGCGATAGTGGCGAACTGGTCGTTCAGCCAGAAGCGCTGGCCAAAGATCAGCCACCTGCGGAAAAGCGGGTGAAGGGGTTGGATGTTTCTGTGCATGCCCGAGACTTCTTCGACTGCATTCGCACTCGCGGCAAGACAGCCTCGAATCCGGATGTCATGCGGCGGTCTCACATTGCCAGCCATGCGGCAGCGATTGCCTGGATTCTGGGGCGTAAGCTGACTTTTGACCCCGTGAGCGAGAGCTTCGTGAATGATCCCGAAGCCAATCTGCTGAGATCGAGACCCGAACGACACTGGGCTTGATGATTGAACTTCCGGAGTGTGTCGAGTATCGAGCATGGCGGGTTGGGTGCCTCCCGCAGGTTAGAACGCTAAACTCTCCGTGAGGGAGAAACTATCGGCTGTGTCCAGCAATCTCCCTGACATCTGAATTCCGGGAGAGAAATCATGCAGGCGATGCAGATCGCGGTTGAGAGCCTGAATATGAGCTCCATGGTACTGAAAACGTACCTGGATGATTTGAGCGAAGAAGAGTTTCTATTGCCCGCGGGGCAGGGTTGTCATTGTGCTGCCTGGCAACTCGGACATCTGATCAGCTCAGCCAATCACATGCTGGAAGGCCTTAAACCCGGGAGTGGTATGGAACTCCCTGAGGGCTTCTCGAAGGCCTATTCCAAAGCAGCTCTTGAAAGCGGCGTCACTCCGGCTTATCTCGCCAAGGCAGATTACTTCGCGATGTTTGATCGTGTGAATGAGGCTGCCAGAAAACTCTTTCTGTCGATGACCGAAGCGGATCTCGATCAACCGGGGCCACCCGGATTTCCTCCCATGTTTTCTACAGTGGGATCGATTGTGGTGCTCATTGCCAGTCATCCTCTGATGCATGCGGGTCAATTTGTGCCGCTGCGTCGTCAACTGGGCAAACCCATCCGCATCTGACGCTAACCAGCATGAGCGACTAACAGATCGCGAGACGGGACTTCGGCTCGACGATTCATGAGATTTTTTTTCGAGGAAACGGATTTCAATGGCACATCAATTTGCCGTCGGCATTGATCTGGGAACAACCAACAGTGTGGTTTCCTACGTTCGTCTGAGTGATGAAAAGCCAGATGTCGGGCTGCTGCCGATTCCACAACTCGTTGCGCCTCAGACAACCGAAGCACGCACTTCACTGCCGTCGTTTCTGTACTGTGCGGGGCCACATGATGCTCCCGGTTCGCTCGATGTTCCCTGGAGTAAAGATCGCGATTTCAGTGTGGGCGAACTGGCTCGCCGGCAGTCGGCCGATTACCCCGAGCGAACGGTCATGGCCGCTAAAAGCTGGCTGGGACATAGCAAGGTGGATCGTCACCAGGCCCTGCTGCCGGTCGGAAGCGAAGAGAGCGCGACGGGCAATGTCACGAAGATTTCGCCGGTCACTGCTTCCCGGAGATACCTTGAGCACCTGGTGAGTGCCTGGAAGCAGGCGTTTCCCGATGCACCGATCAGCGAACAACTGGTCGTGCTGACTGTCCCCGCTTCGTTTGATGCCAGTGCTCGAGAATTGACTCGTGAAGCGGCTTTTGCCGCGGGCTTACCTGATTCGCTGATTCTTCTCGAAGAACCACAGGCTGCTGTCTATGCCTGGCTGACGAGTCAGGGAGAGAAATGGCGCAAGCAACTCAAGGTGGGGGAAACACTTCTCGTCTGTGACGTGGGTGGCGGTACCACAGATTTAACCATTGTGCAGGTGCTTGAAGAAGGTGGAGAGCTTTCTCTTCAGCGGATGGCCGTGGGAAACCATCTGCTGGTCGGCGGCGATAACATGGATCTGGCACTCGCCTTTCATGTCGCGGAATTGTTTCAGGCCAAGGGGGTGCAGCTCGATCCGTGGCAATCGATTTCGCTCTGGCATACTTGTCGGCAGGCTAAAGAAGTGCTGCTGGCCCCTGATGGCCCCAAGACGCACACGATTTCGATCAAAGGACGGGGCAGCAAGCTGATTGGCGGTGCCGTGAGTGTCGAGGTGGATCGAGCCGCTGTGGCACAGCTGTTGACGGATGGGTTCTTCCCGGAATGTTCGCTGGATAGTCTGCCGCAAAAACGTCGGCAATCGGGTTTTCAGGAGCTGGGATTGCCCTATGAAACCGATACCGGCATTACCCGCCATGTGGCGGCTTTTCTGGCGACACATGCTGCCGGTGTTTCGACGGGGCCCACTCATCTGCTGCTGAATGGTGGTGTCTTCAAAGCTCCGGCGCTGGCTCAGCGATTGGCTCAGGTTCTTGGAAGCTGGTATCCGGCAACCCCGGTAAAACTTTTGGCAGGGGAACCTGATCTTGATCATGCCGTTGCTCGCGGTGCCGCCTATTACGGCTGGGCGAAGCAGCATGGCGGGGTTCGCATTCGTGGTGGGACAGCACGCTCGTACTATGTGGGGATTGAAACCGCAGGGCTGGCTGTTCCCGGTGCTCCCCGGCCGTTGCGCGCGTTATGCGTTGTGCCGTTCGGGATGGAAGAGGGGACAGAGGTGGATGTCCCTTCCGATCCGATTGGCTTGATTGTGGGCCAGCCTGCACAGTTTCGCTTCTTCAGTTCATCGGTCCGCAAGGATGATCGTGCGGGAAGTCGACTGACAGCGTGGTCGCCCGATGATCTTTCAGAAACCGACTCTCTCGAAACGATGCTTTCAGCAGGGGATTCGGCCGAGGAACATTATGTCCCCGTCAAGTTCCACTCGAAGATCACCGAACTCGGTGTGTTAGAACTCTGGTGTGTCAGCACACGCAGCGAAGGAAAGTGGAAGCTGGAATTCAGCGTGCGTGATGAGGATTGATGAATCGCTGACTGTCGTCGATACCAGGCCGCAGAGTGGATTGGATTTTCGTTGCATCGAAGGGCTTTGTCGCGTATGACGAATGATTCCTGCCGAGCCTCCACTGCTGCCGAGATGTGACATGCCCCAGCCTCTTCCCGCCACCTGTCAATTCGCCTGGTGTTTCAAGTCAATTGTGATCTTCGGCGTATCGCTCGCATGGCTCTATGGCAGCCCGGCGACAAGCGCTGGTGAGGCACCCACTTTTCCGCCAGAGCAGATCGAGTTTTTCGAAAAGAAGATCCGGCCCATCCTGGTCGAGAACTGCCACAGTTGCCATGGAGCCAGTCAGCAGAAGGCCGGATTGAGGCTCGATTCTCGCGACGCGATCTTGCGCGGCGGCGAATCGGGGGCTTCCGCCGTTGCTCAAAAGCCGAAAGAAAGTCTGCTCATCGAGGCCATTCAGTACGAAGCTGATGGTTATCAGATGCCTCCCAAAGGGAAGCTCCCCGCAGAGGCTATTGCCGATCTGACTCGCTGGGTGGAGCTGGGAATGCCGTGGCCCGCTGGTGATGTTCCTGCTGAGAAAGGCACGGCAGCCGAGTTCAATTTTGAAGAGCGGGCGAAGCACTGGTCGTTCCAGCCAATCACCAGACCGCAAGTCCCTCAGGTTCAAGAGGCTGGCTGGGCTCGTAATCCCATCGATCAGTTTGTGCTTTCCAAGTTGGAATCGGCCCAGTTGCCACATGCTCCTCAGGCTGCACCGCTGGCTCGTTTGAGGAGATTGGCAATTGATCTCACGGGGCTGCCACCGACTGCCCAGGAGATTGCCGAGTTCCAGGCCGACGTTCGTCCGGATGCGTGGCAGCACTGGGTGAATCGTTATCTGAATTCACCTCACTACGGTGAACGCTTTGCCCGGCACTGGATGGATCTGACACGTTATGCCGAGACGCATGGCCACGAGTTCGACTACGAGATCCCCTATGCCTGGCCTTATCGCGATTATCTGATTCGGGCCTTCAATGCCGATGTCCCTTACAACCAGTTGGTGGCCGAACATGTCGCGGGAGACCTGCTCCCCCAGCCGCGGCTTGATCCGGCCACTGGTTTGAATGAATCGATCTGCGGAACGGCGTTCTGGTGGTTGTCTCAAGGCAAGCATTCGCCGGTCGATATCCGTTCGGAAGAGTGCGATACAGTCGACAATCAACTCGATGTCTTCAGCAAGACATTCCTGGGAATGACGGTGGCCTGTGCACGCTGCCATGATCACAAGTTTGACCCGATTCGGATTCGCGATTACTACGCACTCGCGGGGTATCTGCAGAGCAGCCGGCGGGATGTGGCCAATCGAGTGCCCTTAAGCACCTATGAGTCGATGATCACCGATGCTGCTCGGCATCACGATGGACGATGGAAAGCGATCCTGGAGATTCAGCCGGAATTGTTCAATCAGCCTGCCAGGTGGTTGAGCGCGATGACGACTCGCCATCAGAAGCGGATCATGGCCCATCCGACGGACTGGCTCTCGGCCTGGCTGCATCTGGGATTTCTTACGAACAAAGACGAGTTTGCCGCCAAAAAACAGAGCATGGCCCGAACCCTAAAAATTCAACAAGAGCAGGCTGAGGCGGCTCGTAAAGCTGCCACAATTCTGGCTGATTTTGAGCCAGGAACCTACAGCGACTGGATCACTACAGGAGCAGCGTTTTCGTTGAATGAAAACTCACTCCTGATTGATGACGGGCGGCCCGGTGAAGGTGAAGTTTCGCTACAGGAAGCAGGGACGGCTCACTCCGGAGATATTTCACGAAAGCTGATTGGGTCGCTCAGTTCACCCACCTTTGAACTCAAGCATCGCTATCTGGATCTTCGAGTCGCCCGGCTGGGTGGGCCGCCACAACCCGGCAGGCAGATCAAGAATGGGCAAGTCCATGTCATTATGGATGGCTTTCAACTCATTAAAGACCCGCTCTATGGATCGTTCACCTTGAATGTTCCCAACGACGGTCAATGGCGGTGGTTTCGGCTGGATCTC
The DNA here is from genome assembly GCA_027483405.1 of Planctomyces sp. Lineage (GTDB taxonomy): Bacteria > Planctomycetota > Planctomycetia > Planctomycetales > Planctomycetaceae > Planctopirus. The sequence goes on along the minus strand of JAIXUU010000402.1, from coordinate 4,391 downwards.
TCCCGGGCGATGGGGAGCAAGATCTATCTCGAAATTGTCGATGAAGCTGCCGATGGCTGGATCGCTGTTGATGAGGTCCGAGTGACGGATGGCCCGCGGGCGGTTGACGAAGTTCCCCCAGCCCTCTTGGAATGGCTCAACGATCCAGCCATTGTCGAACCCGAGCAATTGGCCGCCCGATATGCGGCATGGTGGCAAAGTGGTGGTGGTCAAGAGAAAGACGAATTTCCTTCGATCCCATTCGCGCAGGCTTTGCGTGATCTCTGGCAGGCGGGCGTCCAGAATGAGCAACTCTTTCCAGAAGGATCTGCCTGGAAGTCAAAGCGGCAGCAAGTCGAGCAGCAGCAGGCCCGCTGGCAGGCGGCGATGAGCCGATTGCCCGAGCCCGAATTTGTGGTCGCTATGGCCGATGGCACTGCGGAAGATGATCATGTCCTGCTGCGGGGAAATCACAAGAAGCCCGGCCCTGTCGAGGCTCGTCGACCTCTGGAAGTGCTGGGTGGGTTGAAAATCAAAGCACCTGATCAGGGGAGTGGGCGGCTCGAACTCGTCGAGAATCTGGTCAGCCCCGAAAACCCGCTGGTGGCGCGAGTCATCGTGAATCGACTGTGGCATTACCACTACGGGCGAGGATTGGTTCCGACGCCGGATGACTTTGGCAAGATGGGGCAACCCCCTTCGCATCCTGAACTGCTCGATTGGCTGGCGAGTGAACTGATTCAGTCGGGCTGGTCACTGAAGCATCTCCATCGCCTGATTCTGAATTCGGCGACATGGCAGCAATCGAGCGGTCTGGCGGCCAGTGAAATTGAAGCGAAAGATCCACAGAACATTCTGCTGCACCGGATGAACTCCCGCCGACTCGAAGCGGAAGCTGTGCGAGATTCGATTCTGGCTTTTTCAGGCCGCCTCAACAGGACGATGTACGGCCCACCCATCCCGCTTCATTTGACACCCTTTATGGAAGGTCGGGGGCGTCCGGGGCAATCTGGCCCACTTGATGGCGATGGTCGGCGAAGTTTGTATTTGAGTGTGCGGCGAAACTTTTTGAACCCGGTCTTTCTGGCTTTCGATTTCCCCACACCATTCACCACCATGGGAAGACGCTCCACCAGTAATGTTCCTGCTCAGGCACTTGTGCTGCTCAATAATCCTTTGATTCTTGCTGAAGCCGATCGAGCGGCCCAGCAGACCAAAACATTAGAGCCCGCCTCACGGGTCGAAGCCTTGTGGCTCGCCGCTTATGGTCGCCCTCCCAGCTCAGATGAATCCCGCGAGGCACTCGAATTCGTCGATGAACAGTCCAAAGAATACGGCGCCAACGACCCATCCCCCGCCTGGCGCGACCTCGCGCATGTCTTGCTCAACAGCAAAGAGTTTTCGTTCGTGCCGTAGTAGCATCCGATTGCTTTTGTGTTTTGTTTGGCTTATGGATGTCGAACTTTAATAGACAATCTCAATCAGTTTTATTGTTTAATCAAGAGATTTGACCACTACTGCTAGCTGTCACTCTTTATGACGAAAAATGATCTCTAACAGAGGTTTCTTCCTTTTCTTTTCAACAGCATAGGCATGACCTATACCCAGGTTGCACTCGATCTGACTTGCGTCATGAGTCTTGGTGTTCTGTGGATATCATCTCTTGTGTATTGCATTTACTACTGCGTTTTGTATTCAAAGAGACTTTCATGACGCTGTGTCGCACAGGCTCTCCGAAGTGGGCATTTTTGTGCTGATGAGACAGGAGTTGGTAGAACGTACCAGAACGTCAACTCCCCTTGACCGCCCCTATTCGATCGAACAAGCCGAGGATGAAGAAAAACTTCGACAAGTCTATTTTCCGTTTTGTCTACCTCACGCTATCTGGCCATCCCTTTTCGACCGAGTAAAGTCAACTCGGGCCACCAGGCGATTTATTTGGCTTCCGGAATCCGGATGTAGATCTGGTCGAATTCATCCTGCACGGAGGGGATCGGCGTTTGGGGCGACAGTTTCATCGAGAGGTCTTCGGTGAGGACGTTCACTCGATACGCCCATCCGGCTAGCAATTGCTTCAAGCGTTCAGCCAGAGTGCCAAGTAATTGTTCTGGCACTTTATGCCCTTGCAGAACGTAGACATGCCCGTCTGGGTCTACGAGTTGATACACGGGCTCGCCAGATTTCCACAGGAGAGTCTGCGTCTTGGCCGGGTTGAACACCTTGTACTTTGGTATGCCCACCGTACCGGGCGGGAGATGGGCGCCGAAGACCATGTCGACGCCGGCAACTTTCACGGGTGCGGATGCCATCACTCCCACTTCGTCCATCGACCACCACTGTGGTCCGTTCTTGTGCACTGATTTGGCACCAAATTCCCTGGCAAGGGCTTCAAGATCCAGTTTGTCCCACCAGTCGATTCGGGCCGGGGCCAGCGGGGACGTGCTGTAAATGTCGAGGCCCTTCTCTCCGTAGTCGAAGAGCAGTTCGCAATACTGATAGCCGCGTGACTTTGGCAGTATCTGCATCGTGAGGGTCATGGTCTTGCCCTGTCCAGTCGTCATGGTGACTTGATCTGCCATCGACTCAAACTCCTCTTAATTGGTGTAGTAACCTTTGGGGAGATAAGGCCCCATGACGGCTTCCTCGGTGCCGGGAATCAAGATATTGTCGGGCCGTTGCGCCCACTGGGGGTCATTGGCCATTATGCGCATGATCAGCATCCCCCGCCTGGTGCGACCTCGCGGATGTCTTGCTCAACAGCAAAGAATTTACCTTTGTGCCGTAGGGGTGGCTTGAAATGCTCATGGGTTGAATAGAAGGGTTCCTCGCGATATTGCCCTCGTCATTGTTTTTAATCTCGCCAAGTGAACAACGTTGATCTCAAAGATCCACGATCCGTGATAACAGTCTGATCCGCCGGTCGTTCGCACATTGTCTGTCATCAGGAAGAGCTGTTTGCCTTGGCGGCTGCGGCAATCGAAAAGATCGCCTGTGAAACGGCAGCGAGGGAATCCAGCGAGCGTGACCGGACTGTGAACATGGAACTTTCTGAGTCGAACTCTAATTGATCCAGCGAGCCTGGTGACGTTTTGCGAAGTTGCTGTTGAACGGCTTTTTGCAGACCTAAACCCGAGTTCGCGGGACGCTGCAAACCACCGAATGACGTAACGATGATTGAATGGACTCCGTCGTCGAATGTAATAAAGCGCGGGGCCACGGTTCCCGGACGATCTTCCGGTGGCGATTCTTTGACCTTTACAACGAGTGGCTGATCCACATCGTCAGCCTCCAGGAGACGTTGCACACAGGCTGCCAGATACTTGTCGAGGGCTATGCCAAGATTAACGGGGTACTTCGCCTTGGCTCGATCACATGCGAGATCGAAAGCCTCTCGAGTTGGAAATCGAACGGGATGCACATAGCGCGTGCGGAGTTGTTCCCAGGGAGTTTCTGACCGGAGATCTGCCTTCTCACGAATTAAGGCAAAGTCCGCTTCCGCCTTACTTCTGAACTCGTCCCGCACGGGCTCGGCAAAGTGTCGTTTGACTGACTCAAACCACTTGAAGAATACCTCCTTCCAGTAGTCCACCTCCTTCTCTGAAACGGGCAGACTACGACGTGAAGCTTCCTTCGCCAGTAGAGCCAGGCCATGAATGGCACCCGAGGCGCGCATATCGGCTTTGCGACTGCCGTTGAGTTCATCGATAAGCTCTCGTGCACACTGAGTCGCCACCAGCAATTGCTTCCTGAAGCCATTACTGCCACCGGGAGTTCGATGAAGATCAGAGGTTTCAATACTGGCCATAACCACAATTCCCGCGAATGACATCATTGGAAGGAAATAGTCTGAAACCGGGCACTACACTGAATTGTGTTCAAGCAGATTCGATGGGAAAGCGATCTCATCCCTGAACACTACTGAACCAGATTTATCTTTTCGTTATTGAGAACCATCGGTAATCATCAGAGAGACTGTATTAGAAATCAACGTTCCTCAGCTCCAGAATAGGCAACATGGAAAATTGCCGGACGGGAAACTGCATCAATGATTTCTCAATGGATTCGCATTCATATATTTCTACATTTAGAATGTAGATTTTCTGAACAGTATATAGAGTACGTGCAATTTAAGAATGACTTGTTTTGAACCTCCCCGCGACATGAAGTTCATTCGGTAAAACAGGGATTTTTGCCGGGCGACCCGGCGTTTCTATGATTGATCTTCCGATTACAGAAGGGAGATTACTTCACGAGTTCGATCTCGCCGGGGCGCCAGGTTTTGTCGAACCACGGCTCGAGCGGGCCATAGAGACGCAGGATCATGAACCAGCCTTTGCCGGGGATCGTCTGCACCCAATTGTTCTCGAAGCCAGCCGGGGCCTTGGGGCCGAAGAAGACGTCGACTGAACCGT
>JAIXUU010000186.1 GCA_027483405.1 Planctomyces sp. | reverse complement strand
TGGCCAGCTTTGTGCTGACAGCATTGGCAGGTCTCGCTTTGCACCTTTTTGTAACGTATTCGATTGTGCTGATTGTCTTTGCCCGGATGTCCCCCATGACATTTTTTCGAGGCTCGGCAGAAGCTTTATTGACGGCTTTCGGAACATCTTCTTCCAGCGCCACCTTACCAACGGCCATGCGAGTCGCGACCGATGATCTGGGTTTTCCTCCGCGAGTGTCGAACTTCGTGCTGACAGTTGGTGCCACCGGAAACCAGAATGGAACCGCACTCTTCGAAGGGGTGGTCGTCTTGTTTCTGGCCCAGGTGATGGGTGTGGAACTCAGCCTGGCACAGCAGATCCAAGTCGTCATGATGTCGGTCCTTGCAGGAATTGGTACTGCAGGTGTTCCCGGCGGTTCGCTGCCTTTAATCGTGGTGGTCATGCAATCAGTCGGCATCCCGGGCTCGGCGATTGGCATTATCATGGGTGTCGATCGAATTCTCGATATGTCCCGCACGACTGTGAACGTGGCCGGAGATCTGGTCATCGCCGCCTGTGTAACGGAATCCGAACGAAAAATCGAGGCTCGGAATCTGATCGCTTCTCAACGGCTGGAAAAGCCAGCGACAAGCGTCGCCACAACGAAGACTGAAGACGAAGCCAGCCCCTCTTGATCCTGCAAGCTGGGCAGCCAGACCATCAAAAGTTAGACTCTATGGAAGTCTGCACACATTATGACGACTCGAACTGGCTGTGAGTCGATCGAGTTGTTCATCGAGTGATCGACATCTGCGAGAGGCAAATTGGATGCTGGTGAATCTGGATTGGCTCAAAGACTACGTGAATATCAGCCTTTCACCTGAAGAACTCGGGGATCGCCTGACCCATGCCGGGCTCAACCTCGAGTTTATTGAGCAGCGTGATTCTCAGACAGTGATCGATCTGGAAGTCACCAGCAATCGACCCGATTGCCTGGGACATCTGGGTGTGGCTCGTGAAATTGCGGCCATTACCAAGCAAGGGATGTGCCAGCCCGAAATCAAGCTGCAAGAATGTGCTGATAAAGCCGCCGACCACATTCAAATCTCGATCGAGGATCAACAGTTTTGCCCCGTCTATGTCGCTCGTGTGATTCGTGGCGTCAAAGTCGGGCCCAGTCCCGCATGGCTGGTTGATCGTTTGAAAAGTCTCGGGATCGCCACCATTAACAACGTGGTCGATGCCACGAACTATGTGATGTTCGAGTGTGCCCAGCCTTTGCATGCCTTCGATTTCCAGAAACTGGCTGGTTCACAAGTGACAGTTCGCAAGGCTCGCGATGGTGAAACGATTAAAGCCATTGATCAGCGTGAGTACCGGCTGACTTCCACAATGGGTGTGATTGCCGACCAGCGAGGCCCCGTTGCTGTGGCAGGAGTCATGGGTGGCTTTGAGAGCGAAATATCTAACGAAACGACGACAATCCTGCTGGAATCCGCCAGTTTCAACTCTTTGAGCGTGCGAAACACCTCTCGCTCTCTCGAACTTTTCAGCCCTTCGTCCTATCGATTTGAAAGAGCACTTGATCAGCATGGGGTCGCCTGGGCCAATGCACGCTGTGCCTCGCTGATCCAGGAGCTGGCGGGTGGCGAAGTTCTTTCTGGAGAGGTCATTGCGGGTGAACTTGCTCCTGCATTTGGAAAGCCGATTGAGCTGAGATTTTCCCGCATTCCCGAAATTCTAGGGATCGAAGTCCCATCCACGGAAGTTTCGCAAATTCTGCAGTCTCTGGGTTGCCAGATCATCTCCAGCACACCCCTTACGATTACCGTCGTTGCGCCATCATTCCGCCGGGATCTGGTTCGAGAAATCGACCTGATTGAAGAAGTCGCCCGGATTTACGGGTACGAGAACATTCCGGAAAATGTGCCTGTTCCTCTGTGCTCCAGCCGTAAAACGACAGCAGATCGAGTGGCAGAGAAGGTTCGTCGCACATTGGTGGGATCTGGTTTTTTCGAGGCCATGACAGTGGCCTTCACCAGCGAATCTCAGCAGAACTGGTTTGCGCCCCGAAGTGTGACAACTTCGTTAATGGTCGATCACTCGCGGCGGCGCAACGAAAATTTATTGCGGCAAAGTCTGGTCCCCTCGCTCCTCAACGTCCGGCGGGAAAACATCCGCCGTGGAAATCATGACGCGCATCTCTTCGAAATTGCCCGTATCTATCTGGGGAGCGAAATTACCGCGGATTGTGCTCAGCAGCCCGCGGTTTTAGGTTGTGTCAGTGGTCTGCCATTTCTGGATCTCAAGGGGATTCTGGCAGCAGTCGCTATGGCCTGCCGTTCAGATATTCGCCTGGAGACAACCGAATCCTCACTTGAGTCATTTGCCCCTTATCGAGGTGCTGAACTATCGCTGAATGGTAAGCGATGGGGCTGGTGTGGAGAACTGCACCCGGAAATTGTCCAGCAGGCAGGCATGAAAGATCAGGTTTCTGTTGCAGAAGTCGATATGGCACTATTGGAGGCACTGTTTCAGGCAGCTCCGCAGTTCCGTCCGATTCCGCAGTATCAGTCCATGATTCGCGATCTGAATTTTTCACTGGCTGAAGAAGTCCAATGGATTGATCTTGAAAAGACCATCCAGCTGGCAGCTGGGCCACTATTGGAAGCCGTCCGCTTCAGCGGTCAATACCGTGGTAAACAACTGGGAGAAGGACAAAAGTCCTATCTGGCAACACTGGTCTATCGCTCTTATGAACGGACATTAACCAGTGAAGAGGTCGATGAAATCCAGAAGAACGTGATGAATTCCTGTCTGGAGCACCACGGCGCCGTAGTTCGCTCTTAAGCAGGATTCTCGCCTGACGAGAGGCCACGATTTCCAATTGAAATCGTGGCCTTTTCCATAGATCTAAAAGGCGTTCGACTGTGGTGCTGCTGGTTTACCACCAGCACGTGGCTTTTCACCAGTCAGAGCCATCGTTTCCAGCATGAGCGGTATGCCTTTGCCCAGGAAGATATTGGCATCCGAATCCGCAGGTGTCGCCACAATCACAGCCACTTGAACGTCCTGCTGCTGAATCAGGTAGACATCAAACAGGTACTGAACACCATCAATTGGCTGGCTGGGCCGGAGGTTGATAACCGTGAAGTTTTTCTCAGGCTGATAGCCCTGCACCTTCGGATACTTTTCCTGAAGGGCACGTCTTTGATCTTCTGGAATCGATAATGACTGCCAGAATCGATCCAGAAAACTCTGCGAAAATTCAGGGGCCTTTGCAATCTGATTGGCCTGTGAAAACATCGAGTAATTGCTGATCACATAGATGTAGGCTTTGCGCTCTGCAGCAGCCCCATTTACGGTGGCATTCACTTTTGTCTGCCAGGCACCGATCAATCCTGGAAACTCAAAGTTCATGTAATCCGGTTGTCGATGATCAATCACGACGGGTGCGGGTTTGCCCTCTTCGGCCTTAGGGACTTGTGGTTTCGGCATGAGTTGAAACTGCTTGGGAACCCTGAGCTCAATGCCGGAATCACGCCAGAGAGGCCCGAGGTTCTGATCGAGAATTTCGAGATAACGAAAATACTTGGCGGTTTCTTCCACTCGATTTTCATATGCGGCCGCACCACAGCCCGAAATGGTGAGAAATAAAACTCCCAGGTATCCCACAAGCCAGACTTGGTAACGGCTGTTTGAGACAGGTTGATCCGACAAATTCATGCTCGTTCCCACGATCTGAACCATAATTCAAAATGTCATCTTGAGTGATCCGTCCGTTTCGAAAGGTCACACAAAGTTACTGTCGCTCTGCGATTCCACTCTGACCAGCAGAAATGCCTGGAGACCGTAAAGTATCGTATGCGAAAGCCAGCCTGCGATGGTAATGAAATTCATCGGGGAAAGGGAGCTGAGCGATGCAGCGTGGCTGATCAAGCCTATCGAAAGATGTGCATGATCGCCCACAGGCGACGGACATGAAGGAACCCGGCCAGTCCACACGATCATCACGCGTGGGATTCAGGGCTGGCTGTGTTATTCCCAGTTATCAATCAGATCGCGAAGCAGCGTCTCTCGATTCTGGTCTTCATCAGCCGGCTTTGCAGAAGCGGCAACGGCACCCAATTGTTCACCAGATCGAGTCGCTGCTCCCATCTCTGTATGAGCAGTGACCAGAGCCGAGGCACCGCTGATCACCTCTGGTCGTGATGTTTGAGATTCAGCCATTCGAGCCGAAACACCGAAGGCCTCGCGATGATTGGGAGGGGGAACTGTTCGCGAATTGACCGCTGTCTGAGTCGCCATAGGAGCAGTTGCTGAGAGCGGCGAAACCGGAATGTTTGCAGCCTGAGCGACCGGTGTGATTGGTCTCTGGGCAGCGAAGCCAGTGGCCGGTGAGGCTGTTGTCGCGCGGGAAACACCTAGAGCGGCCGCCGCTTGAGCTTCGACTCTCTGCATGACCATTTTTCGCCGCGGATCGAGCCTGGCCAGCTTATTGAAAAGATCTTCCTTTGAAAAGCTGGTTTTGACGATGTAATCCTGTGCCCCGGCCTGGATCGCTGCCATCACCGTGTCGCGCGTACTATCCGAAGTCAGCATGACCAGTGAGACCTGGGACAAGCTGGGATGCCCTCGGAAATGTTTCAGCGTTTTAATCCCATCCCAACCGGGCATCTGGACATCGATCAGGACGATATCAGGAGGATGTTCGGCAGCCTTGTAGAAACCTTCGGCCCCATCAGATGCCACAGCCACGAAATACTCTTTGCGCAGTAAAGTCGTTATCAGACTGCGAAACAGCGGATCGTCATCGATCACCAGAACGCGCGGGCGGTCGTTCGATGGGAGCTCATTCATCGAAAGCAATGCACCCAAAAAATGATGGAATGGGGAAGTTCAACTCGATTCGAATGGCTATCAGTCTGGAGTATCACCCATGATGACAGACACTCGGCACGACAGGATCAGGAAGTGCTTGTGTAATCCTACAACACGAACGGCCAGCGTCTGGCTTTGAGTTGACTTTTTTCCACAATTCCCTGGATGTCTTCGCGGTGCAACATCGCCAGTTGACGACCTGTATCGATTCTGCTGGCCAGTCCGGTGGTCCCCAGTATAGCTGGCTCAAAACAAAATTCAGGCTCATGACAAATCACCCAAAAGTCGAGCCCGGCCTCAATAGCACAATTGCTGAGCGAGCGTGCAGACAACAATCGACGACAACGTCTTTTAAGTCATCACTTTCCGGGGAACCGAATAGTTCCATCCCAGTCTTTGGGAGGTTGACGATTATTCATCGCGATCTGATGAATCAGAAAATCCTGTGCCCGGTCACTGCTGGGCATGGAATGCAGGCACCGGTACGCTTCCTCCCAATCCCCTTCGATAAACTTTTCGACCCCGAGTTCGTAAGTCTGAATCTGGCTGTCAGAAAGTAGTGGATAATCCTTTTCTCCGGGTAAAAGCTCGTGGACGACCACAGGTCGATCCATGCCATATGGTAATACGCGGGCCAGCTTGCGCAGCCGCCCGATTTCCGGAGGTAATCGTTGCCTGATCAGTTGTGCTGTCGGATCGTCGAGCAAAATCGGAACTCTGAGCTGTTTCGTCAGCCCTTCGAGCCGGCTGGCCAGATTGACCACGGGCCCGAAAACGGTCACTTTCACCTGTTCGAGTGTCCCGATTTTTCCTGCCACGGCCCGCCCATGAGCCAGGCCAATACCCATCGCAAAATCTGAGAGCGGGTGGTCTTTTCGCCCACGTTTACTGTCAAATTCGCAACGAATTGCCAGTGCTGCCCGGCAGGCATTCACAGCCAGATCGGTCGACGGGAATGGCCATCCCCAAAATCCTAAGGTGGCATCTCCCTGAAAATCACCCGTCACTCCGCCATGCGAAAGAATCTGCTGCGTCATCACTCCTAAAGCCCGACTGACACGATCAAGTAACCCGAGAAGATCATCACTGGCACCTTCCGCTTTTTGCGAAAAGCCCCTTAAATCACAAAACATCACCGTGACATCACATTCGCACGGTTCAAGGAGCGCTGTATCAAGATCATCGCCCAGTGCTGCCAGAATCGGAGGAGCAAAAAACTGTCTCAGTCCAGATCGCTGTCTCTCCCAGCGCCTCGATTTCAGAACTGCACCAATGATTTGTGAGACAAGTTCTGTGAACTTGACGTCGGCATCGAGATGAGTGCGATCCAGATCGAATGCAGTTTCATTGACTGGTAGATTTCGCTGGCCTGCCAGATAGAACCCTGTCCTCTGCAGTGAGAGCCCTTCGACGGGAGTACAACTTGCCCAATCGAAATCCACAGTGAAAGTATGATCCAGTTGAGTCGTCTGCTGGGGATCCCAGACCTGGAGCACACTGTGGGGCTGGCTCGAAGCCAGAGCCTCTTGTACTAGACGACGGCTGGGTCGAAACTCGCCAGCCGTTTCACGACGACGATCCCAGTGCAGTAAACGCACCGTATCATCTCTTGTCAGCTCAACAATCCCTGCGGCTTCAGCATTGACAATCCCTCGCAGCAGCAGCTTGCACAGCCTGACAAAAAGTTCGGCTTCTGTCCGTGCACCAGCAATGACTTCAGGCAAATGCGTCAATACTTCAATTCGATTTTCCGCATCCGGGTAACGAACTTTCTTCAGTGCTTGTGAACTGAAGTTGACCTGCGAGACAGCCGGCTCTGCGGCTGAGGGTGTGAGGCCTTGAACCGCCTCGTTCTCCTGCAGTGCGACAACCTGCAGGACCGTACTGCCTACGACCACACATTGGCCGATCTCGACCCGGCAGACATCGATCTCCTTGCCTTGAAAAAAAACAGGATTGGTGGCTTCCATGAGCCGACGGACAACGACATGATCACTCTGCAGTTGGAGTGTGGCCTGCTTCCGAGAAACGTAACGATCATGCGGGATGGATATGTCACATTCCGGAGCCCGCCCAACAATCAGCGGCCTGTTCGCCGGCAAAGAAAATCGCCCCCACAGGTGCCCCTCAGCATTCGTTGCGATGACTTCGTACATCCCTGCCCTCAAATCTAACCCAGCCTCAAGCCCAACCCAGCATCAATTGACCACCCTCGCCTGCACCAACTCCATCAACTCCAGACAACAATTCGTGGATAGGCCGCGATGAGTTTCAGAGGGATCTGTCTTCATCCTGAGACAGGCCCGGATGATTTCGCATCTTTTGAACTTTCAGACGTTAAAGAGTTCGATGAGTGGAAACTCAGTCCAGACAATCCGAACTTTGATAATCGGTGGCGTTTTGCCGGTCTTTCGGATAGCGCCATGATGAGAGTCAACCAGGTGGTCACGACGATTCCGAAAACCAGCACCACTCCCCAGTAAGCCAGTTGAAACAATCGCGTACGCATTTCCTCAACAGGAGCATTCACATCGGTTTTTCGTTCCTGAACAATGGCGATCCAGTTCGTGCTGGCGACGGGACTGAAGGCTGCCAGCCAGTCACCGCCATACTGCTCGGGATCAAATTGAGAAACAGGATCGACATAATGCTGTGTTCGATCAAACTGAGCTGCTTCAATCGAGCCGGGATTAAGCTTGAGTAATGATTGAAGCCGATTTCTCGCATCCGGATCGAGCGAGAGCGACAAAAACTGCTGGAGTGTCAGTTTCGACAGATGCTCGTCATCCATCCACGGGTGAGCCAGCAATTTCCATTCGCGATGATCGACCAGTGCAATCACTCGACTGACGCCATTGGCGTACTGATCCCGCAAGAGATCATCGTATTCAACGAGTAACTCTCCCAGATAAATCGAGCGGGCGAGCACGCCAATCACTTGATCGGGCTTGTCATAATCGAAGATCGGTACCGAGAGTGCGACTTTGTACCGGCCAGTCGTAGCACTGGTATAGACCATCGAAAGATGGGGTTTCGAGATCGGCTTGAGATCATCCGGTAGTTGCCGGGCAGAAAACTCTTCACCCAGACCGTGAAAATAATCTCGATGAGCGAAGTTTTCATCGAGGCTGACGTCGCTGGCCGGTTCCCTCCAGATTTGAACTCCTGTGGTATTCTGCAGAAACCAACTGTCATCCAACTGGCGACCTTCAGCCCGATGACGTTCATCAACTTCCATTTTCAGCGATGTCATCAATTCATTGAGCTCACCTCTCTCAGCGGGTGGCATATCAGCCAGCATCGCCACTGTTCTTTGGACCCGTGGATACTGGGCAATTCGCAGCAGTTCATCAAAACGATCCAGGATCTCCCGTTCGATCGAACGAGAGAGCAGATTGGCTGAAACCACGTCACTTTCCAGTGCCCGATCGGTCAGTCTCACACGGGCTGTGGTGACAGAGACCCGAATGGCCTCAACTGCCAAAGGTGCCATGCACAGCAAGAGAATGACTGGCAGCAAAATCCCTAATAGAAATAAAGGTCGTCGAGAGCGTTGCGTCTCTCGGATCTGGAGTTGATCAAGGAATGCCTGAGCGTTTGGAAATCGACGTGCGGGATCGATAGCCAGAGATCGATCGATGATGTCGGCCAATTGGCGATCAACACCGGGAACTGTCCGATGTCGATTGGGTGCTGGATGCTCCCTCACAAATTGCCGGTATGCTGCAAGCCGTCCCTCAAGTGACGTTTGTTGCTTGAGCAAGCTCTCAAATTCGTCTGATCGATAAGGGGGCTCACCAACCAGCATGTGATAAAACATCGCACCCAGGGCGTAGACATCCCAGCGTGCATCAGGAATGGCCTTGAGATCTGCCTGCTCGGGAGCCATGTAGAAGAGTGTCCCGAGGGCATGGCTTTGTTCTTCGACCAGTCGCGATTGTCCAAAATCGCAAAGTCTTGGTTCGAGATCCTGATCGAGCAGAATATTGGCGGGCTTCAGATCGCAATGCAGAATTCCACTGCCATGAGCATGCACAAGCCCCCTGGCAATCTGCTTTGCCATGTGAACGGCTTCTGCCGGACGGAGTGGCCCCTCTTCCAGCAACATGGCCAATGAGCCGTTTGGCAAATACTCCATCACATAGTAAGGCGGATCATAATCCCACCCGACTTCCAGCAATCCGACAATCTGCCGGGAGGTGTAGAGAACCGCCAGCTTTTCCACTTCCCGCGAGAGAAGTGCCCAATCGATGTTTCGGCGATTGGTGTAGAACTTGATGGCGACTTGCTTGCCTGTATTGGTCTCTCTGGCCAGCCAGACCGAGCCGAACTTCCCTTCTCCGAGCTTTTCGAGAATCCGAAAACCCGGTACTGCAGCGGGAGCGATCAACGCCTGAGCATCGATGAGTTGTTCACTCAACCAGCAGCTTTTCTGAAGCAGTTCTGAATTCTGTACAAGAGTCTCACCCAACTCCTCCTCGTTAACAGGTAGCGAGGAAGTTTTGCTCAAGTGATTATCGTCAGACGGTGCGGTCGTCGAATCTGATCGAGGCGCTGAAGTTCCTTCTGATTGATTCGACATGTGATTCCATCCACAAGAAATCTCAATGACTGATCAGGTTGACCAAATACCAATGGAGGACTCAGGAATTTGTTGGTTCCCACTCAAGACTCGTTCTTCAAGCACTGATTGAAGTCCACGTTTCTGCCATCAGGATGAATGCCTGAAATCACGTCTCTTCAGCCTGACATTCTGGCTTTCTAAAGAAAAGCCTCAGCGATGGCTTTGGTGAATCTGCCCCAGCCATCAGGCTCTCATTTTCTCTCCGCAGCAGGTCAATGGAACATTCGCTTTTTGAGCTGCTGAGTTAATTGTGACGAAAGTCCCGACATGGTATCCTTTTAGGTTCATTGAAGCAGTGTATTCAACTCTTCTGCAGGATTCCATAACCAAATATCCTGCATGGGGTTACGACGACACTGAAAGCGCCGGACAGAATTCGGCATCACTGTGCTCATTTCAGGAGTGTTTGCATTGTCAAACGGGGACGTGCCGTCGGCCAGTTTTACGCCGCAACCGGATCGAATTCTCCCAGTGGCTATCGAAGGAGAAATGCGAACCAGCTATGTCACTTATGCGATGAGCGTGATCATCAGCCGGGCACTTCCTGATGCCCGTGATGGACTCAAGCCCTCTCAGCGCCGCATTCTCGTGGCCATGAACGATTTGAATCTGGGGCCCAACTCCGGGCGCGTGAAATGCGCAAAAATCTGTGGTGATACCAGCGGCAACTACCACCCCCATGGCGATGGCTCCATCTACCCGACACTGGTTCGCCTCGCACAGAACTGGAACATGCGGGAAACGCTGATCGATAAGCAGGGGAACTTTGGTTCGCTGGCTGGCCTGCCACCTGCCGCCATGCGATACACCGAAGCCAGGCTCTCAGCTGTGGCCTCCGAGATGCTGGACGACCTGAAGCGAGACACCGTGGACTATGTGCTGACATACGATCAGCGCAACCGTGAACCGGTAGTGCTTCCTTCGAGATTTCCGAATCTGCTGGTCAATGGTTCCAGCGGTATTGCTGTGGGTATGGCCACGAGCATTCCGCCGCACAATCTGGCTGAGGTTTCTCAGGCCGTCATTCGCCTGCTCGAAGACCCTGAGACGTCCATTGATGAACTGATGGAAGTTCTCCCCGGCCCGGATTTCCCCACCGGGGGGATCATCTGTGGCAGATACGGCATTCGTCAGGGATATCTGACAGGTCGCAGCACGCTGACACTCCGGGCAAAAACCCGTTTTCTCACTGAGAAAAACACCGACATCATTGAAGTGACCGAGATCCCTTATCTCGAAACCCGCGACCGTATTCGAGAGAAACTCGAACAACTGGTGCGTGACGACAAAATCAAAGGGATTTCCCGCATTGTCGATCTGACAGACCGCACCACACCGGCGTGGCAGGTTTGCCTGCATATTGTGCTCAAGCGGGATGCTGACAAAGAAGTTATTCTCAATCAGCTCTTCCAGTATTCACCACTGCAATCGACTTTCAGCGTGATTCTACTGGCCTTGTCGGGAAATCGTCCCAAGACGATGAACATCAAGGAACTCATTGGGGAATTCATACGGCATCGAATCACTGTCATTCGCCGCAAAACCGAATTTCAACTGGCAGAAGCCCGCAAGCGTAAGCACACCATCGAAGGCTTGCTGATTGCCCAGTTGAACATCGACGAAGTCATCCAGACGATTCGATCTTCAGGCTCCCGGGCTGAAGCGAAAGAACGATTGCAAGCGATACTTGTTCCATCCGCCATGGTGGCCCGTGCTCTGGGTGATGCCGGTTTTATGGAATTCCAGTCTGAACAGGGACTGCGTGAAACCTATTCACTCTCCGCCAACCAGACGGAAGCCATTGTGTCGATGCAGCTTGGCTCACTCGCCAATCTGGAGCAGGAGAAACTGCGTGGCGAACACCAAAAGCTCATCGAAGACATTTTCGGCTATCTCCATCTGCTGAGTGATGAAGCTCATATTCGAGCTGTCATTCGTGAGGAAATGCAAAAACTTGGCGACAAGTACGGCAACGCCCGCCGGACAGAGATCTCTGAAGATGAACTCAGCGATGTCGATAAGGAGGATCTCATCCCGGAAGAGATGATGGTCGTCACGTTGTCTCAGCGCGGCTACATCAAGCGTCTGCCCATTCATACCTACCAGGCGCAGAATCGTGGCGGACGCGGAATCATGGGCGCGAAAGCCGATGATGAAGATGCCATCCAGGATCTGTTCATTTCCAGCACTCACGACTGGCTGCTGTTCTTTACGGATAAAGGACGCGTATTCTGGCAGAAAGTCTATGATCTGCCCCTGCAGAGCCGCACGAGTAAAGGCCGCGCTCTGGTCAACCTGCTTTCGCTTCAGGAAGGTGAGCAGGTTGCGACATGTGTTAACACGCGTACGTTTGAAGAAAATCGTTATCTCGTGATGGCCACCCGGGCAGGGATTGTCAAAAAGACCTCGCTGGATGCTTACAAACGTCCCACCAAGGGGGGGATCATTGCCATCAACCTGAAAGATGGGGATGCACTGATCGAGGCCCGCATTCTATCGGCTCAGGAAGATATTCTGCTGTCCACGGCCAACGGGATGGCCATCCGGTTTTCTCAGGCGGATGCCCGGGCCATGGGTCGCAACACGAGTGGCGTTCGCGGTATCAAGCTTCGAAAAGACGACGAAGTGATCGGGATGGTTGTCGCTGACCCGGCGATGACTCTCCTGACGATGTGCGAAAAAGGCTACGGAAAGAGAACTCCGTTCGGCTTCATCGAATCAGCTCCCGTCGTCGAAGACGTGATCCCCGGAGAAGATGGCGTTGTAGCCGACGAAGAAATCGCTGAAGCCTTGCCTGAAGAGACAGATGCCGAAGAGGCAACTGGCGAAGAGGGCGAAGAATCAAGCTCTTCATCCCGTTCCTACAGGCGTCAACGACGTGGCGGTATGGGTGTCCGGGATATTCGAGTCATCCCACGCAATGGGAAAGTCGTCAAGATTCTGGCCGTCCAGGAAGGCGACCATGTCCTGATCGTGACAGCGGGTGGCAAAATTCAACGTGTGCGGGCAGCGGAAATCAGCGAAATCGGTCGTAACACTCAGGGAGTGCGAGTCATTAAGCTGACCGAAGGCGATCGAGTCGCATCGATGGCACGCATTCCCGCCGATCTCTGCCAGGAAACAATCGAAGAAAAGCTGGATATCGAACCAAAAGCACAGGTCGAAGACGCACCCGCAGATCAGGTCAACACTTCCGAAACATCGACTCCCGGAGATGAGCAAACAACTGATTCCGGCGAATAGTCTCTAGCGGTTGGCGCTGCGTACTGCTTCGAGTTTCCAGTCATTCAGGATAGTTGAAACCTCATGAAATCAACTTGGTCGCGGCGTCATGTGCTGGGGCTGGAAGATCTTTCCGCAGCCGAGATTACCACCATTCTCGATGAAGCGGCCCGTTTTAAAGAGATGGCCCGTCATGGAGAAGCACGGCATTCCCTGCTGAAGGGAGTGACGATCTGTAACCTCTTTTTTGAGCCATCCACACGCACGAAAACAAGTTTCAACCTGGCAGCGCGTCGGCTGGGTGCCGATACCGTAGACTTTACCGCAGCAGCGAGCAGTCTCTCGAAGGGCGAAACCTTCATTGACACGGCTCGAAACATCGAGGCCATGGGTGTTGACCACATGGTGGTTCGTCACAGCACTTCAGGCACACCATTTTTGCTGACCAAACATCTTGGCACTGGTGTGGTCAATGCCGGTGATGGAACTCACGAACACCCGACACAAGGTCTGCTGGATCTATTCACAATTCGTGAACAGCGGGGCCGTATCGAAGGTTTAACGGTCGCACTGGTGGGAGATATCCTGCACAGTCGAGTGGCCCGATCGAACATCTGGGGGCTGAAAAAACTCGGTGCTAAAGTCATCGTTTGCGGCCCAGCCACCTTGATCCCAGCCGAAATTCGGCAACTCGGAGTCGAAGTGAGTTATCGGCTCGATGAGATCCTGGAACAGACTGACGTGATCAATCTGTTACGAATTCAATTTGAAAGACAGCGTGGCGCGTTTTTCCCTTCGATTTATGAATATGCCCAGTTCTATGGGATGACATCTGAGCGAATTGCCCGCGCAAAAAGCGATGTTCTCATCCTGGCCCCCGGCCCCATCAACCGTGGCGTCGAACTGACTCCAGATGTAGCCGATGGCCCGCACAGTGTGATTCTCGATCAGGTAACAAATGGACTATTTGTGCGTATGGCCACTTTGTATCTGATGCAACTTGCGAGAGAACAAGCCCTGACTACTCCATAAGTCGTCGAAAGCCAGGTGGCATCGAGAAATGAGCCACGCTGAATAGTGCCATCACTGAGTTTTGAGCCTGTTGGTAAGAGATCCCCGGAGTCATTCATGGCCACAATGCTGATTCAAGGGGGCCGCGTGATCGACCCCGCTCATCAACTTGATCAGTTGCTGAATCTTGTGATCGAAGATGGTGTGATTGCAGAAATCACAACAGGGATCCCCAGAACTGATGAAGTCATCATGGCTCAAGGGATGATTGTCTCGCCAGGACTGGTCGATCTGCATGTTGCCTTGAGAGATCCCGGTGGTGAAGAAGACGAGGGAACAGCATCAGGAACAAAAGCCGCCCTGGCAGGTGGTTTTACGACGATTGCGGCCCTTCCCGATACGAACCCGGTCGTTGATAATCGGGCCAGCGCTGAGTTTGTCATTCTCCAGGCCGAACGGGCGGGCTATTGCCGGGTGGTGCCCTTAGGTGCTATTACCCGTAATCATCAAGGAGAAGAACTCGCCGATCTGGGACAACTCGCTGCGGGCGGCGCTGGCGGCTTTACCGATGCCAATCGAGCCGTTCAAAGTGCCGAGATTATGCGACGGGCTCTCGAATATGCCCGCATGTTGAATCGTCCGATCTTTGCTGTCCCCCAGGATGCCACGCTCTCGGCGGGTGGCTTGATGCATGAAGGTTATTACTCCACGGTCCTCGGCTTACGTGGAATACCTGCCGCTGCCGAAGAGATTATTGTAGGCCGGGATATCGCTTTAGCAGAACTGACCGGCGGACATGTCCATCTCATGAACATCTCGACACGAAACAGTGTCGAAGAACTCAAACGGGCGAAAGGGATGGGAATTCGCGTCACAGCCGATGTGACACCTCATCATCTGGCGATGACCGATGCTTCACTGGTGACCTACGATACGAATTTGAAGGTTCTTCCTCCACTGCGCAGCCAGGAGCATGTCGATGCGTTAATTGAAGGTTTGCGGGATGGAACCATCGATTCGATCAGTTCGGATCATCGACCGTTTGCTTCTGAGAAGAAGAGTCGCGAGTTTGATCAGGTGCCATTTGGCGTCAGTTCGATCGAGACGGCACTGGCTGTGGTGGCCACTGTGCTGGTGGATGGGGGACTCCTTGACTGGCCCGATCTTTTACGGCTGTTGACTGTGAATCCTGCCAAAATTCTGGGGATTGATGCGGGGACGCTGGATATCGGCCGGCCGGCCGATCTGGCACTGATTGATCCTGCAGCTCACTGGACTGTCGATACCAGACAATTCTTTTCACGAGGTCACAACACTCCTTTTCAGGGAAAAACTCTGAGAAGTCGCGTCATGAAGACAATCGTTGGTGGTGAAGTTCGATTTTCGCGCCAATAATTCATTCGCAGGCTCTAAGTGCCCCAATTCAATATGAATTGTGTGCCAGAGAGTTTGTGAGCCCGCGGATGATTTGTCATGGCACGATACTACCATCTGATTGATGGCTACAACCTGATGCACGCCGCTGGAATTGCGCGTGTCCGGTATGCCAGAGGCGATCTCGAACGCTGCAGAAACCGCTTGCTGCTCAGGCTGAGCGAACTCCTGACCGAAGACGAACGGCAACGAGCCACCGTTGTGTTCGATGCCCGTGAAGCACCGCCGGGAAGCATTCGTCGGCATATCTATCGAGGTATGAATGTCGAATTTGCCGAACCTGGAACCGAAGCCGATGACCATATTGAGATTCTGATCTCCAATCATTCAGCCAGCCGACAACTGTTGCTGGTCTCGAGTGATCACCGATTGCAACGTGCAGTCAAACGACGTCATGGACGCTCGATTGATAGTGAGGAATTTCTTCGTGTGTATTCCCAGCGTGAACTGATGCGCGAGCATGAGCCACATGCGGACGATCAATCACCTCGAGCCACGATCAGCCAGCAGAAAGATCTTGAATTCTGGCTCGATGAGTTTGAAAACGTCGATCCACGGCAGATTCTCCGCGAGTTGCCTAAAGAGATCTCTGAGAGCAGGTTTCTTCCTCCCGAAGAAAAGTCTGGAGTCTCGGTACCTGAAAACTCCGAGATTGACCCTGCCCTCGAAAGAACTCGATGGGAGCACGAAGTCGACGAACTCCAGGATCTGCTCGATGACCCGCAGCGGGTCAAAAACTGGATCGATGATCCCGATTTCAGGCAGCACTAAGTGACCGCGCAATGGATTAATTCCAGTTTCGCCAGAGTTAGATCCAGGCTCACTTTCGGCGGCGCTTTGACTTTTTCGATTTATCGCGCGACTTTTCCGGCTGTTCGAGAGGCGTTTTTTCGACTCTCAGCAACAGCATACCGGCAGCAAATCCCCCCAGAGACATGCCTCCCAGGACGAATAACATCACTGGGTCATTCAGATAAGTCGAGGCCCATGGCCAGACCCAACTCCAATTCCAGGCGATCATAAAAGCGGCCATTCCCAGGCTGGGGCCAAAGGGAATCAGCACGGTTTTTCCAAAACAGCGGGCGACCCCGGCATGTCCGATACCGATGACGGGGGAAAGCATCAGTGATAATAGAGTGGCCTGCCACCCTAAATACCCGCCCACTGCCGCCATCAACGTGACATCACCGAATCCCAGGGCCTCTGTTCGCAGAGACCAGCCAGCGCCAAGTCGTATCAGCCAGATCACTCCCGCCCCGCAAACAACCCCAGCGAACCATCGCAGTATCGCCCTTCCCTGTTCGCCGAAAAAAGAACTCTGACTTGTTAAGGCATCAAATGACGCTGAAGTTGAATCGAGAGACGACACTCCCCAAACAGACACCAGTTCAACCAGAGGAAATACGAGAGCGAAGACGAACCCGGCAATCAGCCCCGGCACAGTGATCAGATCCGGGATGGTCATCGTTGCCAGATCAACACGCATTGCAATCACAATGAGGGTCACAAACACGATCGCAATCACATCGGCAGGAATGATTCCCCCGGTCAGGAACCGGTGAACTCTCTGTGAAAATCCTCTCTTTACATTAGCTTCGAAATCAATGCTGGCGAGCTCAACGCCCTCACGATTCCCATGCCCCTCGACCGCGAGCTGCTGGGGAGATCTACTGATTCCTGCTCCCCAGGTTTCACTGATACACAATCCGGCAGCACCCACCCAGAAGAACAACCCCCACAGGAAAGCTGACCGCTTCGAAATCGGTTTCGATAGGGAAATTCCCCATAGTGCCGCTTCTCGTATAGCAAGTTGGCTGGAAATGAAACTCACCAGGATTGCGACGGGAATGAGTGCCAACGAAGTCATCAAAAGTTTCTCGGTCGATTTATCGTTAGGTCGTTGCTGTCACTCCAGCAGATCAGCTGCCGACTGAACAACACCCTGGGTGCTGCTTCACCATGACTGAAAGTGTGGCACTTACTGCCCAAATTCAAAGCAACAGGTTAAACTCATCAAATGTTGGCTTTGTGTTTCGCTGAAAAACCTCAAAAAAATCTCGCTAGAAGGGTTGTCGTGTCGATGACTGCACAAAAAAAGGGCCCATGGTCAGCACGATTAACAATAATCACAATTCTGGCCTTGATGATCGGGTGTTCCCGAAGTGTGCCCGCAAATGATGTCACACCTGCACCAACGACGCAACCATTTGTCGCAGCAGACATTGCGTTTGTGCTGATTGCCACGGCCATGGTTCTGGCCATGGCCATTCCCGGATTGGCTCTCTTTTACGGCGGTCTGGTTCGCCGGAAGAACATCCTCAGCATCATGATGCAATGCGTCAGTCTGACCGGACTGATGTCGGTGATCTGGCTGCTCTATGGCTACAGTCTCGTTTTTGCCCCGGATCTCCCCTACTCGTTCGGATTCGTCGGGGGCTTTGATTTCGTCGCTATGAGTGGAGTTCTGCCGACAAATGGGGAATCTGGCCAGACGATTCCTGCCGTCGGAACCATCCCGCGGATGTCTCATTTTATGTTTCAAATGATGTTTTTCGTCATTACACCCACGCTGATTTGTGGTGCTTTTGCCGAAAGATTGCGATTTGCATCGGTCTGCTGGTTCTCCGTGTTATGGGGCACGTTCGTGTATTGCCCGGTTGCACATTGGATCTGGTCAGATACTGGCTGGTTCAGTGAGTTCAACACCACGAACCCATGGTGCAAAGCTTTCGATTTTGCAGGAGGAACCGTAGTGCATGTCACTTCCGGGGTCTCAGCACTCGTCTGTGCCATCATTATTGGCAACCGGTTGGGGTTTCGTCAGGAGCCCATGCCCCCCCACAATCTGACATACACCGCCCTGGGCGCGATGTTGTTATGGCTGGGTTGGTTTGGCTTTAACGCCGGTAGTGCCCTGGCGGCGAATCCCCTTGCCGTGGCAGCATTTACAGCCACCCATATGGCGGCAGCTTCTGGTCTTCTCGGGTGGTCTTTGATGGAGTGGTTGAGCCATGGCCGAGTGACTTTGCTGGGAGCATGCTCAGGTGCTGTCGCTGGATTAGTCGTGATCACTCCCGCCTGTGGTACCTGCTCTCCATTAAGTGCATTACTGATGGGACTCATGGGAGGAGCCGTTTGTTACCTCGCCTGTACCCGCCTGAAAAATGCCTTCCAGTACGACGACTCGCTGGACGCTTTCGGAATTCACGGCGTGGGAGGTCTGCTGGGTGCCATTCTGACGGGTGTTTTCGCGACCCGCATGATGAAAGGAGGCACAGAACCCCTGGGATTAGTTGATGGAAATCCCGAGCAGATTCTCTATCAGGTAATTGCGGCCCTGGTGACGGCCCTTTATGCAGCATTCATTTCGGTCATTTTACTGAAGATCATCGATTCCAGCCTGGGATTACGCGTCTCTCAACAGGCAGAACTCCAGGGACTGGATATCGCAGAGCATGGCGAGGAAGGCTACATCTTCCACTGAAACCTCACCAACACTGAGCCTCACTTATGACAGTGATCAGCGTCAAAACACGGCCTTCTGATTCAGCGGCACGCATTTTTCAGTGCAAACCAGCGATTGAGGACTCGAAGTGGATCAATTCACGCTCGATCCTTATCGAAATCCGTCCAAGCAGCAAGCAATTCTTGTTTCCTGGTGATCCCCGCAGTTCAGCAGTCTCCAGTTGCTGAATTTGATTGTTTGTTTGCAGATCTCCCTGCCCTGATTTCCACGTGAAGGAATGGTCTTGTGAAAAAAATTGAAGCCATTGTTCGCCATTTCAAGGTCGAGGAGATTAAAGAAGCATTGACCGAAGTGGGTGTGAAGGGCATCACCGCCAGTGAAGTTCGTGGCTTTGGGCGACAGAAAGGTCATCGGGAAACGTTTCGTGGAGCGGAATATACAGTGGATTTTCTGCCGAAGGTCAAGCTGGAGATCGTGGTTTCTGATGATCAGGAGCCGAAGGTTGTCAGTACGATTATCGCTGCGGCACAGACAGGCCAGATTGGCGACGGCAAGATTTTCGTCACCAATATCGATGAAATGATTCGAATTCGCACTGGGGAAATGGGTGACGAAGCGGTCTGACAAGTCTTCAACTGAATCGTTGCGGGCCAGCCCTCTCAGTGCAGCCAGTTGATGCGAAGCCCTCCAAATCGCCATCAAGTTCTACCCTCTTTCAAAATTTGGACTAAAATCGGGCACAAAACCTGCTGAGTTATGTGTATAGTCGGCGGGAGTGACGAATCTCGCTGATA
>JAIXUU010000048.1 GCA_027483405.1 Planctomyces sp. | reverse complement strand
TGCTCGTCATCCCAGACTGCTTCAAACAACTGAATGAGATCTCCCGATGAAACGACTTCCACACCAAAAGACCGGATCAGCTCAATCGTCCCGCCATCCACGCGCGAAATGTAAGGGTTACCATTCCGGGGAGCATACTCCATGGCGATTTTCTGACTTCCAGCCACCAGGGCCGCCATCCCTTCTTCGAACTCACTCCACTTGAGATAAACAGTCTTCTCTCCGGGTAGCGCATCGAGCACGCCTGTCTCGATGCGATGCACCAGCTTTCGAGGGTTTCCCTCCTGAGGGATGAAGTAAGCCCAGCGCCTGCTCGTTTTCTTGTCGAGCCCCAGGACTCGTTCAGCCAGCACATTTGATTTGCGAAAGTCATACAGCAACCAGCCATCAACACCCTGTTCCCGAATCGCTGCCTGAATGTCGCTGAGTGAGAACATGCCCATAAAAGATCTACCAGAAGTTAAAGTTTGATTTTGCGTGCGGAAATACTTGTTGCCATACAATGCAATCTCGGCAGTCGAAGGTCAACTCTGCGAGCGTGGCGGAGAGCCCAGATGGATCGATTCAACTGGGAGATGTCTCGGGCGGCTGAGCCTCAATAAACTCCTGAATCTGGTGAATCATCTGTCGGCAGGCGGACGACAGGATTTGCAGGTCGCTATCAATCCCACTGGCCGCTGTCACCATCTCGCGGTGGTACCAGAGCCATTCCGCAGGCGTCGCGCTGAACTTTTCCAGCGCTCGGGGGTTTTCCTGCAGGTCGAACCACGTGGCCCCCAGATTGTGCAGCTTGTCGGCTAGAGTAATTGCCCTGGCCGCATGTGAGGCCATGCGCATCTGCGCGAGATGCTTTTCTTTGCGCACTCTCCAGGGAATCGCCGCTCCTGTCGGGTCTTCCTTTTCCTCCGTCGAAGCAATGACGGCCTGAATCACCGCCGGTGAGAACTGTTTTTCGAGATCAGCGATGGTCACCTCGGTATCTTCGACAATGTCATGCAGAATCGCAGCGGCAATCAATTCATCGTCGGCGAATCCCGCTCTTTGCAGAATCAAAGCCACCCCCGCCAGATGGGACAGGTAAGGAACATTCGTCGCCTTCCGCAATTGTCCATGATGTGCGACCGCCGCGACTCGCAAAGCCTTTTCGATGACCATCGAATACAAAGGCGACACCATCGTTCCCATCATCAGATTTGCTCCTGCAGAAAATGTCTGCTCACTTCGCTTCCCAAGAACCACTATCGAACCAGATTTATTCCGGCAGCGAAAGCTCTCGATCCGCTTTCATGAGTCGCCAGTATTCTGCGGGGATTTCGCCAAGCCGAATTGACCATTTACCCGAGACCGTGACCAGTCGGTCTCGCTTCCTTGATTCTCCATGAGGGCTTGGTACGCTTGGGAAGTTTTGCGCCGATTGGTTCGAGGCAGCAACTTCAGCCGTAAGAGTAGAACTGCCAATTGTTTTCGCTGATTGCTGACCGTCTTAGGGAGATTTCACAGCCGTGCCCCGCCGCGACGACCTCAAGAAGATACTCATTATTGGTTCGGGCCCTATTGTCATCGGGCAGGCATGTGAATTCGATTATTCAGGGACTCAGGCCTGCAAAGCCTTGCGCGAGTGTGGATACGAGGTGGTCCTCGTCAATTCCAACCCCGCCACCATCATGACGGACCCGAATACGGCCGATTCCACCTACATCGAGCCGATTCACTGGCAGTATGTTGCCAAAATCATCGAGAACGAACGTCCCGATGCGATCTTGCCCACTCTGGGTGGCCAGACCGGTCTGAATACCGGCATGGAACTGTTCCGCCGGGGAATTCTCGAAAAGTACAACTGCGAGATGATTGGGGCTCGCGCGGACGTCATTGAAAAGGCCGAAGATCGCCAACTCTTCAAGGAAGCGATGCAGAAGATCGGGCTCGATGTCTGTCGCAGCCGGATCGTCAACTCGATGGAAGAGGCCCGCGACGTTCTCAAGGAAATCGGCCTTCCTATTATCATTCGCGCCAGTTTTACTCTAGGCGGCATGGGCGGCGGTATCGCTTACAACCGCGAAGAATTCGAAGAGAAGGTTCGCAAAGGGATCGAACTCTCTCCCATCCATGAAGTCCTCCTCGAGGAATCGATCATTGGTTGGAAAGAGTACGAAATGGAAGTGATGCGGGATAAGGCCGACAACGTCGTCATTATCTGCTCCATTGAAAACCTCGACCCGATGGGCGTTCACACGGGCGATTCCATCACTGTCGCACCTGCTCAGACGCTGACTGACCGTGAATATCAGCGCATGCGTGATGCAACCATTGCCGTCATGCGGGAAATTGGCGTGGAAACCGGTGGCTCGAACGTCCAGTTCGCCATTCATCCACAGACAGGCCGTATGGTCGTGGTGGAAATGAATCCGCGCGTCAGTCGCTCCAGTGCTCTGGCCTCGAAGGCCACGGGCTTCCCGATTGCCAAAATTGCGGCCAAGCTCGCCGTCGGCTTCACACTCGACGAAATCCCCAATGACATTACCCGTGAAACTCTCGCCTGCTTTGAACCTACCATCGATTATGTCGTCACCAAGGTTCCCCGCTGGACATTCGAGAAGTTTCCGGAAGCCGATCCTGAACTCACTGTGCAGATGAAGTCGGTTGGCGAAACCATGGCGATTGGCCGTACCTTCAAAGAATCACTGCAAAAGGCGCTGCGCGGGCTGGAAATTGGCCACTTCGGCTTAGGTGGCGGCAAGAAAGATCTTTGGGATTCCGATCACCGCCCCACGATCGAAGAGATCGAAGG